>NZ_CANLBV010000031.1 GCF_947488985.1 uncultured Vibrio sp.
GAACCGCCGTATGCGACCCACGCTTGTACGGTGGTGTGAGAGGACGGAGGCCGTGAGGCCTCCTCCTACTCGATTTAATATGATTAAATATGCAACACGGTGATGTGATGTTTTATTACTTGAAATCAACTTAATTTAAGGTGTAAAATAACATGTTAAAATAGTGGTATATATCTTACAAGGCTGTAATTGTCATGTAACTTAATTTAAGTATTGTAACTCACAGAACACAGTTTAGTTGTATGCCTAATGTGTGCTGGGTGTTAATGTAATGTTTTGTTCAAATGATGTAATGTGAGCTACTTTAAGTCTTCGAAAAGTAACCAACTTGCATAGCACAGAATAGCGTATTAAAAATTGAAATCGGCAGGAAAGTCGATAATGTATATAAAACCAAGTGCAAAGAATAGTGCACGTATAACAACGTTAGGCTTAGGGTATCGTCACTGTATGTGAATGAATATTCCTAAGTTTCGAAATAAGTGTTGGTGCTCATCCCCCTGAGGATATACCTCTAACGAGCACTGACATCGACAAGCTATAAATATATGGAGAATAAAATGGCTGGTGTATTGGGAATGATTCTTGCTGGTGGTGAAGGCTCTCGCTTAAGACCTTTAACCGAATCTCGCAGCAAACCCTCGGTTCCTTTCGGTGGTAGCTACCGCTTAATTGACTTCGCTTTGAATAACTTTGTTAATGCTGATCTGATGAAGATCTACGTATTAACCCAGTTTAAGTCACAATCACTGTTCCACCATATGAAAAAAGGCTGGAATATCAGTGGAATAACAGATCGTTTTATTGACCCTATCCCTGCACAAATGCGTAAAGGGAAGCGTTGGTATGAAGGCACGGCAGATGCTATCTACCAAAATATGGGCTTTATGGAGTTAGAAGAACCGGATCAAGTGTGTATTTTTGGTTCTGACCATATCTATAAAATGGACATCAAACAGATGCTTGATTTCCATAAAGAGAAGAAGGCAGCGTTAACGGTTTCTGCTTTGCGTATGCCACTTGCTGAAGCATCAGAGTTCGGTGTTATCGAAGTCGATGCTGAAGGTCGTATGATTGGCTTTGAAGAGAAGCCTGCTAACCCTAAATCAATCCCGGGTGACCCTGAATCAGCACTTGTTTCTATGGGTAACTACGTATTTGAAGCAAAAGAGCTGTTTGCTGAATTAACAGAAGATGCCGACAAGCCAGGCTCTTCTCATGATTTCGGAAAAGATATTATTCCAAACATGTTCCCACGTGGTGATGTGTTTGTTTACGATTTCAGCACTAACCGTATTACCGGTGAAAAAGAAGAAGTTTACTGGCGCGATGTAGGTACGATTGATGCGTATTGGCAGGCTCATATGGATCTTCTTGAGAAAGATGCGCCATTCTCGCTCTACAATCGCAAATGGCCATTGCACACCTACTACCCGCCATTACCGCCTGCGACGTTTACGGATTCAGCCAATGGTCGAGTGCAGATCATTGATAGCTTAGTCTGTAATGGTAGCTACGTGCGTGGTTCCCGTATCGAGAAGTGTGTACTAGGCTTCCGCAGCAATATCGCTTCAGCGTGTGACATTAGCGAGAGTATCTTGTTAGGTGATGTTAAAGTGGGCGAGGGTTGTGTGCTTCGTCGTGTTATTGTTGATAAAGATGCAGACATCGCACCGGGTACGCAAATTGGCGTAAACCTCAAAGAAGACAAAAAGCACTACCACGTTTCTGAAGACGGTGTAGTTGTGATTCCTAAAGGAGCACGAGTTGGTTACTAAGGCTCTCTCGGTACTTTTTGTAGCGTCTGAAGTTGAAGGCTTGATTAAAAGTGGTGGCTTGGCTGATGTAGCCAAGGCACTGCCTAAAGCGTTACAAACACTCGAACAGGACGTTCGAGTGGCCATACCCGCTTACCGAAATATTCCGAATGTCGAGTCGGCTGACGTTATTTTAGCGACTGAATTGGAACACTGGCCTCATACTGCGTATCAGGTCAAGAAACTGAGTGTTGAAGGTGTTCAAGTATTTGGTATTGAGTGTGCTAAATATTTTGATCGTCCTGAAATGTACGCAGAAAATAACCAAGCTTATGCGGATAATGGAGAGCGTTTTTCTTTCTTCAGTGCTGCATGTCTCGATATGCTTCCAAAACTTGGTTTTCAACCAGATATTGTTCATGCGAATGATTGGCATACAGGCTTTGTGCCTTTCCTGCTTAAATCACGTTATCAACACCATGATTTTTTTAACAAAACACGCAGCGTAATTTCGATTCATAATGCGGTCTTCAAAGGCGTGTTCTCTTATGATGAGTTACAGTGCTTGCCAGAGATGCATAGTTATAATGTGCCACAAGCTGCGGTGAGTGATACTCATGTGACGATGCTAAAAGCTGGTGTGTTGTCTGCCGATAAAGTGAACGCCGTGAGCCCAACCTATGCTGAAGAGCTGAAAACGGAGTTAGGCAGCCATGGTATGGCGGCAGAATTTCAACACCGCTCTGCTGATCTGTTCGGCATCTTAAATGGTTGTGATTACGGAGCATGGAATCCCGAAATCGATGCTTTTCTTCCTCGCAAGTACAAAGCAACCAAACAAAGTATGGCTCGTGGTAAAGCCGCTTGTAAGCAAAAGCTGCAGCAAGATGTCGGCTTACCAGAGAAGGATTGTGCGGTTTATGGCATGGTTTGTCGCCTGACCAATCAAAAAGGGGTCCATTACTTATTGCCTATCATCGAGCAGTTCTTGAAAAATGAGCTTCAGATTGTGGTAGTGGGGACTGGTGATCCTGTTTTGTCGAGTCGACTGAAAGAGCTGTCGGCCCTTCACTCGGAAAAATTCTCGTTTGTTGAGGCTTACAACAATGAGTTAGCTCATTTGGTTGAAGCGGGTTCTGATTTCTTTTTAATGCCTTCTGAGTTTGAACCTTGTGGTTTAAATCAAATTTATAGCATGGCTTATGGAACCCTGCCTATCGTCCGCTCTGTGGGTGGTTTGAAAGACAGTGTCAATGATTATGACCAAGATCCTGAACAAGCGACAGGCTTTGCGTTTGACAGGCCAACACCTCAAGCGCTGTTAGAGGTATTGCACCGCTCTCTATTGCTTTACTCACAGAATCCATCTGAAATTAGACGAGTTCAGCTTTATGCAATGCAGCAAGATTTTTGCTGGGAAGATGCGGCGAGAGAGTACCTTGCTATGTATTATACAGCGCTCTAGTGCTTGAGCTCAGTTGTAGTAATCAGTTTGAGCGATAGAACTGTGTCTTAGAACGATTATTCACGGTCATTTGACTATCTTAAAGGCATCCTTATATAGGATGCTTTTTTATTATTTGACCACCTGTATAAGTTTGATAAAGATAACCACAAGTAGACCTATACTTTGGTGTTGGGTGTGAGTACCGAAAGGTACCAAGATTGACACTATTATTACTTAACTTGCCTCTTAGCGTGATACCCTTGACTCACGCCTTATGATAGGGCAAGCCCTAATTTTAATAACTAAAGCGATAGATATGTCAGAGAGTTTATTATTTCATAAAACCTTTACGCATCCTACGAGTGATGAATGGGTAGTGTTTGTACATGGTGCAGGAGGGAGCTCTTCCATCTGGTTCAAACAGATCAAAGCCTATAAACAACACTTTAATTTGCTTTTGATTGACCTTCGCGGGCATGGCAAGTCAGACAATATCCTTAAAGGTCTGATATCCAATCGCTATACGTTCAAAGCAGTAACGCTCGATATTCTTAAAGTTCTTGATCATCTGAAAATTCGTTCGGCCCATTTTGTTGGCATGTCTTTGGGGACAATTATCATTCGCAATATTGCCGAATTATCCGTTGGACGTGTACGGTCAATGGTGTTGGGTGGCGCTGTGACTAAACTCAACGCTCGTTCACAGGTGTTGGTTAAACTTGGTAATTTAAGTAAACATATTATCCCTTATATGTGGCTCTACAGCCTCTTTGCTTACGTGGTTATGCCGCAAAAAAGCCAGAGAGAATCGCGCCACCTGTTTATCCGTGAAGCCAAAAAACTGTGTCAAAAAGAGTTCAAGCGCTGGTTTATCCTAACGGCCGACGTTAACCCGCTGATGAAATACTTCAAAGATAGGGAGTTACCTATTCCAACTCTCTATTTGATGGGAGAGCATGATTACATGTTTATTAAACCAGTTAAAGAAATGGTGGAAGCGCACGAGTCGAGTGAGTTGGTGGAAATCGCGAATTGCGGGCACGTGTGTAACGTTGAAAACCCAGAAGAATTCAACCAACGTTCTATCGCATTTATTCAAAAGCAGATCCAGTAATCGCTCAATGAGCGATAAGTCAGTGACATGATGATGGTCACTGACTCGAATAACATGCAAAACGGGAAGCTAAAATTAGCTTCCCGTTTTTTTAGCTTCCCATTATTTTAGAGGAGGGAGACTGAATTGCTTTGTATAAACTTCAAATTTGTTATTCAGGTGAAGCAGCACCGCATTGCCAGCAAGATCCGAATTGTGCTTCATTGATTTCATGGCATTCCCTACAACGCCATTCTTCATAGATAATGGAGTCTTGTTGCTTCTGGTATTCATTGACAACAACGCGCGCCTTATCGGCCTGATTGGGTTCATAGAGCCAAACATAGGGGTCGGTATCCTCGGTAAATGGTATTTCCCCTTTTAAACCAAATAAGCCATCTCCACGGACTTCACAGGCGATATTTTCACTTTCTAATAGCCCACAAATAATATGGGCTTCTGTTGGGTTGGATGCGCTAAAAAATTTCATTTTAACTAAACCTTATTCTGTCACAGGTGCTGAGCGAAATTTACCAATTAACCATTTTGCAACGATTGGGAATATACCCAACAACGCAAATGACAATAGTACAGAAGGGGATACGATACTAGAAAGAGAATCAATTTCGGCTAACTGAGTACCTGCATTCAAAAATACCGCGGTGCCCGGAAGCATCCCTAATTGACTGGTAATGTAATACCGAGTAACGGAGATCGGGGTTAAGCCCATTAAAAGGTTAATGAGAAAAAAAGGAAAAACGGGGATCAGACGCAGTGAGAATAAATAAAATGCCCCGTCTTTTTCTACGCCCTGATTGATGGTAGCTAACTTGTCGCCAAATTTATTTTGAATCCAATCTCGGAGTAAAAATCGGCTGCTTAGAAAAGCTAAGGTTGCGCCAATAGCACTCGCGAAAGAGACTAAAAGTAAGCTGTTCCAAAAACCGAATAAAGCTGCTCCTAGCAGAGTGACCACGGCTGCCCCGGGAATCGAGAAAGCGGTAATCATCACATACGAGACAAAATAAATAGCCGCAGCCTTAATAAAGTGACTTTCAATGTAGTCATTCAATACAGCTTGTTGTGCCTTGGCATTTTCGAGCGTTAGGTACTGACCAAAATTCACACCTAATAGTACGATTGTGACGACCAAAATAATACCCAATATCATTTTCTTACTCATTGATCTTTCCTCAAAATTTTTAACGCATACCATTAGTATAGATAGACAGGCAAAGCATAGATTAACTTTCAGCAGATATAAAAAAAGCCGCAAAAATGCGGCTTAGTGGTATGAGCTTTGTGCTAATAAAGCTAATTAACACGGTTGATAAGCTCTTCTCGACGCTGTTGTGGTACAACCGACCAATGTGTGCCATTGATCGCGCCTTCTAGTGCCCAAAGCAGTTCGATACTAACAGACGACGCAAAAGATTCCTTAATGGCATTAAATGCGTTTACAGAGCCAGATTCGTATAAACGTTCTACAGAATCGATCCCTGCCTTTTTCAACATGCGCTCAGTCGCGAGTCGAAGGTTAGGTAGGTCTTTGAGTCGAGTAGGTTTAGCTGAAGACTGTTCAGCTTTCTCTTCTTTTGCGAAACCGAGAGACGTGTTCGCAAGCGCTAAGATTGCCTCTTGGTCTTGCCACCAGTCTTCAGGTAAAGCGAAATATTTGGTAACGACAGGGAACCCCCGTTTTTTATAGACGTACGGTTGAAATCCTTGTTGTTCGAATTGTTTTGTTGTACATTTATTCGCTCTTATATGTAACTCGTTGTTTACTACCAGAGCAAACATAGTATCATCAGCAAAAAGACCGAATCCACCAAACATCGAGCGTGATTTAATTTTTCCTAAGGGCTCAAATAACTTCATTGAGTCCTTGAGTATCGGTTTATCCATGTTATTTATCTCGGTGTATTTGAAGTACGCCACCAAATAAGCAGGTCCGAGAGGCTAGCAAAATGTTACAATTAAATTGTCAATATGCAGTAGGTTACTAACGACTGTTAGTCTTTGCTGCATTTTTGCCATCGGTAACCCCGCTACCATACCAACGAGTGGTTTAGGTCGGAAGTTTTGCGTCCCACTCTTTCAAGTGGTTTGCCCTGTGCGTGACTCATTGAAATAGGATAAGGTTTTTGTTGAACTAAGTTCACAGTTATTATTAAAAATGTGATCTTAGTTCAGTAAATTATTCGTGCAGGATGAATCCGCTCGCATATTTGTTGTTGATAAAAAAGCGCACCTAACAGGTGCGCTTGATGAAAGTAAACTCAATTGGCGGATTAATTTAATGTTTTAACTGTGCTTCGTTCAACAATCTCAGGGTGCATTTCGAACACTCGTTTCTCGTGATCTTTATCTTTGATTCTTTCTAACAATATTTCGAATGCATTTTTTCCAACACGACGTTTAGGTTGGTGGACCGTGGTTAACGGTGGAGAGAAGTACTCAGCCAGTTCAATATTGTCGTAACCGATAACCGAGATATCTTCAGGAATGCGAATGCCTTCTTGTTGTAAGCGACTCATTAAACCAAGCGCCATGGTATCGTTAAAGCAGAATACCGCTGTTGGTCGCTCTTCCATTTGAAGGATTTGCTCGGCAGCAAGTACAGCGGTATCACATTCGAAGTTACCTTCAATAATTAGACGCTCATCCGTAGCGATATTCGCTTCACCTAATGCACGTTTGTACCCCGAAATGCGTTCTATACACGCTGCTTTGTCTAAGTGGCCACTTAAACAAGCAATCTTTGAGTGACCGCGTTCAATTAGGTATTTGGTCGCTAGGTAACCGCCTTCTTCTGAGTTATCAATGATTTTGTCAGCTTGAGAGCTTTCAGGACCCCAGTCCATAATCACTTTTGGGATGTTTGCGTGGCGGTCTAGCATGCCTCTTAGATCTTCCGTTAGATCTGAACACATCACTAAAATGCCATCAACACGTTTCTCAGCAAGCATTCGGATGTAGTCACGTTGTTTCTCATAGATGCCACCCGTGTTACACAGAATCAAAGTGTAACCTTGACGATAGCAGTAGCTCTCCACACCATCGATAACTTCAGAGAAGAACAGATTGGTTGATTGGGTCACCAGCATGCCAATGGTACGTGTTGAATTACATTTCAAGCTACGAGCAACAGCGCTTGGCGCATAATTAAGTTCGTCTACGGCTTTGTTTACTTTTTCTTGAGTGGTTTCCGCAACAAAACGTGTTTTATTGATCACGTGAGAAACGGTGGTGGTTGATACGCCGGCTAAGCGAGCAACATCTTTTATCGTGGCCATGGTTTTATCCTATTAGAAGCTACTTTCCAAAGAACGGAATGCAGTAGCCGTTAAGCAACCTAACTAAGAGCTAAAATTTGTAAGGCTCTTTTGGGTATTAAAGTGCTAAAAAACAAAAAACCGCTATGTTAGCGGCTGGTTTTAACACCGAAATGCATCAAGCTAAGTTAAGCATAGCATTTCGTGAATGTTTCATTTTATCGTTTGCGCTCACAATTCTAGACTGACTAGGAATTGCGAGCAATCAAATTCACCCCATTTCTGGGGCAATTATCACATTCTGTTGAATTTATTATTTTCTGATTAATTTATCAATTAGAATCATTCGCCCACTAAATATTGAGTCTCTAACTGACAAAATGCAACGAGTAGAGATGACACTGAAGCATAGAAACCAAACGAGTCTACATCGTGACATTTTGCGTTGAATTTCGGTATCCAAGTTAGCAGTTGTTGCTCAATAAACTGCAGTTGAACGGTGAATGCGTTTTCTAATTCTTGTTCAAGCTCGGTTTCGTTGGATCGAATGATCAAGTTACCAAGAAAATCGAGTTCAATTGCGATGTGATCGGCGGGCTCTTTTAGATCTTGGTTTACGACTAAGTTGTACTTAGCCATGATCGCTTCCATCTCTTTTGCTGGCTTATCATTCAATAGGCCAGTTTCGCCGATATACATAGAAGCGTAAGGCAGCGCGCCGTATTTATCTGTCTTTAAGAAAAGATCGCAAAAGTCTGCGGACAGTTCTAGTTGAGCATCTTCACGTGTTTGTAGACGGTTTAGTGCATCGACTAAGCGATCAATTGCGGGCTTGAGTATTTCATTTTCGCCTAAACCGGTTAGGAAAGAACGAATTTCAACAGAGTGGTAGTGATCGAGTTCTTGTTGAGTGAGTTCTTTAGCGAATAAGCTTGATAGCAACCAGTATATTTCAGCTCTTTGCTCGTTGAACGCTTTCGTGTCTTTCATTTAATGGATCCTGATTGAGTCGTTATGCCTATATTGAATTGTGATGGGCGATAAATAGCAAGGCTTAAGATTGTCTTGTATCAAAAAAAAATCATGTTTCTGGCTTTTATCTATTGGGCGACTAGAATTGTTACTATTTATGAATAGAATGTTCGCTGAAACTATTAAATAAGAAAAGTGGTGTAGATGAGCTATCACGTATTGGTCGTAGAAGATGATGTGGTAACCCGCAGTAAACTGGTTGGATATTTTCAGAATGAGGGTTACACCGTGAGTGAAGCTGAAAGCGGCGCTCAAATGAGAAACGTGTTAGAAGAAAACAGTGTTGACCTCGTTATGCTCGACATCAACTTGCCAGGCGAAGATGGATTGATGCTAACGCGCAAATTACGCAGTCAATCTGACATCGGGATTATTTTGGTTACTGGACGCACGGATAGCATCGACAAAATTGTTGGCCTTGAAATGGGCGCAGATGATTATGTGACTAAACCTTTCGAACTTCGCGAATTACTCGTTCGAGTAAAAAATCTACTTTGGCGCATTTCTGCCGCTCGTAAAACGGCAGCAGACGCTGTAGAAGAAACATCAGACGAGTCTGTGGTTCGTTTCGGTGATTGGACATTTGATATTCCTCGTCGTGCGCTAAGCAAAAACGGCGAGCCAGTGAAGCTGACTAAAGCTGAATATGAACTGTTGGTGGCTTTGTCTTCTTATCCTAACCAAGTATTAAGTCGCGAACGTATTCTGAATATGATCAGCCATCGAGTAGAGGCTCCGAATGATCGAACCATCGATGTGCTGATTCGTCGTATGCGTGCCAAGATGGAGTTTGACCCTAAGAATCCTCAAATTTTTGTTACGGTTCATGGCGAAGGTTATATGTTTGCGGGGGACTAATCCCTTCGTTCTCATTGCTACGTATTAACCAGATTAAAAAAGCCGAGACATGTATCAAGTCTCGGCTTTTTTACTTGTCTTGCTGCTTTGTATTCGTCTCTACAGCACCTTTTATGGCTGTATCTATTACTACCTTGGCGGCGCCGTTACAACTTTTCGCAACATCACGATATCGGCCATGTCATTTATTGTGGCAGAGCCGCAGAAACTTCGCTGTTATCATCGAGCAGGATCGGGTTGGCAGGTATCATCATTGGATCATCAACGTGGTTGGCACTGCTATCTAACCAGTCGCGCAGGCCTTGCCAAGCTAACCCCATCGTTTCATACCAGTAGCGCTCTGTCTGTTCAAGATAGATAGCCTTAGGCATGTACTTATTCCAAGGTTCTATAATGCCTTTTTGAGCCAGATAGTTGGTGGGTGCTGGCAATGGGCTGATACCTGCTGCGTTGAACTCCTTTAACGCACGCGTCATATGACTTGCTGAAGTCACTAATATCATTTTTTTGTTTTTTACGAATGCAGAAGCTTGGCGAGCTTCTTCCCACGTGTCTTGAGCCGTCTCAAGTAGAATGATATCCGGCTTTGCCACGCCTAGAGCTAAAGCAACCTTAGCCATTGTTCTCGCATTGCTCACTTCCGTGCCAGCGCCGTAGCCAGACAAAATCAACTTGGCTCCTGGATAAAGACGTAGAATACGAATCCCTTCACTTAATCGCATTAGTCCTGTCCGGCTGAGTTCGGAAGTGGGGGGGATTTGGTCGTCGACTACGTGGCCGCTGCCAAGAACCATGACGTAATCCACGGTTTCATCGACGGGCAAGAATGCTGTGTGTTGCCTTTCCATTGGCATTAAAAGTTGGCTAGAAACTGGCTGGAAAGCGATAAGGAAAATACCAATAAGGGCTGAAAGAGTCATCAGACAACCTGTCTTCCTTTTGGTAGTAAACATCACTAGGGCTAAACCCAGAAAAGCGAGAATTAACATTGCTGGCAGTGGCATCAGTAACGAAGACACTACTTTTTTCAGCTCAAACATATCCGAATAGTCCGAAAAAACATCACTTAGTAGTAAAAAGAGACATCGCCTCTTTATTCCTGGAATTCCTGTGAGAGAATAGCAGGCACGATAGAACATAATAACTCAAGTAGCCGTGACTGAAGACCGTAATTTCGACGATATCGCCCACAAATTTGCAAAAAATATTTACGGCTCTGACAAAGGAGAGATCCGTCAGATCATCGTATGGGAAGATTTAGAGCAAGCTTTGAGCAAATTTGAACACTCAGATTCTCCGCTGCAGGTGCTTGATGCTGGTGGCGGTCTTGCACAAATGTCACAAAAAATTGCCGCGCTTGGACATAAGATTTCTTTGTGTGATCTCTCTTCTGAGATGCTTAAGCTTGCGCAACAAGGGATCTCTGAAGCGGGGTTGCTAGAGCAGTATCGCTTTATCCATTCTCCGGTACAGAAAGTGGCAGAACATCTCGATGAGAAAGTCGATTTTGTGATGTTTCATGCCGTCATGGAGTGGTTAGCCGATCCTAAAGAGGCGCTTGATTTATTGTTGGATCAAGTTAAACCGGGTGGCGTAGCCTCGATAATGTTTTATAACCACCACGGGTTAGTCCTGAAAAATGTGATTTGTGGCAACATTCCTCATGTACTTAATGGGATGCCACATCGAAAACGGTTTAAGCTGCAACCGCAACAAGGCTTGAAGCCGGAAGAGGTTTACCAATGGATAGAAGACGCTGGTCTAGAAATCTGTGGTAAATCAGGCATTCGCTCCTTTAGTGACTACATAGGTAATATGGAGTACATGGGCGATTACCAATTTGAAGATGTATTGGAACTAGAAAAACAGCTATGCCGCCAAGAGCCATATCTGTCGCTAGGCCGTTATATTCACGTTTGGGCTCAAAAACCTGCGCAATAGCAACGATGAATGTGGTAAAAGAACCATAATACGCGCTATGCCATCGTAAGAAGCCCGCGTCATCAAGAAATAGGCGTTATATCTATTATGTTCATAATCCATCATGTTTATATCTATCATGTTCGATATGACGAAGAACAGTAACAGGAACCACAATGAGTGAAATGACTCAAACTGCCGAAGAGCAGCCAATTGATGAATTGGTGGGCTGGGTCAAGCAGCATGATTTTTCATTAAACTTGCCGCCAGAGCGCTTAGCATTTTTGATTGCCATAGCAGTACTTAGCAATGAAAGGTTCGATGAAGAGTTAGGTGAGGGTGAATTGCACGATGCATTTACCATTGTCACTCGACTGTTTGAAGATACTGGCGAAGCGTCTGCGTTTCGTGCCAATAATGCCATCAATGAGCTGGTTAAACAGAAGTTGATTAGCCGCTTTACCAGCGAAATTACCGATGGTGCAAGCATTTATCGCTTATCTCCTTTGGCGATTGGTATCTCAGATTATTACTTACGTCATCGTCAGTTCTCTAAATTAAAACTGTCTATCCAGCTTTCTATGGTGGCCGATGAGATGGCAAAAGCCATTGAAGCGGCGCAGAAAGGTGGAACGCCGGGGCACTGGAGAAAGAACGTTTACGGCGTGCTCAAGTATTCAGTCGGTGAAATCTTCGATCAGATCGATTTAAACCAGCGTGTGATGGACGAGCAGCAGCAAACCGTTAAGCATCAAATTGCCGACCTTCTCAATAAAGATTGGCGAGAGGCGATCAACAATTGTGAAGCTCTGTTATCAGAAACGTCAGCCACGCTGAAAGAATTGCAGGACACCTTGCAAGCGGCAGGCGATGAGCTGCAAACACAGATCCTCGATATTCAAGAAATTGTTTACGGTGACGATGAGCTCGAGTTCGTAGGCGAAACCTTGTTTGGCTTGCAAATGAAACTTGATCGAATCACAAGTTGGGGCCAACAGGCGATCGACTTATGGATCGGTTATGACCGTCACGTACATAAGTTTATCCGTACCGCGATTGATATGGATAAAAACCGTGCCTTTAGCCAACGCTTGCGTCAGTCCGTTACCGACTACTTTGATGCACCTTGGTTATTGACCTACGCCGATGCCGAGAAGCTGACCGATTTGCGTGATGAAGCGCTGGTGCTTCGTGATGACGAAGTGATGGGACAAGCGCCAATCGACGTAGAATATGAAGAATTTGAGCAAGTGAATGATCTGCTTTCAGACCGAATTGCAGAGATGTTAAAAGCTCACAAACAGCAAGGTACGCCAATTGATCTTGGCCTTGTGTTACGCGACTATCTCGCGGCACACCCTCGCACACACCATTTTGATTTAGCCAAAATTGTTGTCGACCAAGCCGTGCGCTTAGGTTACTCAGAGTCTGACTATCAGGCGATTCAGCCTGATTGGCAGGCAATCAACGATTTCGGAGCAAAGGTACAAGCCAATGTCATTAACAAGTACTGATGATTACATGCCAGAGAAACTGGTAAAAGCGATAGCGAACCCACTGTTCCCTGCGCTAGACAGCATGCTGCGTTCAGGTAAGCATATTTCAACCGAAGATTTAGATAACCACGCGTTGCTGGCTGATTTTGAAGTTGAGCTTCAGCATTTTTACCAACGCTACAACACCGAACTGGTTAAAGCGCCGGAAGGTTTCTTCTACCTGCGCCCGCGTTCTACGTCTTTAATCGGTCGTAGTGTGTTGTCTGAGTTAGACATGCTTGTCGGTAAGGTATTGTGTTTCTTATATCTAAGCCCAGAGCGTTTAGCCCATGAAGGCATCTTCACCAATCAAGAACTGTATGAAGAGCTTATGGCACTGGCTGATGAGAAAAAACTCATGAAGCTGACGACTAACCGCGCTTCAGGGTCAGACTTAGATAAAGAAAAGCTGTTTGAAAAAGTACGTACTTCTCTGCGCCGTTTACGTCGTATCGGCATGCTGATTGCGATTGGTGAAACGGGTAAGTTCCGCATCAGCGAAGCGGTATTTCGTTTTGGCGCTGACGTACGCGTTGGCGACGATATGAAAGAAGCGCAATTGCGCCTTATTCGTGATGGTGAAGCTGTGGTTCATACTCAAGAGCCTAGCCAAGGTAGCTTGTTGAATGAAGGTCCTGTGGAAGCTACATCGGATACAGGCGTAGATCAAAGCGATCAACAAGACATTTTTAACGATCAAGCTGGTGTTGACCTTGAGTCAAACGATGGCGAACAAACAAAAGTAGAAGGTGAAGCATGATTGAAAGAGGTAAGTATCAATCATTAACCATGGTCAACTGGAACGGCTTCTTTGCGCGTACTTTTGACATTGATGGGTTAGTTACCACGCTTTCTGGCGGTAATGGTGCCGGTAAGTCGACCACCATGGCGGCATTCATTACTGCGCTGATCCCTGACCAAAGCCTTCTGCATTTCCGTAACACAACGGAAGCAGGTAGCTCACAGTCGTCACGTGACAAAGGTCTTTACGGTAAGCTTCAGCCTGGCGCATGTTATGCAGCGCTCGATGTGATCAACTCTCGTAATCAACGCCTGTTGTTTGCAGTAAAACTGCAGCAAGTTGCGGGTCGTGACAAGAAAGTAGACATCAAGCCGTTCGTTATCCAAGGCCTTCCAAGCCATGTGAAACCAACGGACGTACTGATTCAGAACGTTTCAGACAGCCACGCGCGTGTATGTCAGTTGAACGATGTGAAAGCTGCGGTAGCGCAACACGAAGGCGCACATTTCAAAGCCTTCTCTTCGATTGTTGATTACCACTCACAGATGTTTGAGTACGGTGTGGTTCCGAAGAAACTGCGTAACAGCAGCGACCGTTCTAAGTTCTACCGTCTGATTGAAGCATCACTTTACGGTGGTATCTCAAGTGCGATTACACGCTCTCTGCGTGATTACCTTCTGCCGCAAAATGGTGGTGTGAAGAAAGCATTCCAAGATATGGAATCAGCACTGCGTGAGAACCGCATGACGCTAGAAGCGATCAAGACAACTCAGTCGGATCGTGACTTGTTCAAACACTTGATCACTGAATCTACAAACTACGTGGCTGCGGACTACATGCGCCATGCCAACGATCGTCGTAACAAGTTAGATCAAACCATGAAGTTCCGTGGCGAACTGTTTGGTTCTCGCGAAACCTTACTTGATCAAAACAACCTGCTGAATCGTGTTCAAGAAGAACTCGAACTGCTGGTGGAGCAAGAATCAGCGCTGGAGCAAGATTACCAAGCGGCTTCGGATCACCTTCAGTTGGTGCAAACTGCACTTCGTCAGCAAGAGAAAATTGCACGCTACAGCGAAGACCTAGAAGAGCTAAATGAGCGTCTAGAAGAGCAGGTGATGGTGGTTGAAGAAGCTCAAGAGCGAGTGCTTCTTGCTGAAGAGCAGGCAACTATTACTGAAGAAGAAGTGGATAGCCTGAAAACTCAGCTCGCTGACTACCAACAAGCGTTGGATGTTCAGCAGACTCGTGCACTTCAATACCAGCAAGCGGTTCAAGCATTAGAGAAAACCAAGCAGTTGCTAGGTGATGACTCTATTACTGCAGAAAGCGCGTTAACCTTGGTTTCTGAGCTAAAAGCACAACAAGAATCAAGCACGCAGACGCTACTGTCTACTAAGCACAAGCTAGACATGTCTTCTGCAGCTTCTGCACAGTTCGACAAAGCACTGTCTTTGGTTAAGAGCATCGTTGGTGACGTTGAACGTAAAGAAGCGTCTTACAGCGCTAAGCAAGCTTTAGAAAAAGGCCGCAACGCTAAACATGTTGTTGAGAACGAACAGCAATGGCGTGCTCAGCACCGAGACATGGCTCGTGATGTAGCACAGCAGCGTCAAGCAAAAGAGCTTGCGACTGAATACCAAAAGCAACACAACATTTCACTGACTGACGAAGCGGTTTTCGACGAAGAGCGCGAACGTCATGCAATGCAGATAGAAACGCTTGAGTACGCTCAAGAAGAGTTGCGTGAAGCGAAAAGTGAACAACGTCGTGTTCAACAGAACCACGACCAAGAGATTCAAAAGCTAGAATCCATTGCTCCTGCTTGGATCACAGCAAACGATGCGCTTGAAGCATTAAGAGATCAAACCGAAGCTGAGCTAGAAGATAGCCAAGCGGTGATGACTCAAATGCAGCAAGTACTTGAAGACGAAAAGTCTCAAGCGGTTGCTAAAGATCAACTGGCAACTCGCCGAGCTGAACTTGAGCAAGAGATCGAGCGTCTAGCATCTCCAGGTGGTTCTAACGATCCTCGTCTGAAAGGCTTAGCTGACACCCTTGGTGGTATGCTGCTTTCTGAGATCTACGACGATATCACGATTGGCGATGCGCCATACTTCAGTGCGATGTACGGCCCGGCCCGTCATGCGATTGTGGTTTCTGACCTTGATGGCATCAAAGAGAAGCTGATTGATCTTGATGATTGTCCAGAAGACCTTTACATCCTAGAAGGTGATGTAGACGCGTTTGATGACAGCTCATTCAACGCGGACGAGTTAGAAGGCGCAGTGTGCGTTCAACTGAACGATCGCCAAATGCGTTACTCTCGCTTCCCTGAAATTCCACTGTTTGGTCGCGCAGCTCGTGAACAACGCCTTGAGAAATTGCGCGAAGAGCGTGACGTTGTCGTTGAGAACCACGCTAAAGCAGCGTTTGACTCTCAAAAACTGAATCGCCTATACCAAGCATTCAACAGCTTTGTTGCTAAACACCTGCACGTTGCATTCAACGCTGATCCAGAACAGGCGTTAGCGTCTATTCGCGATAAGCGTAACCAAATTGTTCGTTCTCTGGCAGAACTAGATTCTAAAGAGCAACAACAACGCAGTCAGCTTTTACAAAGCAAACAGGCACTTAGTGCATTAGACAAACTCGCGCCTATGGTTCGTATTCTTGAAGACGAAACATTAGCTGAGCGTCTTGCTGAATTAGAAGCACAACTAGAGCGTTTAAGTGAAGCTAAGTCTTACTTGAACACTCACAGCAAAGCGCTAACTTCATTAGAGCAAATCGTTTCTGCACTCGACGCTGACCCAGAGCAATTCGAAGCTTTGGAAGCCGAGTACCGTCAAGCTGACAATGCTCTGCAAACGCTAAAAGGCAAAGTGTTCGCACTGTCTGATCTGATTGAGCGTCGTCACTACTTTGCTTACGCAGACTCTGTTGACCTGCTTAACAAGAGCAGCGAACTGAGCGAACAGTTGAAAGCGAAACTGGTTCAAGCGGAACAAGCACGAGCGAAAAGCCGTGATGGCTTGAAGCAAGCTCGCGAACAGATGAACCAGTACAACCAAGTATTGGCAGCACTGAAGAGCTCGCACCAAGCGAAGCAAGAGACTGTTCAAGAGTTCAAACAAGAGCTTCAAGAGTTCGGTGTAAACGCTGATGAAGGCGCTGAAGAACGCGCTGTACGTCGTCGTGACGAGCTTCAAGAGCGTCTACACACTTCTCGTAGCCGTAAGAGTGAATACGAGCGTACGATTACCTCAACCGAACTTGAGATGAAAGCGCTGGCTAAGCGTCTTAAGAAAGTACAGAAAGAGTACACAGAGCTTCGTACCTTCGTGGTTGCAGCCAAAGCAGGTTGGTGTTCAGTACTTCGCTTAGCTCGTGAAAATGACGTTGAACGTCGTCTACACAAGCGCGAACTGGCTTACCTAACGGCTGGCGAACTTCGCTCAATGTCGGACAAATCACTAGGTGCACTGCGTTTGGCTGTGGCTGACAATGAAGACCTACGTGATTCACTGCGTCTATCGGAAGACAATGCGCATCCAGAGCGTAAGGTTCTGTTCTACATTGCGGTTTACCAACACCTTCGTGAGCGTATTCGCCAAGACATCATTCATACGGATGATCCGGTTGAAGCAATCGAAGAGATGGAAGTTGAGCTAGCTCGATTAACAGAAGAACTGACTCAGCGTGAAAACCGCCTAGCGATTAGCTCTGAGTCGGTAGCAAGCATCATTAAGAAGACGATTCAACGTGAGCAGAACCGTATTCGAATGCTCAACCAAGGCTTGTCGAACATTTACTTTGGTCAGGTTAAAGGCGTACGTCTGAATGTTAAGATCCGTGAAAGCCACGAGATCTTGCTATCAGGGCTAGCGACTCAACAAGAGCAGCATAAAGACTTATTTGAGACAACGCGCTTCACCTTCTCCGAAGCGATGGCGAAACTGTTCCAACGTGTCAACCCACATATCGACATGGGTCAACGTTCTCCTCAAGTTCTAGGTGAAGAGCTACTGGATTACCGTAACTACCTAGAGCTAAGTGTGGAAGTTAACCGTGGCTCTGATGGTTGGCTACAAGCGGAATCGGGCGCTCTATCTACGGGTGAGGCTATCGGTACGGGTCAATCTATCCTATTGATGGTTGTTCAGAGCTGGGAAGAAGAGTCACGTCGACTTCGTAGTAAAGACATCGTTCCATGTCGTTTGTTGTTCCTTGATGAAGCAGCACGTCTGGATGCGAAGTCTATCTCTACACTGTTTGAACTGTGTGACCGTCTAGGTATGCAACTTCTGATCGCAGCACCAGAGAACATTAGCCCTGAGAAAGGCACCACCTATAAACTGGTTCGTAAGGTATTTAAAGATCACGAGCACGTACACGTGGTTGGCCTGCGCGGTTTTGCTCAAAACAAAGCCACTTCTCCTGTGCAAGATCTACTTGAAGAAATTGAGCAATAGGCCCGATAGCGATATATCCTCGGGCGACTTAGCCTTGAGCTCATTATCAACATCAGTATCAATATAAATTTTAACATCAATTCCAAGCCCCTAACTATTAGGGGCTTAATTGTACCTTTAATTTGAACTGGTATAACCACTCACACTTTGTGGGTATTATCAATAAAATTTGTTTGAGGTCACACGCACAAAACCATAATTAATGTATGGTAATGACTCGAATTTAATAATATTAATAATATTGTATTACTTGAATTTTAATTATTGGATAACTCGCTGATGGGCGAAAGTAGAGGCAGGGCTTAGCTATGATTCAAATCACGATTGATGGGAAATATCGAATTGTCGAACAAGGACAAACCGTTCTTGAGGCCACAAAAACATGTGGTTTGGACATTCCTTCTTTGTGTGGTTTGAATAAAACGGCGGACAAAGTACCCTGCGATCTATGTGTGGTCGAAGTCGATGGGATCGGTCTAACCCGCTCTTGTGAACTCGAGGTGTCTAATGGATTGAACATTACCACTCAGTCAAAACAGCTGACCGTTCATCGACAAACTGCATTAAATCGAATCATGGCAGATCATTACGCCGACTGCGAAGCGCCTTGTCAAACGGCGTGCCCTGCGGGGGTCGATATCCAATCTTACCTGTATCATATCGCTCAAAATGATCACATTAAAGCAATCGAGGTGATCAAAAAAACATTACCCATGCCATTGTCGATTGGTCGTGTATGTCCTGCCTTTTGTGAAACTGAATGCCGTCGAAATCTTGTCGATGACTCGATTGCGATTCGTCAGCTTAAGCGCCATGCTGCCGATGCGGATCTATCCGCTCAAGAAAGCTACACGCCAGAGAAGAAACCAAGCAAAGGTAAGCGGATTGCGGTTGTCGGCAGTGGTCCCGGCGGCCTTACGGCAGGTTATTACCTCTCTAATGAGGGCTATGACGTTAGCGTTTATGAGTCGATGCCTAAAGCGGGCGGTTGGCTGCGTTACGGTATTCCTGAATACCGTTTACCTAAATCGATTCTAGACAAAGAAATCGAGTTAATGTGTCGCAACGGGATGTCGGTAGAGTGCGATAAAAAGCTCGGCGTTGATTTTACACTGTCTGATTTAAGCAATGACTTCGATGCAGTTTGTCTTGCGGTCGGCGCATCACAAGCGGTTGAAATGAACTACCCGGGCAGTGAGCTTGGCGGTTGCTATTTAGGCGTCGATTATCTGAAAGACTATGTCACCGATCAGCGTTTTACTACTGGCAAAAAAGTGGCTGTGATCGGCGGTGGTAACACAGCAATTGATTGTGCTCGAACAGCGGTTCGTGATGGGGCGGATACCACGCTGATTTATCGTCGTACCCGAGATGAAATGCCAGCTGAAGATTACGAAATCGAAGAAGCAGAACATGAAGGGGTCAAGTTCCACTTCTTGACTAATCCAGCAGAAAACATCGCTGATGAAAATGGCCATGTAGCAGAAATTCGATTAGAGCGTATGGCATTAGGCCCGGCAGATGCCTCAGGTCGTCGCAGCCCTAAGCCGACGGGTGAGTTCTTTGTTGAGGCGTTTGATACCGTTATTGCTGCGGTGTCACAAAAGCCTGATTTGAGTTTTATGGACAATGAAGCGATAGAGATCCCACTGACACGTTGGAACACCGCTGATGCCAATCCGCAAACTATGCACTCGGGAACGGGTAATATCTTCAGTATTGGTGACTTCCGACGTGGTCCTGCCACGGCAGTGGAAGCTGTCGGTGATGGACGCATTGCCGCGCAAGCGATCGATCGTTTCTTCAATGGTGATATGGATAACATTCCGGTTAAGCCGTTTAACTCAAGAAAGCATAAACAGCTCAAAGCCGTAGATCCTAAGCAGTACCAATCCATTCAGCGCATGGCACGTAAGATCATGCCAGAACTCACGCCCGAGCAGCGTGAGCAAAGCTTCGATGAAGTTGAAACTGGGTTTGATAACGTAGATGCCATTGCCGAAGCTGCAAGGTGTCTAGAGTGTGGCTGTCAAGCCAATACCGACTGCGACCTGCGAGAGTACTCGACCGAGTACAAAGCAACGCAAACTCATCCAGAGTACAAAATTGATGTGGCTTCGCATGAGAGCTGGCAGGCGATTCGTGCTCAAGAAGCCAAGACTGACTCAATAAGACAAAAATTTGAAGTTGATGATAGCTCTGAATTCATAGTCTTTGATGCCAACCGCTGTATCAGCTGTGGTCAGTGCATCCAAGCGTGTCGTGAGCAGAATGTTCACGGAGTTCTTAGCTTCATGAATCAGGCCGATGGAAAACCAGCATCAAGGCCTGAGTGTCGACCTAATTTTGGCGCGAATAAGACCTTAATGGGCGACTCCAAATGTGTGCAATGTGGCTCGTGTGTTCAGGCGTGTCCAACCGGTGCTATGGTCGATGCTCGAGATAGAAAACAAGGTGACACAGACGTACTGAAAAAAGTTGATACCATCTGTACCTACTGCGGCGTGGGTTGCAAGCTCACCATGCATGTTGATGAGAGTAAGAATAAAATCCGCTATATCGAAGGCGGTGATTCTCCGGTTAATGAAGGTATGTTGTGCGTTAAAGGCCGTTTCGGATTCGACTTTGTCAGCAGTGATGCCCGTTTGACTACACCATTGATTCGAAAGGACGGCTGGTTGCAACCTGCGACTTGGGAGCAAGCGATTAAACTCATTGCTGAGAAGTTTACAGTCATCAAGCAAGGCTTTGGTAGCCATGCACTGGCAGGCTTCTCGTCGGCGAAAACCACCAACGAAGATAATTATGCCTTCCAAAAATTTATTCGCCGTGAGTTGGGTACCAACAACGTCGATCACTGTGCTCGACTTTGCCATGCTTCAACGGTAACTGGTTTAGAAGCTTCGCTGGGTAGCGGCGCGATGACCAATGATATTCCAAGCATCAAGCACTCAGACGTGATCTTTATTATTGGCTCAGATACGACTTCAGCACACCCAATTATCGGCTCACACATCAAGCAAGCGGTGAGGAAGGGGGGAGCACGACTTATTGTCGCGGATCCAAAACGCATTGATATTGCTGACCATGCTGAACTTTATTTGGCACATCGACCGGGTACCGATGTAATGCTGATTAATGGTGTGATGCAGCAGATCATCAAGCATGGTTGGTATGACCAAGAGTATATCGAAGATCGTGTAGACGGCTTTGATACCTTACTTCAAGAGGTGATGTCACCAAGTTATTCGCTCGATAAAGTGGAATTGGTAACGGGTGTTAAAGCCGACGATATCTTCGCCATGGCGCGCATGATCGGTACTGCAGAACGCACGGCGGTGTATTACTCAATGGGGATTACGCAACATACCACTGGGCACGATAACGTTCGCTCAATCGCTAACCTGCAGCTGTTGTGTGGCAACATCGGTATTGAGGGCGGTGGTATTAACCCATTGCGCGGTCAATCCAATGTTCAGGGAGCATGCGACATGGGCGCTCTACCAAACAATCTTCCAGGTTATCAGAAAGTGTATAACCCTATGGTTCGTCAAAAGTTTGCAATGGAGTGGGGCATTTCTGAATTACCAGCAGATACAGGCTTAACGCTCACCGAAATTATTGACGGAGCGTGTCAGAGACAGGTTCGTGGTCTATACGTGATGGGCGAAAACCCAGTATTGAGTGATCCGAATCAAGCACACGTCATTGAAGGGCTTGAAGCATTAGACTTCCTTGTGGTCCAAGACATCTTCTTAACGGAGACGGCGCAGTATGCCGATGTAGTTCTGCCGTCTTGTTCCTTTGCTGAAAAATCGGGTCACTTTACTAATACCGAGCGACGTGTTCAGCGTATCAACCCAGCGGTAAACCCACCCGGTGAAGCAAAAGAAGACTGGGTGATTATCCAATTACTAGCGAATGCGATGGGCGGTGGTTGGAGCTACGATTCGGTTGCGGACATTACCAATGAGATTGCTCGCGTCACCCCGCAATACGCTGGTTTACGTTGGGAAAACATAACGGTCAATGGCGTGCAATGGCCAAGTAATAATAACAACCCTGACGGTACCCGTATAATGCACCAGACTCAGTTCACTCGTGGACGAGGCCAAATGGAAGCGATCCCATTTCGATATGCGGCAGAGCTGCCAGATCGTGAGTACCCATTAGTGTTAACGACAGGGCGAGTATTAGAGCAGTTCCACACCGGAACCATGACACGTAAAACCAAAGGGCTTGATAATTTGGCTGGGCCACGTGCCATGGTCAGTGTTGATGATGCCGAAGCGTTAGGAATCTCTAACGGTCAGAGGTTAAAAGTATCGACACGTCGCGGAGAAATTGAAATCGCGGCATTTGTCACTAAGAGAATGCAAAAGGGTGTGGTGTTTATTCCATTCCACTTTGTTGAATCACCCGTTAACCGTTTGACGACCACAGCGACGGATCCGCATGCCAAGATCCCAGAGTTTAAGGTAGCAGCGGTACGCATCGACCCTATTTGCGAGCCTGAAGCGGAAGCAGCAGAGGCTTAGTCAAATTAGCTAGGTGAAGACGGCAGGCATTAAAAAGCCGCGTAATCTCAGAGTTATGCGGCTTTTTTATTGAGCTAGATTCGGCATAAATGACTTGGTCAGCAGCTCAGTTTTTGATCGAGTTAGCTTTGAACGATTTCGTTCCCGTGAACGCCAAACTGTTGGGCTGCGTAGGCAACGCGCTCAGCCGGTTTCGGGTATTCAGCGGGTGTGCCAAGGTTTTCAATATGGTGCAAACGAGGCAATAATCCTGCGCCATTAGCTATCTGGATTGCTAAGCCTGGGCGAGCATTGAGCTCCAGTACCATAGGGCCTTCTTCTTGGTCTAAAACCATGTCAGTACCCATGTAACCAAGGCTTGTCATCTCCCATGCACTAGATGCAAGAGTCAGCAGTTTTTCCCAATGAGGGACTTGCAGTAACGCAAGCTCTTTATCTGTGTCCGGGTGATGAGTGACAGGTTGATCAAACTGAACGGCACGAACGGCTTTACCCGTTGCGATGCAAATACCCACACCTACAGCGCCTTGGTGTAAGTTGGCTTTACCATCAGAGGCAGAAGTGGACAGGCGCATCATCGCCATTACAGGGTAGCCTTTGAATACGATGATTCGTACGTCTGGCACACCTTCGTAACTAAAGCCGTCAAAACACTCGTCAAATTTGATCAGGTTTTCAACCACAGCGACGTCATTCTTGCCACCCAGTGAGAAAAGGCCCGCGAGCGCATTACTGATATGACGCTCGACGTCCTCCTCGTTAATGGTTGAGCCAGAAGGCTTAGTATAGACGCCATCTTTGTGAGAAGTGATCACAAGGATACCTTTACCACCGCTGCCTTGAGCTGGTTTGATTACAAAGCCCGGCCACTCTTTAACCATCTTGTGAATGGTTTTTACTTCAGCTTGGTGACCGATAACGCCGATGAGCTTAGGCACAGTTGCACCAGCTTGCTCTGCGATGATCTTAGTCTTTAGCTTGTCATCAACTAATGGGTACTTGGAACGATCATTGTAGCGACCAATGTAGCTATGGTTGCGTTTGTTCATTCCCATTATGCCTTTGTCTTTCAACTGAAACGGCGAAGTAAACTGATCAAACATAACTTAGTCCTCCGTTAGCGGTTTAAAGCGACGAAGCTCGGTTAGACGGTAGCCTGTGTAGTTACCTAGTAACAAGATGGTCGCTAGGATAACCAGTTGTAGACCGATAAAGTTAAACGTTAAGTGTTGAATAAACGGGTTAGTCATACTCAGGTAAATAAGAACCGCAGTAAATAGAGAGCCACCACCTTGCAGTGCAACCTCTTTTGCACCTTCTTCTTCCCATAGAATAGACATACGTTCAATAGTCCAAGATAGGATAATCATTGGGAAGAAGGTAATTGATAGCCCTTCAGTTAAGCCGACTTTAAACGCGACCACGGTAAACACAGAGATAATCATGATTACCGTAATGATCACGGCAGATATCCTGGCTACCAGTAGCAGGTTGAGCTTAGACAAGTAACTTCGAATAATCAGACCCGTACCAACGATCAGTAGGAAACCGACAATACCCGTAATTAATTGAGTTTGAACAAAGGCCACCGCAATTAAAACAGGCATGAAAGTACCAGAGGTTTTCAAGCCAATGATGACACGTAAGAATACAACAATAAGTGCACCGATAGGGATCAGCATGATGGTTTTAAACATCGCTTGCTCTTCTAGCGGTAAGCTGTGAATCGATAGGTTTAACAGTTGGTCGGCAGAAACTTTGCTATTGGTTGCTTCCGTCGGAGAAACCTCTTGAGCAATCATAGAGAAGTGAACTTTACTGTTCTTACCACCCACAACATCCAATAGGGAGATGTTCGACTCATCCCAAATCAGTAGGTTAGTATGAAGTTGCTGCTCACTTGATTCTGGTGAGAACAAAATCCACTGGTCATTATCCCAAATTTGGTTCATTTGCTGGATAGACTGGCGACGACGACCATCTTCTAGCTCAATAACACCAACCACTTTGTTGTGGATGTCTGCCGCTGAAAGTAGTTTGTGTATTGCTTCCACCTTACTCATGCTATTTAAGAGCAGCGCTGAGTTTTGGCTGTCTGGATCATTGAGTGTCTTGATCAGTTCGCGAGTGAAAGTTTGGTTGTCTGCTGAGCGCTTGGTTGCTTGAACAATCAAGGCCAATGCTGCCGCTTCTTCTGGGCCATCAAAGCTTGGTTTTACTACCTCACCTTGAGGTGGTATAGCGTCCACTTTCGCTTGGTTATCTACTAGGAATTGAGTCTTATAGTATATGGTTTGCGGGCCATCAGCGTGACGAATAGACCATTCAGCCCGGCGACCTGACTCAGTATTCAAGTATGAAATGCCGTAGCCTGGCGACGACGCGGATTCGCCAATAAGGGTGAAATTAGACTGAGTGTGAGGAGCCGCTAAGGACACTTTGGCTTCTTTACCAATCGCATTGAACTCGATACGAGCTTCGATGTCCCAAACCTGCCTAGTTTCCCCTGGAGTCCAAGGCACACCGTAGGTGGTATGCCTAAAGATACTGAGTGTTATACCTGCCACAATGAGCAGGAAAATCGAGATATAAAATGGAATTCTTGACGTCATAGCTAACCCTATTCTTGTTATTTGGCTTCCGTTTGTACGTACTGTTTACTTACATCCACTAATGCAATGTCTTTAATAAATTCGCGTCCCAGTAATACAGGGTGACTCATTTGAGAGCGATCCGCCAATGTAAATTGCGCTTTTTCATGGATTTTTCCAACTTTGACCCACAATTCGATCACCGCTCGACGTTCTGCTTGTTCACCGGTAGCCTGACGAATTTTTACGTAGCGTAGAACCGGTGCTTCAATCCATTTCTGGTCTTCAGTTGCTTGTGCTTTATCAACTAAATGGAACTTGATCCATTTTTTACCGTCACGCTCAAATTCCTTGATGTCGACTGCGTTTAGAGAAGAGGTGGTCGCGCCTGTATCTACACGAGCATCAAAACTCTGATTGATTGAATCTATCAGCACTTTTTCGATTCCGCCCAGCACCGTCGGCTGTTCAGGTGTTGTCGTGACTGGAGCTATGACTGCTGCGACAACAGGTTCTTCTTCTTTTAACGTTTCAACTTCTTGCTTTTCGATGGTGGTTAAATGGACATCAAGCTGTTTAGATAACGTAATGATTTCTTCTTCTAAGCTTTCGATATAATCACTCTGATTACTGAGTTGCAGCTCAAGGTTTTGCACCTTATTGGCGATGTTTGTCTCTGAACGGTTAATTGCGTCGAGAGTTTCCTGGTGGTAGGCAGCACCGTTGGTGAGGGTACAGCCAGAGAGCAAACCAACCGCCACTATTGGCGATAATCGCTTAAACATAAAAAAACCTTTGAGAATTTGAGAATAGTTCAGACTATTTAGAAGTTTAGCCCACAAAAAAGGATGCGTGAAGCATCCTATTGTAAGAGTCTGGTCATATTGGATCGCAATGTGAGCATTGCACCAATTATTGTTCTTTGAAATAGCTTACTTATTAATCATAAGTCATTTGCTGTTCCATTTTCGCTATTTTTAACCCACTTTTCCACAAAGTAAATGGCATTCGAGCTTTGTGAAATCTATGGCTTAGTTGCGACAAGAATCGCGCGTCTTGGTGCCGGGTGTCCCTCAACCGTTTTACTTGGATCATTTGGATCGAGGTAATCGGGTAGAGAGTTGTGTGTCATCCACTCTGTTGTACGTTGTTCACCAATGGTAGTGACATTTTCATCCACAATGCGTACGTCTTTAAAGCCAACCTGTTCAAGCCAGCGTTTCAGTGCGCGGGCAGAAGGGAAGAAGTAGACATTTCTCATCTGCGCATAACGGTCAACAGGTACCAATACTGCATTTTCATCGCCTTCAATCACCAAGGTTTCAAGTACCAATTCACCGCCAGAGACCAGTTGATCTTTAAGCTGAATTAAATGATCAAGAGGGGAACGACGGTGGTACAGCACACCCATGCTAAATACCGTATCGTACGCTTCAAGTTTAGGCAGCTGTTCAATACCTAGAGGTAAAAGGTGAGCGCGTTGATCATCGCCCATCAACTTACGAATTGCTTCAAACTGAACTAAAAATAGATGAGAAGGATCGATACCTACCGTTAAGCGAGCACCTTCCCCCAGCATGCGCCACATGTGATAGCCATTGCCGCAACCCACATCAAGCACCGATCGGTTTTTCAATGGAGAGATATGCGGAAGTACGCGATCCCATTTCCAGTCACTGCGCCACTCGGTATCGATATGAATGTCATGCACCTTGTAAGGGCCTTTTCTCCAAGGGTGGAAAGTCTTCAATAAGCTCTCTAGTTTTTTAAGCTCCCCGGTATGAAACGGCGTAGAGCTACCAATGGTTACTGATTCTTTCAGGTCAACTTGATCAGGCACACCTTGTGGGATCTTGTTGAGTGCACGTAACCAACGGTCGAAGTCGCCGTGCTCAGCATTTTGCCAATCTGTCAGCTGTTGTGGCAGTACATTTAACCAAGGCTGAAGGCGAGTATCTTGGGCAATAAGTTGATAAAAATTAGCAAAATTAAACATGGGTAATATAAACCGTTGTGGAATTCATAATGTGTGTGACGTTTGTCATCACAGTACTGGAAAGAGATTAAAGTTCGATGGAATCACTTTTAGCTGATAACGCTCTACTTAATCGCGAACATAGAACCAAAGTTGAAGCACTGGAACCAGACTTCGCTGCTCGAGAAGCCGATTTTATTAAAGCGTTCTTTATGGACCGGAATAGAGTCTGGACGCATCACATTTTCGATCGCACTGCGCTTTTGGCTAACTTCTAACTCGCTGTATCCGTTGGCACGTTTGAAATCATGGTGCAGGTCGATAAGCAGTTCATTTGAGCTTTCGTCTTCGAAGACGTACTTTTCTGACAGGATTAAGATGCCACCTGGGCGTAAGCCTGCGTGAATTTTCTCAAGCAAAGCGTATCGGTCATCTGGCGACAGAAATTGCAGCGTAAAGTTAAGCACCACAACAGAGGCGTCTTTGATTTCTACTTCGCGAATATCCGCTTCAATCACTTCTACCGGAGTGTCACTGCGGTAAGCATTAACGTGCAATTTGCAGCGCTCAACCATGGCTTCTGAATTATCGATAGCGAAAATAGTGCAGCCTTCTTGCTGAATGTGACGACGCATAGAAAGTGTCGCAGCACCAAGCGAGCAGCCAAGGTCGTAAATATTTGAATGTGGCTTTACAAAGCGCTCAGCCAGCATGCCGATTGCAGAGATGATATTGCTATAACCAGGCACCGAGCGTTGAATCATATCCGGAAATACTTCAGCAACCCTTGCATCAAAGGTGAAGTCTCCAATCTTATCAATAGGAGCGGAAAAGATGTTGTCTTTGTTGCTCATGGCATTCTCTCTCGACAGTCAGCGTAATGGGCACAGAATTCGAACCCAATAAAAGGGGGCGTATTTTACGTAAAAAAAGAACGACTGTCACGAAAACTGCGATTACGGTTAAGGATTGCTGCTGTATGTATAACAAGTCTTAAAACATCGAGATTTGATGGTTGTCTTTTTGAACGGGAAATTGGGCAAGATCAGGCAGTAATAATGACGTACTTTCAGAGACTTGCTTTTGTAATCGTTGATAAATCGCGAGCGCAAGCTCTGGCGCATGGTTGTTGTCTGGCGTGTGGATCATTAAATAAGGCTGCTTACCTTCAGTAAGCCAGCTTGGAATTTTGGCAAACCAAGGTTTAAAAAACTCAAGATTAGGTTCTTGATCTGGGTGACCAATAAAGCGAATCATTGGGTTATTCGCCGTTGCAATCGCATGAACGGGCACGCGTGGCTTGACCTTATGAGCATCAATAACGGCTTCAGTTGTCGGCGGCGCAGAAAAAACAGGGCGACTATCCATAATGATGCGGTTAATACCTTCTTCCACAAGCCATTGGTTAAAGCGTTTTTCAGCATCCCCTTTATCAAAGAAACCGAGATGGCGAACTTCGACGCCGAGCGACATATCTTTTGGAAATAAGGTGCAAAATTTTCGCAGAATAGGAAGCATGCTAGGCTCAAAGCTGTGCGGTAGCTGTATGGTCCACTGGCCAATGCGATCATGAAGGGGTGACATCGTCATTAAGAACTCTTTGAGCTCGGCTTGGCAGTGTCTAAGTTGCTGCTGGTGGGTGATAAACTTGGGCAGTTTAAAGGTGAACCTGAAGTCATCGTGGCTTGCCGCTTTCCAGTTATGTACTGTCGACGTACTCGGCGTAGCGTAAAAGGTCGTATTGCCCTCAACGGTATGGAAAACTTGCGTGTACTTTTCAAGGCGCTCTGCGGGTTTGGTTCCCTTGCCATAGAACTGACTTTGCCACTCGGAGTGAGACCACATGGTTAATCCAAGTCTTAGAGGTAAAGTTTCTGTTGTTATTACACGATCATCCATCTACTACACCGTTATTCATCACGCCATCAGACATTACAAAAAGTTTTTGGGTTGAAACGAAAATCTACTGTACGAGAGTTTTGCTGATTAAGGTACTTTCGAGATATAATTGTCGCAATTTTTTTGGTTTTGGTGAATCTTTGCGCGTTTGATGAACTAAAAAGCAGCAAAGCCAGATAAAACACAATAAATTCGAGTGTGGAAGGTCGATTTTAACCGAGTTTCCGCGTATAAATGATTCCTTGCTTTGTTAGGTAAAAGGCTCTGTAGGGCTATTTTTGACACCTACAGCTTGGAAATTAGTAAATTATTAAGAGATTGGGAAATTCATTATGCGTACCCATTACTGTGGTAACCTGAACAAGTCCCTGGCGGGACAAACTGTAGAATTGTGCGGCTGGGTAAACCGTCGCCGTGATTTAGGCGGTCTTATCTTTATTGATATGCGTGATCGTGAAGGCATCGTTCAGGTTGTTGTCGATCCAGATATGAAAGATATCTTCCCGATCGCTAACCAACTGCGTAATGAATTCTGTATCAAGTTTGCTGGTGAAGTACGTGTTCGTCCGGACAGCCAAGTAAATAAAGACATGGCTACTGGTGAAGTAGAACTTTACGCGACTGGTCTAGAGATCATCAACCGTTCAGAAGCGCTTCCACTAGACTTCAACCAAACGAACTCTGAAGAGCAGCGTCTAAAGTACCGTTACATCGATCTTCGCCGTCTAGAAATGAGCGACCGCATCAAGCTTCGTGCTCGTGCTTCTAGCTTCGTTCGTCGTTTCCTAGACGAGAACCTGTTCCTAGACATCGAAACGCCAGTACTAACGAAAGCGACTCCAGAAGGCGCGCGTGACTACCTAGTACCAAGCCGTGTTCATAAAGGCAGCTTCTACGCACTTCCTCAATCTCCTCAGCTGTTCAAGCAACTGCTGATGATGTCTGGTTTTGACCGTTACTACCAGATCGTTAAATGTTTCCGTGACGAAGATTTACGTGCTGACCGTCAGCCTGAATTTACTCAGATCGATATCGAAACATCGTTCATGTCTTCTCAAGAAGTACGTAACATCACTGAAAAGCTAGTTCACGATATGTGGAAAGAGCTTCTAGATGTTGAACTAGGTCAATTCCCAGTAATGCCTTTCTCTGAAGCGATTCGTCGTTTCGGTTCTGATAAGCCAGATCTACGTAACCCGCTAGAGCTAGTTGACGTGGCTGACTTAGTTAAAGACGTTGAGTTCAAAGTATTCTCTGGCCCTGCTAACGATGAAAAAGGTCGCGTAGCGGTTATCCGTGTACCAGGCGGTGCTAAGCTAACTCGTAAGCAAATCGACGGTTACGCAGAACATGTAAATATCTACGGCGCGAAAGGTCTAGCATGGATGAAGGTTAACGACCGTGCTGCAGGCATGGAAGGTATTCAATCTCCAGTCGCTAAATTCCTAAGCGAAGACGTAATCAACGGTATTCTAGAGCGCACTCAAGCTGAATCTGGCGATATCATCCTATTTGGTGCAGACAAAGCGGGCATCGTTGCTGAAGCAATGGGGGCACTTCGTCTTAAACTAGGTGCTGATCTAGAGCTAACCGACACCTCTGCATGGGCTCCACTGTGGGTTGTTGACTTCCCAATGTTTGAAGAAGACGGCGAAGGTAACCTACACGCAATGCACCACCCGTTCACATCTCCACTAGGTGTGACTGCGGAAGAGCTAAAATCGAACCCAGCAGCAGCAAATTCTGATGCATACGACATGGTCATCAACGGCTATGAAGTCGGTGGTGGTTCTGTACGTATTCACAACGCAGAAATGCAAACAGCGGTATTCGGTATCCTAGGTATTGAAGCTAAAGAGCAACAAGAGAAGTTTGGCTTCCTGCTTGAAGCGCTTAAGTACGGCACGCCACCACACGCAGGTCTAGCATTCGGTCTTGACCGTCTAGCAATGCTGCTTTGTGGTACTGAGAACATCCGTGACGTTATCGCATTCCCTAAAACTACCGCTGCAGCATGTCTACTTACAGACGCGCCAAGCCTAGCAAACCCAGCATCACTGGAAGAGCTATCGATCGCGGTTAAAATTGCTCAAAAAGAAGAGTCTGCTGAATAAGCGCAACACTTAATCTTTTAAGTGACTCTTTATTGGAGTGACTTTTTGTTTATGTAAATAGAAATGCCCGTTAATTTAACGGGCATTTTTTTTGTCGTTAGATATACTAAGCGCAATCATAAAATCATGTATAAATAATCAGTATTCAAAGTTATGTCTATTATATTAGGGATTGACCCTGGCTCTCGCATTACTGGCTATGGCGTGATTCGTCAAAATGGCCGTCATCTTTATTACTTAGGTAGCGGTTGTATCCGTACCTCAGAAAAAGAGCTACCGGGCCGGCTCAAACAAATCTATGCGGGGGTGAGTGAAATCATTACTCAGTTTCAACCCGATGTGTTTGCGATTGAGCAAGTCTTTATGTCAAAGAATGCCGACTCTGCACTTAAGCTCGGCCAAGCTCGCGGCAGTGCGATTGTAGCGGCGGTCAATGCGGATCTCCCCGTCCATGAATATGCTGCTCGTTTAATTAAGCAAGCGGTGACAGGTAATGGTGGTGCTGATAAGTCGATGGTTCAAAATATGGTGATGAGCATGCTTAAGTTACCCGCAAAACCACAGGCTGATGCTGCCGATGCTCTAGGCGTAGCAATCACTCACGCTAATACTAATAAAACCTTGATAGCGCTTGCAGGTAAAGCTACAGGCGCGAGAAAAGGCCGTTACCGTTAATGGTCATCCCATCATTTATGATCCTATCCTAATTGGTGAGTCTAGCAGGCTGCTTGGGTCATACCTAAATTGTACTTGTCTCAATCTTGTTGAAATACTTTGAATCAAAGGCTGATATTTGTACGCCATGTCGCCTCAGTAAAAGAGCTAGTCGAAAGCTTGAATCACGTCGTTTCAAAAGCCAAACAAGCGAAAAATATTTCATCACACAAACACAAAGAACTGGATAAGTATCCAGTTCTTTTATATTCTGTCCCCAAATTATATTCCATCAAGAGAGTGCATTGTGATCGGACGTCTACGCGGTACATTAATAGAAAAACAGCCACCAGAGTTATTAATTGAAGTGAGTGGTGTTGGCTATGAGGTTCAAATGCCAATGAGTTGTTTTTATGAATTACCTCCTGTGGGCGAAGAGGCAATCATCTACACGCACTTTGTGGTACGTGAAGACGCCCAGTTGCTTTATGGCTTTAACACGGTTAAAGAGCGTGCGCTGTTCCGCGAAGTCATCAAAGCAAACGGGGTCGGCCCTAAGCTTGGCCTTGGCATTCTTTCAGGTATGACGGCTAGCCAATTTGTTCAGAGTGTTGAACGTGAAGACATCTCTACACTGGTTAAACTTCCTGGTGTTGGTAAGAAAACCGCAGAACGTCTGGTTGTTGAAATGAAAGACCGTCTGAAAGGGTGGGGTGCGGGTGACCTATTTACTCCAGCAACGGATGCAGCGCCGATGGATTCGATGCCAACCGTACATGACGCGGAAGAAGAGGCGGTCAGTGCATTACTTGCATTAGGCTACAAGCCTACTCAAGCTTCTAAGGTGGTTTCTCAAGTGGCTCAAGATGGCATGACCAGCGAACAATTGATTCGCGAAGCACTGAAATCGATGGTTTAATACCCCAAATACTTGTTCTACAAAACAGATTCATTCACTTTGCCTTTACACAGAATCAAGAAGCGCAGAGTCAACAAGAGCATCGTTAGGAATAGCAGAATTTATGATTGAAGCCGATCGCCTTATTGCACCGGATAACCCAGTATTCAAAGATGAAGATGTCATTGATCGTGCAATACGCCCTAAAGCACTTGCCGACTATCAAGGTCAGGATCACGTTCGTGGCCAGATGGAAATTTTCATCAAAGCGGCCCAGCTGCGCAATGAGGCGCTCGATCATCTGCTGATATTTGGTCCTCCAGGTTTGGGTAAAACCACGTTGGCGAACATTGTTGCCAACGAAATGGATGTCAATATTCGCACGACTTCAGGGCCTGTATTAGAAAAAGCGGGTGATCTTGCGGCATTGCTGACCAACCTTGAAGAAAATGATGTTCTGTTCATTGATGAGATCCACCGTTTAAGCCCTGTGGTTGAAGAGGTGTTGTACCCAGCAATGGAAGACTATCAGTTGGACATCATGATCGGTGAAGGGCCAGCAGCACGTTCTATTAAGATCGATCTTCCTCCTTTTACTTTGATTGGCGCAACCACTCGTGCGGGCTCACTGACATCGCCGTTACGTGACCGTTTTGGCATCACTCAACGTCTTGAGTACTACAAAGTTGAAGACCTACAAAATATCGTTCAGCGAAGTGCTGATTGCCTTGGCCTTTCGATGGATTCGGAAGGGGCATTAGAAGTTGCTCGTCGTGCACGTGGTACGCCACGTATTGCGAACCGTTTATTGCGTCGCGTCCGTGATTATGCGGAAGTGAAAGGAGACGGACATATTTGCCCAGATGTTGCGGATAAAGCGCTAAACATGTTGGATGTCGATGCCAAAGGGTTTGACTACATGGATAGAAAGCTTTTGCTGGCGATAATGGAAAAGTTCGGTGGTGGCCCAGTTGGCGTTGACAATATGGCAGCTGCGATTGGTGAAGAGAGAGACACTATTGAAGATGTATTAGAGCCTTATTTGATTCAGCAAGGGTATCTGCAAAGAACCCCAAGAGGCCGAATAGCGACAGACAGGGCCTATTTACATTTTGGAATCGATAAACCATCTAATCGATAAAACACTTAATAATCGAAGTTTAAAAGTGGAAACTTGGGTTTCAAATTTGATTTGGTTAACAAAATTAAAAATAACTCCTCACTTTGTTTGTTAGCATTTTGAGGGTGGTTAAGGGGGGTGTGTTTAGTTAATGTTGAGTTTGTGTGGTAGATGTCACAATATGTTATTGATGAACGTTATTTTGACGTAAATTTAACCGAAACCGCTCGAAATTCAACCTAGTTTCCCCGTGTAAACTTGACATAAATCAATGCAGGTTTCGCCTATAAACCTTTTGAAACATGCTGATTTTATCAGTAATATTAGCGTAAGCTATATTAGCTTGAACTTAACAATAATCCAACTATAAAGGTACGTTTTTGCTACAAATTTCAACTTGTAATAACAATTTCATGAATTGTTTTAATGTGGATTTTTGCGGTGATTAATCACACAAGTGTCATTCAGCCGACACAAAGGAGTTACCATGATTGATGTTGTTGATCTGTCGCGATTGCAGTTTGCATTTACAGCGATGTATCACTTCTTATTTGTTCCACTGACTTTAGGTATGGCATTTTTACTTGCCATTATGGAGTCAGTTTATGTAATGACTGGCAAACAAATTTACAAGGACATGACCAAGTTCTGGGGTAAATTGTTTGGTATTAACTTTGCTCTTGGTGTAGCGACAGGCTTAACTATGGAGTTCCAGTTTGGTACTAACTGGTCTTATTATTCTCACTATGTTGGCGACATCTTTGGTGCGCCGTTAGCTATCGAAGCGCTTGTTGCATTCTTCCTAGAGTCTACTTTTGTTGGCCTTTTCTTTTTTGGTTGGGATAGATTGTCAAAGCGTCAGCACTTAGCGGTAACGTGGTTAGTCGCACTTGGCTCTAACTTCTCTGCGCTTTGGATCTTGGTTGCGAACGGTTGGATGCAAAATCCAATAGGTGCGGAATTTAACTTTGAAACCATGCGTATGGAAATGGTGAGCTTCGCTGAAGTTGTACTAAACCCAGTAGCACAGGTTAAATTCGTACACACGGTTGCATCGGGTTACACCACAGGTGCCATGTTCATCCTTGGTATCAGCTCATACTACATTCTTAAAGGGCGCGACCTTGCCTTTGCTCGTCGCTCTTTTGCGATTGCAGCCTCTTTTGGTATGGCATCTATTTTGTCAGTAATTGTACTGGGTGATGAATCTGGCTACGAGCTTGGTGAAGTTCAAAAAGTAAAACTCGCTGCTGTTGAAGCAGAGTGGCACACGGAAGAAGCACCAGCCGCATTTACTTTGTTTGGTATTCCAAACCAAGAAACAATGGAAACGGATTACGCGATTAAGATCCCTTACGTAATGGGTATCATCGCAACGCGCTCTCTTGATGAAGAGGTAACGGGCTTACGTGATCTGCGTGATGAGCACGTCGAGCGTATCCGTACTGGTATGTATGCGTACGAGCTACTTGAAAAGCTACGTGCAGGCGATAAATCTGAAGAAAACATGGCTGCGTTCGACGAAGTGAAAGGCGATCTAGGTTACGGTTTACTTCTTAAGCGCTACACCGATGAAGTTGTTGACGCAACAGAAGATCAAATCCAAATGGCTGCGGATGATTCTATCCCAACAGTTTGGCCTCTATTCTGGTCATTCCGTTTGATGGTTGCTTGTGGCTTCATCATGCTGTTTGTATTCGGTGCTGCGTTTGTTCAAACGTGTCGTCATAAGATCGAACAGAAACCATGGGTACTTAAAGCGGCACTATTCTCAATTCCGTTGCCTTGGATTGCGATTGAAGCGGGTTGGTTTGTTGCTGAGTTTGGACGTCAGCCATGGGCAGTTGGTGAAATTCTGCCGGTTAACGTTGCGGCATCAGCACTGACTATTGAACAGCTTTGGACTTCTCTATTCGCAATTATTGCACTGTACACGGTGTTCCTTATTGCCGAAGTTTACCTAATGCTGAAATTTGCACGTAAAGGTCCAAGCAGCTTAAAGACAGGTCGTTACCACTTCGAACAAAATGATGACTCTGCTGAAGGCAAAGTTAGCCGTTCAGTCGAAGTATAAGTGAGGGAATATTATGTTTGATTACGAAAGTTTACGACTCATTTGGTGGGTGTTGATCGGTGTTTTACTGGTTGGCTTCGCCGTGACTGATGGCTTTGATATGGGTGTTGCAGCCCTTTCACCTGTGATCGGTAAGAGCGACACTGAACGTCGTATTATGCTCAACACGATTGCCCCTCACTGGGACGGCAACCAAGTTTGGCTTATCACGGCAGGTGGTGCATTGTTTGCAGCATGGCCTCTAGTTTACGCAACGTCGTTTTCTGGATTTTACTTTGCCATGTACGTGACGTTAGCTGCGCTTTGGTTACGCCCACTTGCGCTTGATTACCGTTCTAAGATTGAAGAGCCAAAATGGCGTAAAGCTTGGGATTACGCACTTTGCTTTAGTGGTGTAGTGCCACCAATCATTTTTGGTGTTGCCTTTGGTAACCTAATGCAGGGTGTACCATTTGAACTGAACGACCTAATGATGTCTCAATACCACGGCACATTCTTCGCGCTACTAAACCCATTCGCATTACTTTGTGGTGTGTTGGCGCTGATGCTGTTCGTTATGCAAGGGGCAACATGGCTTCAGATGAAGACAACAGAAGCGCTGCATAGCCGTGCTCGTAACGTTGCTCAGATCACTGGCCTAATCGCTATTGCACTGTTTGTTATTGGTGGCTTCTGGGTTCAATCTATTGAAGGCTATGTAATTACGAGCACTATCGATACGTTCGCAGATTCAAACCCATTAAACAAAGAAGTCTCACTTCAAGTGGGTGCTTGGATGACAAACTTTGAAACGTATCCAGCAATGTGGGCTGCGCCGATCCTTGGTGTGGTAATGCCACTGCTTGCTGTGATTGCTTCTCGCTTTGAGCGCGGTGGTTTCGCTTTCTTGTTCTCAAGTCTTTCTAACGCTGGTGTCATCTTAACGGCGGGTTTTGCAATGTTCCCATTCGTAATGCCATCAAGCTTGAACCCTGACCATAGTTTGACTATGTGGGATTCAACCGCAAGTGAGTTAACGCTTGGTCTTATGACTGTCGTTGCTGCGGTAATGGTTCCTGTGATTCTTGGCTACACAACTTGGACATACTACAAAATGTTCGGTCGTCTAGATAAGAAACACATCGAAGATAACGACGTTTCAGCTTACTAAGCTAGAAGTTAAATAACTTAGGAGAAATTTTATGTGGTATTTCGCATGGATTTTGGGTGTACTTCTGGCATGTGCATTCGGCATCATCAATGCTCTATGGCTAGAGCATTCAGAAATGATGGACAAAGACAGTGAGTAATCTCGCAGAGCAAATCGCTAAACTGCATCAACCCATGGATAAGACTCTGCTTAGAGCCTTATCCCTAGTATTGGGTTTCATGCATGTGGGTTTAGTGATGTGGGATCCTGAAGCGTATGCGACAAGCATCGGTGGCTTTAACGCGATCATCGGGCCAATGTTTATTTGGGCAGTATGCTCAAGCATGGTTTACGGTATTGGATTTAAGCCAAGAGCTTGGATGTGGCAGCTACTGTTTAGCCCATATGTTTCACTCACAATTTTGCTCTACCTAACGGTGCTGCGCCTTCTATAAAAGGCAAAGGGTTTAGGTTCATAACAACGTGAACCTTTTATACCTGTTGGGTTTTTAGCCCCAAAGAGGTCATCTTATACAGATGGCCTTTTTTTTCGTCTCTCAAATCAAAAAATTCACAGCGATATACTATTAATGATAAGGAGTTAGGTTATAGTAAGATCTTTATCGTTTTGGATTGTGGTATCAAATTGCAGGGATTATCGAAGCCATTTACGTGGCCAGTGACAGTGTATTACGAAGACACCGATGCGGGTGGCGTTGTATACCATTCAAACTATCTTAAGTTTTTCGAACGTGCTCGGACTGAGATGTTGCGCTCAATTGGCGTTTCTCAGCAAGTATTGTTAGAACAAAACATCGGTTTTGTCGTCCGACATATGGATATCGATTTTATTCAAGGTGCCCGACTTGATGATTATTTACAAGTCATTACAAATATTTACGAGCTGAAGCGAGTAAGCTTGATCTTCTGTCAAGAGATCGTAAATCCTGATGGTAAAGCATTGTGTAAAGCAATGGTTAAGGTAGCATGTATCGACAATCAAAAAATGAAACCAAAGGCAATGCCAACCTTTATTTTTACGGAGCTAACGCATAGTGACTGCTGAAATCTCAATCTTAGGCCTAATTTTAGAAGCCAGTTTACTGGTGAAAATGGTCATGCTTATCCTTATGGGGATGTCTGTCGTTTCTTGGGCAATGATCATAAAAAGAAGCAAAGTATTATCTCAAGCGACTAAACAAACAGAAGCATTTGAAGATAAATTTTGGTCCGGTGTTGATCTGGCTAAGCTTTACCAAGAGAGCAATAAACGCAAAGATGAACTGTCTGGTACTGAAGAAATTTTCTACGCGGGTTTCACAGAGTTTGCTCGTCTTCGAAAATCAAATGCAACATCGCCAGATTTCATTATGGAAGGCACTGGTCGTGCAATGCGTGTCGCGGTTGCTCGTGAAGTGGATGAACTCGAAACCAACTTGCCATTTTTAGCGACCGTCGGTTCTATCAGCCCGTACATCGGCCTATTTGGTACGGTTTGGGGCATCATGCACTCATTCATCGCACTAGGTGAAGTGAAGCAAGCGACATTAGCCATGGTTGCACCGGGTATCGCAGAAGCGCTGATTGCAACTGCGATGGGTCTATTCGCTGCGATTCCTGCTGTAATGGCGTATAACCGCTTCAGTAGCCGAGTGAGTAAGCTTGAGCATAACTACGCGACTTTCTCTGAAGAATTTCACAGCATTCTTCACCGTCAAGCGATGGCTGGCAGGGAATAATAGATGGCTGGATACCAACCTAAAAAACGCAAAATGACGGCAGAGATAAATGTTGTACCCTATATCGATGTTATGCTCGTTTTGCTGATCATTTTTATGGTGACTTCACCGTTTGTGACTCAAGGTGTAGACGTTGAATTACCTGATGCGTCTAGTGCAAAACCGGCACAAGAGCTACTTGACGACAACAACTCTAGCTTTGTAATTGTTCAAGTTAATGCTGAAGGAATCTACGGAGTTAGCTTTAACGACGAAGAAATGGAAAAGGGATTAACTCTGCAAGATATGATGGTTCGCGTGATGGCGCATATCCAAAATAATCCAAATGCACAAGTTGCGGTTGGTGGTGATATAGCAACACCTTATGGCGAAGTCGTTTTACTACTTGATGAATTAAGCCGTGCAGGTGTGCCAAAGGTTGGCCTTTTAACGGATATAAGGGAATAGCTCCGTAGCATTCATGAAAGCGAATAATAAGAAATCCAATAATTTTAGAACACCGCTTCTTATCTCACTTGGGCTGCACGTCATCTTATTCGTTGCGCTCATTTGGGGGGCGGGTTTCACTATGTCAGAGCCTAAGCCTACCGGGCCTATGGTTGAAGCTGTGGTGATTGATCCCCAGTTGGTTCGCCAGCAAGCGCAACAGATCCGTCAGCAAAGAGAGGCAGCGAGTAAGAAAGAGCAACAACGTCTCGATAAATTGAGGCGAGAAAGCGAGCGCCTTGAAAATAATCGTAAAGCGGAAGAAGAGAACATTCGTAAGCTAAAAGAGCAGCAAGCGAAAGAAGCTAAAGCGGCTCGTGAAGCTGAAAAGCGTCGAGTTGAGAAACAGAAACAACGCAAAGCTGAAGAAGCACGTTTACAGCAAGAGCAAGAGAAAGCCGCTAAAGCCGAAGCAGATCGTAAGCTAAAAGAGGCTGCGTTGGTTAAAGCGGAAAATGAGCGAATCGCGAAAGAAGCCGCCATTGCAAAAGCAGAACAACAACGCTTGGCAAAAGAACAAGCTGCAAAAGAGGCAGCTGAAAAAGCGCGTAAAGAACAAGAAGCAGCAGAGCGCGCAGAGCAGCAGCGTATAGCGAAAGAAAAAGAAGCGGCAGCGGCAGCGGAGAAAGCTCGAAAGGCAAAAGAAGCAGCAGCAAGAGCTGAAAAAGAGCGTAAACAACAAGAAGCAGCACTGAACGACATCTTTGCTGGGCTGGAAACTGAGGTGAGCCAGAACTCCTCAGCAAGACAACAGTTTATCAATGATGAAGTGCAGCGTTATGGCGCTATCTATACCCAACTTATTCAGCAGAACTTGTTACTTGAAGACAGCTATCGAGGGCGCTCATGTCGAGTAAATCTTAAGCTTATTCCAACTGGATCGAACGCCATTTTAGGTAGCTTGAGTATCTTAGATGGCGATAGCCGCTTATGTGCAGCAACGAAGCGCGCCGTGGCGCAAGTGCAATCTTACCCATTGCCGAACGAGCCCGACATTGTGAAGTCACTAAAAGACATCAATTTAACTGTATCACCTGAGTAAAAGGACGAACTTGTGTTAAAGAAATTATTACTGAGTTTTGTTTTTGTAATAGCGACGAGCAGCCAGTTTGCACATGCGGCACTGGAGCTGGTTATTACAGACGGTATTAACTCTGCGCGACCAATCGCAATTGTACCTTTCCGGTGGGAAGGTACTGAGCCATTACCGCACGATGTATCAGCAGTTATCGCTTCTGACTTACAGCGCAGTGGTAAATTTAGCCCAGTAACAACCAACAAAATGCCTCAAACACCTTACAGTGAAAGTGAGGTCGATTTTGATGCTTGGACCAGCCTAGGTGTTGACTCATTACTAACAGGCAGCATCACTAAAAATGTCGAAGGGCAATATGTGGTGAACTACCAGTTGATCGATATTGTTCGTGGCCAGCTAACCAAAGGCAAAAGCCGTGCGCTAAGTGATGAAGGCCAATTAGTGCTGTCGAAAGATCACGTTCTATTCAATAAAAAGGCGACAGTGCCCGGCAAGCGCTTGAGAGAGTATGCACACCGTATTTCTGATTTAGCTTATGAAGAATTGACTGGTGAGAAAGGGGCGTTCTTAACTCGTATCGCCTATGTGGTGGTGAACGACAAAGATAAATACCCATACCAACTTCGTGTTGCAGACTACGATGGCTTTAACGAACGTTTGGTTCTTCGCTCTAAGCAACCGCTCATGTCACCAGCTTGGTCTCCCGATGGAAAGCAGCTTGCTTATGTGAGCTTCCAAAATGGCCAGGCTGAAATATTCATCATGAATATTTACACGGGTGAGCGTGAGAAAGTGACGTCATACCCTCGTCATAATGGTGCACCAAGATTCTCGCCTGATGGTAAAACATTGGCTTTGGTACTCTCTAAGACGGGGAGCTTACACGTTTACACCCTTGATCTTGCCAGCCGTAAGCTGACTCAAATTACTCGAGGCCGTTCAAATAATACTGAACCATACTGGCATCCGGACGGTAAGTCTTTGATATTCACATCGGATCGCGGTGGTAAACCTCAGATATATAATGTAAATTTGTCTAATAATTCAATTTCTCGTATTACTTGGCAAGGCAGTCAAAATTTGAGTGGGCAGATCACCCCAGATGGACGATTCCTGATTATGGTGAATCGTAGCAACACTGGTTTTAATTTAGCGAAGCAAGATTTGGAAACCGGTGCTGTTCAGATCCTGACTAAGACTCTGTTGGATAAATCTCCGAGTATTGCACCGAATGGCGGTATGGTTATCTATAGCTCTATTTACAATGAAACTAACGTACTTTCGATGGTTTCTATTGACGGTCGTTTTAAAGCTAGGCTACCCGTAACAAGTGGACGTGTGAAAGCTCCAGCATGGTCACCTTTCCTCTAGTGGAAGTGACTGATTCTATTAGCTATTGATAGTGTTAACTATTGTGGCATTTAAATATCTATAGCACTCTCAGTCGCTGTAGAAACTAAGTTTGATAACGTAAGGAAAAAAAGATGCAACTTAACAAAGTTCTTAAAGGCTTGATGATTGCACTACCAGTGATGGCAGTAACAGCATGTAGCTCAACAGATGAAGCAACATCTGCAACATCTGCTACGGAAAGCAACCAAGCAACTTCAGGTACAGAAAATAACGTAGACACAACTGTTGTAACGCCAATTGATGCTAACGGTCAACTGTCTGAGCAAGAGCTTAAAGAGCAAGCGCTACGTGAAACTCAAACTATTTACTTCGCATTCGATAACTCAACGATCGCTGGCGACTACGAAGAGATGCTATCTGCTCACGCTGCTTACTTAAGCAAAAACGTTGACATGAATGTGACTATTGAAGGTCATGCGGACGAGCGCGGTACTCCAGAGTACAACATCGCACTTGGCGAGCGTCGTGCGCAAGCAGTTGCGAAATACCTACAAGCACTAGGTGTTCAAGCAGACCAAATCTCTATCGTAAGCTACGGTGAAGAGAAGCCACTTCTTCTAGGTCAATCTGAAGAAGTGTACGCGAAAAACCGTCGTGCAGTACTAGTTTACTAATCTTAGTCGACTTTATAGTAGAGGAAGTACCTCATGTTCAGTAACACAAAGCGAGTCGTTTTGCTTTCGTTACTGGCAAGTGCAGCGAACACCACGTTCGCTGCACCAGCTCCAGTATCCGATCTTAATAGTACCGCAACGTCTTTATCATCTTCCTCTCGGTCAGCATCTAGCGAATCAGATATTGATCGGTTAGAGCGCTTGCTTAAAAATCGTAATCTCATTCAGCTTCAAATGCAGCAGCAAATCGACGACATGTCACTGGAGATCAGTGAACTTCGCGGTGAACTGGAACGAAATAGCTACGATATGAAGCAAATGCTTGATCGTCAACGTGAACTGTTTATTGAACTGGATCGTGTCAGAGGCGAGGTGAAAGCAGCAGGAACAGCAACGGTAGCAGTGGCGGCGAGCGAAGGCTCTAAAGATACTTCTGGTACGTTCAGTACTGATGTTGATGAGCAAACGGCTTATCAAAACGCTGTTGATATGATTCTAAAGCAGCGAGACTACACGGGTGCTATTGCAGCATTTCAACAGTTTCAAAAAGACTTCCCAGACTCTACCTTCACACCTAACTCTCATTACTGGTTAGGTCAGCTTTATTTTGCTAAGAAGCAAGATACAGAAGCCGTGAAGAGCTTTGCTGCGGTGGTGTCTTATCAAGACTCCAACAAGCGAGCAGACGCTCTGGTGAAGCTTGGCGACATAGCGGCACGCAATAATAATGCGGAGCAAGCTAAGACTTATTACCAACAGGTTGTGACCGAATATCCAGACAGTGCTTCGGCAAAAGTGGCGAAAACTCACTTATAAAATTAAACTGGGGTGCTTAGGCACTAATGCCGATCAGTTAAGACAATAATCGGCAGATCAGTTGAATGATCCTACCAACATGTAAAAATCCGATAGACCCT
>NZ_CANLBV010000032.1 GCF_947488985.1 uncultured Vibrio sp.
GTGAAGTACACCTAAACCCAGAAAGAGAAGCTGCTTAATAAGTAAGCAAATGATGACAACTACCTTGAAAAACGCCGATACTTACGGAACAATGGAGTCAGAATCAATGACACTCGACGTTGATGACACCGTTGCGTGGTTTATGTACAAGTCTTTCTTCTAAGCAAGCAACATAGATAATTGGTTATGGTTCTGTTGTCCATAACCCGTCTCCATTTTGAGCTATACTCAAATTTTATATCCGCATTGAAAGTGAAATGCGTCACGTTGATTTTAAGAAATAATCATTCATCGAGGTCACAATGAAACCCACTTTTCGCCTATCTGCAACCGCGACAATACTAATGTCAGTGATGGTAATCTCTACAACCGTATTTGCTGCAGATAACACCAATGAGTTTGAAGATCTTACAGTGATGAGAGATATACCTGTTGAACAATCTCACTTTGACTCTTGGAACGCAACCAAAGCTCATTGGCAGGAAGAGTACGGACTCCAATTGGGCGTTGATTACAATATGCTTGGCTTTACAGCAACGGATGCGCTAGGGGATTCTTCAGCAGCTTCAGGGGCGCTTAGAGTATATGGTCAATGGGATATGGTACATACCGATTCAGGGTCAACGGGCGGTATCGTGTTCAAGTTTGAACACCGACACAAATATACCGACTCATCGCCAAAAGATTATGGTTTAAAGGATTTAGGCTATCTTGGTTTCGCACACTCTTTATACGGTGATCAAGGTTTTAGAACGACACACCTATTTTGGCGTCAATCTATGCTTGATGAGCGAATGGTGGCCTATGCCGGATTTTTGGATATGACTGACTATACCGATTTTTATGCTCTAGCCAGTCCATGGAACGACTTCAATAACGGTGTTTTTACCACCGGTAACGGTACGATTGGTGGCCTTCCTGATGGTGCTCTAGGGGTGATGCTTGGTGGTTTTATGACTGACAATGTATACGCTTCAGCGAGTATTCTTGATGCGAAGGGGAACGCCTCTGATCTCAGCCAAGGTGTTAAAGACTTCTTTGACACTGGCGCGACATGGAAAAGTTTAGAGGTTGGTTATACACCATCGAAAGAGATGCTGTTCATCGATAACGCTCACATATCTTTTTGGCAGCGCGATGCGGTTGACAATGATAAAGAGGGGCACGGTGTCAGTGTTTCAGTCTCCGGCCTTGTAAACAATCAATGGCTTCCGTTTGTTCGAGCAGGTTGGGCGCAAGATGGTGGTGCCATGTATGACGCATCAGTTAGCGCTGGCTTTGGTTATATTCCAGCTAGTCGTTCAGAAGATATGATAGGGCTCGCATTTAACTGGGCAAGTCCAATGGCAAGCACATTTGGTGATATCGATTTCGACGATCAATACACCGCAGAGCTATATTATCGCGCTAAAGTCACGCCTTGGCTTCAGTTGTCACCTAGTGTTCAAGTTATGAACCACACCGCGATTAACGTCGACGCCATACAATCAGGTGATTTGGCAAACGCACTGATAAAAGATAAGACCGATGTCGTATTTGGATTGAAGGCTCAATTTCTATTCTAAAAAGAAGCGTCACTAGAAAAGCGGCCCCAAATACTAGGGGGCCGCTATCATCTGAATGAGTTTAAAGGCATATCTCTATGATTTCCAAATTTTTGTCACACATGTCCATTTTGATCGCTGCGATATTAAATGTTTCGCTTGCAAATGCTGGTCAAACACTTGAGTGGATCGATCTTATTCCTGAGCAGGAGCGCTCTGCATATCTATCGGGATACGATGCCCAAATCAACCACAATGGACCGCAGGCTAAACAGAGTGCCATTGGATCAGTTCGTCAGGATTTAGATGGTAACGAGGTCACCATTGCTGGATTCGTTATTCCCCTTGAAGGCACAGAGTCGAGTGTCACTGAGTTCTTGTTGGTTCCTTTCTTTGGAGCCTGCATACACGTGCCACCGCCGCCCGCTAATCAAATAATTTATGTTAAGTTTGAAGAAGGTGCTCCGGTGACTCAACTATGGGATGTCGTTTATGTAACAGGCGAAATGACGACCAAAACTCTCGACACCGACCTAGCAACAACTGGATACTTATTAACTGCTGAAAGCCTCAGTGAGTATAAAGAATAAGCTGAAAAACTTAAGCCTGAAAACGGTGGTAGCCAAAGCCGAGTTTCTGCTAAGCAAACTATGCCACTTATCAAGGTGTAGTGGTCAACTAAAATTGGTTAGTGGTACCCTTTTTTATATGGTGAAGGGGCGCTATATATTTGGATAGATACATAGATACATAGATACATAGATACATAGATACATAGATACATAGATACATAGATACATACCTCTCACTTCATCCATCCTAGCCCGCTTGCCATTGAACAAGCGCTGATATTCAGCTGCCGCCGATCGCACTTTTCATTCCTGTCTATAAGAAAGTAAGCGCACCATAAACCCCACATTCTAATCTTTCAGCATGAAGAATAAGATCAACTCTCCAACCCAAAGGAGAGTTGAAATGGCAAAACGACGCACCAATCTAGAATGGCAAACACTGTTTGAACAATATGAAAGCAGCAATATTACCCAGCGTGCTTTTTGCGAAGAGCATGGACTGAGTTTATCCACGTTCTTCGCCAAGCGGCGTCAACTCCAAACAGCAAACCAATCGGAATCTGTCGGATTTGTTAGAGCCGAAATCGTCGAAAAGACAACGAAGTATCAGGCGCAGATAGCTACGGCTAACATGACACTGCTCGTCAATGATGTGGAGTTGAGCATTCCTCAAGGCACGCCAGCGACTTATCTTGCTGAACTCATTGGAGCGTTGTCATGAAAGGTATGCTTAGCGCTCCAGAGATTTATCTGTATCGTGAGAGTGTCGATTTTAGAAAGTCCATCAACGGCCTCGCGGCGATTATCGAAAGTGACACCGACTTACCTTTGGGGAGTGGCGCACTGTTCTTATTCACCAACAAACAGCGCGATAAAATCAAAGTCTTGTACTGGGGTGTGCCACGAACAAAAGGTTAAGTCCTTTTGGAGCTGTGCTACTGATGGGAGAAGGCCTCCCGAAATCTGCCTGTAGGGGTCGGTTTCAAACCGCCAAGTGCTGCTGTATTTAAGAGATATGGTAGTGAGCGACTTTGGAAAAGGTATCAATAAGATATCAGGTATGAATCAAGAAGATGAGAGAAAGCAAACCGTCCGATGACGCATCGTTAAGGATTAAGTATTGTCAAAACTAGGGGCGCCCAGTAACCCTAGGATTAGCTGAAAGGAAACCTACTTACTGTTTCAGCGGCAATCGGTGTATAGGCGGCATGAGCTTGATTTAGGCGGTAGCATGGAACGTGGGAACCTGGATTTGAGTGTTAAGGGAAATGACAAATGGCAAATACCATGAGGAAGAATACCGATATCAAATACAGGGACGGAGCTGCTCGTAGTAGCGATGAGTCATCTGTAATGGATGAGGAGCGAAGGGGCAGCATTATCCAGTTGATGAAATTCAGTCAACCTAGAATGTTAGGGAGGAGCCAGATGGCATCAACGAAATCGTTTGATATTTCAAAACAACTCGTTTGGAGGGCATATCAGCGTGTAAAAGCTAATAAAGGCGCAGCTGGTGTAGACAAAATCTCTTTGTCTGCATTTGAGCGAAACCTGAAAGGAAATCTCTACAAGATATGGAATCGTATGTCGTCAGGCTCCTACATGCCACCACCTGTTCAGCAGGTAAATATACCTAAGAAGGATGGTGGTACAAGGAGTCTGGGGGTCCCTACTGTGTCTGATCGCATCGCTCAGATGGTGGTCAAGATGCTAATAGAACCCGAAATAGACAGATGCTTCCATCCTGATTCTTACGGTTATCGACCAGGGAAATCGGCACTGCAAGCGGTAGATAAAACTCGACTGCGGTGTTGGCGAATGGACTGGGTCGTTGAGTTTGATATCAAAGGCGCATTCGACAATATCGATCATGAGCTTCTGATGAAGGCTGTGCGTCATCATGTAAAGATTAAGTGGGCTTTACTGTACATCGAAAGATGGTTAAAAGCGCCAACACTCAATGTTGACAACGTCCTAGAACCTCGTACTCAAGGAACTCCTCAAGGCGGGGTGATCAGTCCGTTACTGATGAATCTGTTTATGCACTATGCGTTTGACATTTGGATAAGTAAAACTTCTCCAAAATGTCCATTTGCTAGGTATGCAGATGACGCTGTTGTCCATTGTCATTCCAAAGCACAAGCAGAGTATTTGCTACGGGCGATTGGAAAGCGCTTGAAGGAGTGTAAGCTTACTCTACATCCAACGAAGTCAAAGATCGTGTACTGCAAGGACAGTAATCGTTCGCTTGATTACCCAACAACACAATTCACTTTTCTAGGTTTTACTTTCAGACCAAGAAAAGCGAACAATAAGGAAGGTAACTTGTTTACTAGCTTTATACCTGCGGTAAGCAACGAAGCGCTAAAGTCCATGCGGTCACGTATTAGATCATGGCGTCTGTCAATAAGGACACCTTCGACGTTGGAAGAGCTATCACGTTTATATAACCCAATAATACGGGGGTGGTTCCAATATTATGGATTCTTTTATCCTACTCAAATGCGCAAACTAGCGGACTATCTGGAACTCAGATTAGGGCGCTGGGCGAGGCGAAAATACAAACGCCTTGCAGGCCATAAACGGAAAAGTGCACAGTGGTTAAGGCATGTGGCGCAAAGTCGTCCTTGTTTATTTATCCACTGGCATTATTTTGAAGATCAACGATTGGGTAATGGGAGCCGTATGATATGAGAGTATCACGTACGGTTCTGCGAGAGGCTAGAGGTGAAATTCCTCTGACCTACTCACCATAAAACAGGCTTTGCTCTTTGGTACAAACGCCTCGAAAAAGCCAAGTACAAGTGGCCTTCAAAAGAGAGAAATAAGGTGTTTACCCTCACTCAATTTGAGCTTGATAGACTGCTTTCAGGTTTCACAATTATCGGCCACAAACCCGTTCGAATAAACGATTTTACAATGGGTTAATCGATAATAAAGCCTTATATACCAAGCGTTAACGGCGCGGCTTTAGTATAATAAATGCCATGAAAAAGACGCCAAATATCAACCCAGAAAGTCAAGATGTTGCCGAGCTACAAGCGATGGTAAAAACGCTGATGTCGGAGAAAAGCGAGTGGAAACAAGAGCGCCAGTCGCTACTTGAACAACTCAAGCTTGCCTTCGACCGCCAGTTTGCGAAACGCTCGGAGGCGTTAAAGCCTTACGATGAATCACAAGGTGACCTCTTCAACGAAGCGGAATGTGAAGCCATTAAGGAAGAAGAGGTCGAGGTGACAACGACGACCACAACGAAAAAGCGTGGTAAACGTAAACCTCTACCTAAGACTTTGCCTCGTGAGGTTATCGAACTCGATGTAGACGACCATGAAAAGCAGTGCGCTTGCTGCAATCATAACCTGCATAAAATCGGTGAAGACCGCAGCGAGAAGCTAGAGTTCACGCCTGCTGTACTCAAGGTATTGGAATATGTTCGCCCTAAGTACGCTTGCCGCCAGTGCGAGAAAACAGGGGACAGTAGCCGTATCGTTCAGAAGCCATCCCCTCAGAGCCTCATACCTAAAAGCTTCGCCACAGAAAGCTTGCTGGCCAACATCATTCTTGGCAAATACCAATACGCAATGCCACTTTACCGCCAAGAATCGCTGTTTACCCAGTCGGGTATCGAGTTATCACGTACCACGATGGCAAGGTGGGTCATCCAAGTCAGCGAGAAGTTCGCCCCGCTGTATATGGCCTTGAAAGAGCACCTACTTCAACAAGTGGTGGTTCAGGCGGATGAAACGCCGCTCAATGTGCTCAAGGAAGAGAAGAAGTGTTATATGTGGCTCTACTGCTCGGGTGCTGATTCGCCTGAAGCGGCATTACCGAATGTGAAAAATATCGCCTTGTACGACTATCAAAACAGTCGCGCGAGGGCGTGCCCTATTGCCTTTTTAGGCGACTACAATGGTTATCTACAAACCGATAGCTACGCGGCTTATGATGGTCTACATCAAGTCACTAATGTGGGGTGCTTAGCGCATGCTCGTCGTAAGTTCATGGATGCTAAGAAGCTTCAAGGGAAAGGTAAGTCGGGGAAGGCTGATAAGGCGCTGGCTAAAATCCAAAAACTCTACGGAATAGAATCACGCTTAAAAGGTGCGCCTGTCGAAAAACGGAAAGCAGAGCGTCAAGCGTATTCCAAGCCGATACTGGATGAACTTTACCAATGGATGACAACCCAGAAGGTGATAGGCTCTAGCCCATTAGGTAAAGCGATAAAATACACGCTCGGGCAGTGGTCGAAGCTCATTCGCTATATCGATGACGGTCACTTATCGATAGACAATAACCGTGCTGAACGCGCAATTAAACCGCTGGTCATTGGCAGAAAAAATTGGTTATTCTCAAACACACAAAACGGTGCTGATGCGAGCGCAATGCTTTACAGCATCATCGAGACCGCGAAAGCCAACGGTCTTATCCTTTACGACTATATGATCAAGTGCATGAAGGAGCTGGCAAAAGCTGAGCCTGATATCAACGCACTCCTACCTTGGAACTTCAAACATTAGCAAGTCGCCCCGTGGGTTCATGGGGCGCATACATAAGAAAAGCTATTAACCCTTAGTTATATAATATGACAATTAAACAGAGCAATAGGTTTGTAAAACTTATTGTTCCTTTCTCTTCGCCAGCTGTGATTACGTGTATTTTAAATAAGTAGCACCTAACAACACGTAGTTTTCTTTTCGTTCTAACATCTCAAACACCTCGAATTGTAATGATTTTTGATGGTATGGTTTTATTTGTGTTATCTAAGATTGGTGAGCTTGTTGGTGTTGTGTTTTGTTTTTTAGGGTCTAAATTTGCTCATATTTATTTGTCTTATTAAATTATATGAGGGCGCGCACAAATTGCTTCAAAAATGTGGTGTGAGTAGACATTATGGATAAAAATCGATTTCCTTGTCATGCCGAATGTTGCTAGTCTCACTGTATACGGACACACCCTTATAAAGAGATATTTATGAAAAAGTCACCACTTCTATTAATCGCAGGCTCACTACTATTGGCAGGCTGTACTGCAAACCAAGCAAGTACAGATCGAGCAACTCAACCAACACTTCTGATGGTTGACCAAGGTGTCGCGATGGCGTCAATGCAAGAGGTTTTAGAACTACGCGAAAGCATTCTAAACGCTCAAGATGGCGATATCATCAGCATTAAGCCAGGTCGTTATTTAGACCTAGGTAGCGTGACTTTAACAGCAAATAACGTCACGATTAAAGCACAAGAGCCTGGTACCGTGATATTTAATGGTTCGGCTCAGTTCGTGATAAAAGGTAATGACAACCTTATTGAAAGCTTGGTATTTACGGAAGGTGGTCCGACACTAAGTAAAGAAAGTCATAATGCAAACATCATGGGTGTTTTTGGTATTTTCGGTAAAAACAACACGCTAAACAACTCTGTGATCTACAAGTTCAATGATTACGAGTACGTTGCAGACGAGAAAGGTAAGTACCCTAACATTCGTTGGATCACTGTTGGCGGCGAAAACAATAAAGTAACCAACAATACTTTCGAAGGTAAGTACAAGCGTGGTGCTATGCTTGTGGTTGCGACTTCAGAGAAGCTAGAAAAGACTTTGATTGAAGGTAATATCTTTAAAGACTTAACCGCTTTAGATATCGAATTGATCGAAAACTCTGACCCTAAAATGGTGAGAACAAACCGTAACGATAGACAAGCTATCCGAGTTGGTGACAGCCACAACTCACTATTTGATTCTCAAAGCGTTGTAAGAAATAACTACTTTGACAACATCAGTGGTTACGTAGGTAAAAATGGCTCTGGTGAAATCGAATTAATTTCAGTTAAGGCGAGTGGTATTACATTCGATGGCAATACCATCAAAAATAGTACTTCAATGATTTCTCTACGCCACGGTCACAATAATGTGGTAACCAACAACGTGATTTTGCCGGGCGACACAGCTAACTCTGGCGGCATCAGAATATATGATGAGAATCACCTAATTGAAAACAACTACATTGAAGGAACATTAGGCAAAGGAACTTATCGAGGTGCTCTTGTTCTAAATACCGGTATCATTGATGTATCTAAGGGTGAAGTACTAAGTAAAGATGCAACGGATGGTAAGACATTGCAAAAGCAGTGGACACCTAAAGATGTTATCGTTAAGAACAATACCTTAGTCAATAATACTCAAGGCATTTTCGCGAGTAACGCGGTTCACCGTGTGAGCTTAACGGATGATGCTCGTGTTGATACTATTTTCCCGGCGGTTGATACGGTATTTGAAAACAACCTATCGATTGCGGCAAAAGAAGGCACAAATGCATTCAGACAGTTTGAAGGCGATAAGTTCCAAATGGTTGGCTCTGAGTATGTGAACAACATCTTTTACGGTCAAATCCAAGGGCTTTCTCCTCTTCCAGAAGGGATCTCAACGGAAGCGCCAGCGATGGAAAGAGACGAACAAGGTTTGATTAAACCAGTAGGTACAGTGGGTGCAACCAACCTAACAGTACTAACGGAAGATATGGTCGGTTCTAGCATCGTCTTCAAATAATCGTCAAATCATGTTTTCGAGCATGAAATAAAAATTAAGCTCTATAAAGCTATAAAGCTATAAAGCTATAAAGCTATAAAGCTATAAAGCTATAAAGCTATAAAGCGGGTCATTCACTTTTTATTAAACGATAAAGTGAATGACCCGCTTTTTTATCTAGCCGAAACAAACGCTTATTTCGACTTTTCAACCCTCAATCACGCATCAACGAATATCACTTCACCATTAATAAACCCATCGCTGGCAGAAATCGCCGCTCACCCGACTATTATCGCTTCTCCTTCAAGGCCGAATTTTAAAGGCTCCATCGATGATTGGTTCAAGCAATATGGATTGGAGCGTAATGTTGTCGTATCTGCGCCTTGTTTTTCCATTGTTCCTCTTTATCTGGAGAAGACAGACTCGATCGCCTTTTTACCCTCAAGAGCCGTCGAAGAATTGAATGTGACTCAAATCGTAATGGATGAAATGCCTAAGCCATTTGATGTTATTGCCGCGTGGCACCCGAGATATAACGATGACGCGCTGCAAAAGTGGGTGGTGTCGATACTTGAACAAAAATATGCACAAGAGGGGCTTGGTTCACGATAATTTTTGTTCAACCTTGATGTGTTTTTAGAGGCATACACCTTTGTGTCATAGGTCAAAGCGGTTTGCACATCATCTCCATTCTGAGTATTTAAAATCATCTAAGTACAAAAATATATAAATTAAGAGGAGATTTGAGTCGGTCAAGAAAAAGGTAGGCGTTGCCACTTATTTAAAGTCATTTCATTATCTAAATTTACACTTAAATTGTTGATTTTCTGTGTCAAAGTAAACATTATGTTTGCTTTTAAAGTAAAGATGTAAACACAAGGAAAGTGAATGAAGTTATTGTCTCTAGTTGCTGCCATGTTTGGTTGTGTCGCTCTCAACACTCAGGCAGGGCACTCTATCAAAGTTGCCTACGATTCCGATCCGGTTTCGCTTGATCCGCAAGAGCAACTGTCGGTTGGAATGTTCCAGATGTCACACATGGTTTTCGACTCATTGGTTCGTTATGGCTTAAACTTAGAATTTGAACCAAGGTTAGCGACCGAGTGGCAACGCATTGATGAAAATACGGTTCGATTCAAATTAAGGCAAGGCGTTACTTTTCATTCGGGTAATCCATTTACCGCAGATGACGTGGTTTGGACCTTTAATCGACTTAAGACATCAATAGATCATAAGGCGGTGTTAGCGCCATTTAAAGAGATCAAAAAAGTCGACAGTCATACCATTGAACTGGTCTCTCATGAGCCGTACCCACTTTACTTGCAGGCTGCAGCGTACGTTTTCCCGATGGACAGCCAGTTCTATTCCGGTGTTGATGAGATCGGTAACCCTAAAGATCAGATCATGAAAAATGGTCAAAGTTTTGCGTCAACACATGTGTCTGGTACTGGGCCGTTTACGGTGAGTTACCGAGAGCATGGTATCAAGACTGTCTATCAAAGGTTTAGCGACTACTGGGATCAAGGCGGTAACGTTGATGAAGTCACTTTAGTGCCAATTAAAAGTAGCGCGACTCGCACCGCAGCGTTGTTGTCAGGGGATGTCGATATGATCTCACCCGTTGTGCCAACCGATTTCAAACGTATTATGGCTAGCCCAAAATCACAGTTGTTGACCAAGGAGGGCATAAGGCTTATTACCTTGCAGATGAATCAAAGCAATCCAGCCCTTCAGGATGTGCGTGTGCGTCAAGCCATCATCCATGCAATCAATAATAAAGGCATTGCAGAAAAGGTGATGCGTGGCTTTGCGACTGCGACGGCTCAGCAATGGCCGAGTACTTACGCAGGTTATAACCCAGAACTAGAGATCCGCTATGACGTGGCAAAAGCGAAGGCATTGCTGGCAGAAGCTGGCTATGGTGAAGGGCTATCATTAACCATGATCAGCCCTAATAACCGCTATGTGAATGATGCTCAGATTGCACAGGCGGTTTCTACAATGCTGGCTAAAGCGGGCATTTCAGTTGATCTACAAACCATGCCTAAAGCGCAATACTGGCCAGAGTTTGCAAAATGTAATGCAGATATTCTGATGATTGGCTGGGGAGCTGAAACGGAAAACTTCTCTGATTACCTCATTAAAACCAGAAATCTTGAAACCGGGCAGGGCCAATACAACTGTGGTTACTACTCTAATCAAGAAGTCGATGCATTAGTCGATAGAACTCACAAAGAGCTCGATGAAGCGAAGCGTGCTGAATTGCTACAGAACATCGAAGCGATACTTCATCAAGACGCCGCTTTTGTCCCGCTGCATTTCCAAGATTTGGCTTGGGCAACCAGTGATAACGTGCACATTGCTCCAGTCGTTAATGCGATGGACATGCACTACTTTGGTAATTTGGTTATTGAAGATTGATCTGCGCTGAATAAAAACAGAGCATAAATAATCACAGCCAAACACTGCGTATAAAAGCAAAATAAGTAATACAAAGGCCTAGCGCATTGCTAGGTCTTTGATAATAAAAAAGTGTTTGTTTGCCCCAAGTATTGAGTTAACTCAACAGATTTAGCTAACCAAGCATAGCAACGGATTAATCTTCGTAGCGCTGCATTTTCATTGTGGATAAATCAGCGCCGCCCATAAAGCCTTGTGCTGCCGGGGCATCCATAAAGCTTGCCATTGATGCTTCTGCATCTTCGAGTGATTCCCAATGCACAATGACACGCCACTTATTGCCGTCAACCAGTTCAGAGGTGCGACTGATAAACCCAGGCTGCTTTGCCACGTGTGTCTCTTCTACGGCCTTATCCAATTTTGCAAACTCACTTGGGTCGACATCGTCTTTGAGGATAAAAGAAGCGACTTCGACTACATCGTTATGTTTAAAGCCGAATTTACCATTGTCATTCTTCCAGTCACTGCGTGGAGGAATGTTTTCTATGACGTCCCAGTGCTCGACAATCTTGCCGTTATCGAGGCGGAACAGATCGTAAAAGGCCACCTCTTTGTTCATAAAGACACCTTCACTGATCGCGAGAACAAAATTACCTTCACCCAAGATCTTATGGTTCTCTTTATACACCATAGGCATTCCTGCCTTGGCGAGATCACCCAGTGCTTTTCCTAATCCACTGAGCCCATCGGCCACCATGGTATTGTGCTGTAAGTAGGCACTGTCTCCGTTATCAATAAATTGATTGATCTTCGACATGTCACCCTGCATCAGAATCACTTGTACGAAATCAGAAACGATCGCTTTATTTTCTTCGGTTTTGTCGAGATCAGTGACCTCAGTTGCGCCATCTAACTGCGTTCGGCCACTTGGGTTCGGCTCAGAGGCCAGCTCCGCAAGGTTATCCCAGTGCTCGACAATTTTGCCATCTTCAAAACGGAATACATCAAAGCCCGCTTTTGGCCCAAAGAAGTTATACTCAGTGTGGAGAAACACATAATCCCCATCTTGATAAGCCCGTTTAACATCCGCTTTCGCGCTGCCCACAGGCAATGCCTGTAAGACTTCGCCAAATCCCGCCAAGCCATCTCCGACAGCGAGATTATGTTGGGTATATTGGTTTGGGTTGATGTAACTGATCGCTGCAGGATCGCCAGTCTCAATACTTGATATGACCGCAATCGCTTTATCTTTATTGCTGGGTTCAGTGGCGGCTATGTCACCCGCTATTGAGCATGTGGTTAGGCCCATGGCACTGAATGCCAGTAAAGAGCTTTGGATAAGAGAGGGACGTCGACTTGTAGTCATATTGTTACTCCTTTGTTTCGGTCCTTGGATGATAGTTGATGAACTCAGGGACTGATAGAGTAAAAATGGGCTAAATAAGGGTAAATATCGAACCTAAAGAGTCGGCGTTTTGTATTTTTGAGTAAACTGATAGGGTGTTGAACCGACCTGTTTTTTAAAATATTTAACGAAATTGCTACTGTCCTCAAACCCTAAATCATGGGCAATGTGCTGTGATGTTGCCTCACTCATAACCAGACGGCGTTTGATCTCAAGGATGGTGAAGGCATTGATCAATTGCTTTGCTGTAAACCCTGTCGCCAGTTTGCATATATGGTTGAGTGTTTTATAAGTGGTATTGAGCTGCAATGCATACCAAGTAGCGTCTCTTGTTTTATCGAAATGAGTCTGCATTAACTCAAAGAAGTGAGTAAAACGCACACTCTGATCATGGCTGAGCTTGTCTGCGTTAATTTGCGGACGCAGTCGTTGCAAAGACAGCGCAAAGGCCGAAAAGAGGTACATCACGATAAGTGGATCGCTGTCTGATCTTGCGATTTCTTGTGTCATTTTAACGATCAGATCTTGGGTGTTTTGATGTTGGAGCGGATCAAGTTGAAGTAACGGCGAATGATCAACACTGAGGTGGGTCGGTGTATAGTGAGGAAAGCGCATGTTGGCATGGAGCTGATCTAAGAAGGCTTGTGTGAATACAATGATTTTGCCCTGTGGCCTATTGGAAAAATCGAAGCAGTGCGCCTGCGATTTTTGAACAAAAATGACCGAACCTGCGGTAAATTGATACTCTTTGAAGTCCACCATATGGGTGCCGTAACCTTCATTGATCACTATGATCCCAAAGAATTTAATCCGGTGGAGTGCCTGTGGATTATGCCCCAGCGCTTCTCTTTGGTAGAGCTCAGCAAAGTCAATGACTTGCAGCTCGGCTTGATTGGCATGTCTGTGACTAAATTGGATACTGGGAATGGGCAAAGGGTACCTCTCGCAATGTCTAGTGGAGTGCATCAGAGCCAAATTTGAATCGGGTCGAGATTCAATCGAGTCCAATGGCAGTCACATGGTGGATGAAACACCACTCTACATAATAGCCTTGGTTTGCTCAAGGCGGTGCCCTCACGATTTAGCAAGGTGATTTGATAACTACGGCTGCCTATAACCAGCGAAATAATAGGAGACTCTAGCCTCTATTCAATGGTGTTTAAGAGCTGGTATATTTCGCCTTGCTGCTGAGTAACATCTTGGTAATCTGGGTTTAACAGAACACTGTTGGTTGCTACCTTGAACAGTATGTAGGTTTGTTTCAGCGTCGACCTCAAACCAATTGAACGTGCCGTGTTGGTTATAGGTCGTCATGGTTTGTTTATCTTCAAGGGATAAGCGCCAACAGAACCAGATCCACCAGCGTACATAAGCCAAAGAAAGAGAAAAAGAACCACAAGTCGAATACGGTTTTATGTTTTTTCGAATCGTGACGGCTTTGTTGCCAATCCAGTTCATGCAGCTGTGCTTTGGTGAGGTTTAGGTCGAGTCCTTCAATGTACCTATTGAGTTCGTTATTGTGTGCTGAGCTAATCATATTCTCCTCTAACCATTGGTGCCTATTTTATGGCTGGCTCCAGTATCTGGAATTGAGGGATGGATTGAATTAACGCTCCCAGTAGGGGGGCGTGCCATAATAGTTCGAGAAGTAATCTAAGAAGGCTCTTACTTTAGGTGCGACAAGGCGAGAGCTGGGGTAGACCGCCCAAATCGCGGCGAGGTTATCCAGCGGAAAGTCAGGCAGCACTTCAACCAATGAACCGTTTTTTACCTGTTCATAAACCAGCCATTCGGCGCACATTGCAATGCCTAGTCCGTTGATGGCTGCATCCCGCACCGCTTCACCGTGATCGACGCGAATGTTTCCTTTTACCTTCATGTTGTGCAGACCATCTTGCGTCTTGAAACTCCATGTTTCCAGCCCTGTTTGATTGACGCAGCAATGCCGCTTGAGATCGTTAGGATCAATTGGTTTACCATACTGAACAAGGTACTCGGGGGAGGCGCATAAAATGCGTTTATCGGTGGCAAGCTTTTTAGCGATCAGCGTCGAATCCTTGAGTTCGGCGTTACGAATTGCTACATCAAAGCCGCCCTCAACCATATCTATCATGGTGTCTGTCAGGCGGATATCGACGCAAAGATCTGGGTAGGCTTTGAAAAAGCCTTTTAATGCAGGCATAAGGTGTAGCCGACCAAATGAAGCCGGAGCCGTGATGCGCAGTGTCCCTTTCGGTTGTTCTTTTCCAGTGCCCACGGTGGCGCGGGCGGCGTCGACGCTTGTTAGGATCTCCTCAGCATACGGTAGCAGCGTTTCGCCTTCTTCGGTGAGTGATACCTTACGGGTGGTTCGGTGCACTAAGCGTGCGCCAATACTCTCTTCAAGTTTGTTGATGTGCATACTGGCAACCGGTGCCGACAAACCCAGCTCTTTACCGGCTTGGCTGATATTGTGAGTCGCGGAGACTCGAACGAATAATCTAAGGTGTTCAATATTCATAGGGGCGTGTTTATCCTTTATTCGTCCAAATATGGTTTGTTTTTATGTCTGCGTTAAGGGCTGCTTAACCCAGTGCGATTGTGTATATTGTTTCAGCTTTAGCCATGCATAAGCCCCTGCAAGCGTATTGGCTATGGTCGCCGCTGTAACCGCTTGCAGGACATTTCCGGTACTTGCGCCAAGCCAAATAGCAGGAATGTATAATAGGATTAGCCGCACACAAGAGACCACAAGCGCCTTCTTCGGTTGACCAAGCGCGTTAAACACAGACACCGCTATCATACAAAGCCCTAGGGGCCCGTAGCTGATCGGGATTAACCAAAGAGCACGGCTAAACCAGAGTTGAATGGTGATATCAGCGCTGAGCAAAGGGAGCATCAAAGCAGAGCTAACTCCGACGACTACAGCCATAATTATATGAAAAATAATTAGAAATTTCCCAGTAGTTATGAGCAGTTCTGAAATCTGTCCATTTTTTCCCTGACCGAGGTAACGACCAATGATCGGTGGCAAAGCCATGGTTAAAGCGAGGGTGAATACCAACATGAAGCTTTCGATACGGGATAGCAAGCCCCAAAATGCGATCTCATTGGTGCCCATTTGCGCGATCAGCAGCATGCAGGCAAACGCACTTAGCGAAGGGAGAGACTGATTGATGATCGTTGGAATGATGAATCGAACCAATTCGACGGTGTGGGCTTTCGTCTTCTCGCCAAATGGTATTCGACCAAACCATTGTTTATCGCGCGCTTTATAGAGCATAACTAAGGCGCAGTAACCATAGCCTATGGTGGAGGCGATCGCCGCACCAACAATGCCTAAATTGAAGGTGAAGATCAGTATTGGATCGAGGATCAGGTTAATGATGCTCGCCAATAGAAACATCTGCCCAGTCGTCTTGGTATCTTGATTGGCGCGATAGACGCAGGTGATGAGGTAGAGCGTTGCAACGGATGTGGCGCTTAATAGCCATATTGGCCAGTAACGGCGAAAGATGCTTTGCAATAGCTGCTGATCTTGAGCAGAAACATCCGCTGCGGTAAACGCAGAAAAGATAGGGGTTTGCAGAGTCCACAATAGCAGGCACACCAAGGCTACAAATAGGCTGCCGAGCCCAACCGAGATCGTTGCGATTGTTTGCGCTTTACGGCTTTGTTTCGCGCCACAAGCTTGAGAGATAATGGAGGTTGCCGCCACCCCAACTCCGACTTGCAGACCAATGATAACTGCTTGAAACGGTAGGGTAATGCCGTGCACGGCCAACTGATCTACCCCTAACATGCCAATAAAAATGGAGTCGACAAGCTGCACTAACATGATGGCAAACATCCCCAGCGTTAAAGGGAGTGTTCTTTGAATAACAAGCTTTAAACTTGGGGAGATCATAACCATGCTCGTGCTCAATTGGGCCAGTTGGTAAATTGGCTAGGTCGCTAGTAGGATAAATGAGTAATAAATGCTGGTTACCATTAAGGCTTGCCGAGACAAGCCTTAATCGCAAAAGAGCGGGTTATTTATTCCGTGTGTTATTCAACATCAACCACAACTTTACCCATCGCCTTACCACTTGCTAAGCGATCGTGCGCGGCTGCGGCATCTTTGAGTGCAAATTGTTGGCTATCCAGCACAGGTTTCAGTTCTCCTGCTTCGACGATCTTGGCTAAGGCTTTGAGTATCTTACCGTGTTCAGCACGACCGACGTTATAGATCATCGGAAGCAGCATAAATACTACGTGCAGTGATAACCCTTTCATGTGAACCATCGTCAAATCTTGTTCGTGCATGGATAGCGTTGTTGCGATCTGGCCGTTTAATTTTACCGCTTCAATCGAATTGTTTAGATTGCCGCCACCAACCGAGTCAAAGATCAAATCGAAGCCTGCACTGTTGGTGTACTTTTCAACGTAATCGGCGACAGATTCAGAGGCAAAATCAATGGCAGTGGCACCGAGCTGTGAGATAAGGGTACCTTGCTCACCGGCCGTTCCTGTTGCGTATACATCTGCACCGAAGTGCTTGGCAAGTTGCACGGCTACGTGACCAACTCCCCCGGCACCACCATGAACCAGCACTTGCTGCCCCGCTTGGATACCTGCGCGAGTAAGGCCCTCATAAGCGGTAATACCAACAAGTGGCAGTGCTGCGGCTTCACGCATTGATAGGTTGTTTGGCTTGTGAGCCACTAGGTTTATGTCGGCCAACATGTACTCAGCTAGCGAACCTTGCAAATCAGCGAGGCCACCCGCACAGCCATAAATTTCATCGCCGACGGAGCATTCAGTGACACCGTCACCGATTGCTTCGACCGTACCCGCAAAGTCCATGCCTAACACTCCAGGTAGAGGGGGATGGAAAGGCAGCGCTTCACCCATATCACGAATCATCATGTCAATTGTGTTGATGCTTGAAGCGGCAACTTTTACCAGCACATGGCCAGCTTTTACTTCTGGCTTAGCGATCTCTGCTGATTCAAATACTTCTGTACCACCGAATTTACGAATAACCGTTGCTTTCATGATGTTCAACCTCTGTCCGTTATTGTGTTTGATTTATGGAATGTACTTGGTTTAAGGGGTGTCTGGTTTTTATGAGGCAATTATAGGCGCATATGTGTGATTGATTAGCGGGTGAAATATGGAATCAGTTTTTAGTTTTTATCAATAATAAGGTTGGGCGCTTTGTACTAATATGGTGGGGTATTGAAGAGTGGAATTTTATCTTGTGGCAAAGTGTATTGCCTTGATTTTAAAGGTTCCTCTTCTATATTAACTGGTTAATATTATTGAGTTTACGGAGCACATTCGATGAAAAAGACAATTCTAATTACTGGGTCAACCGATGGTATTGGTCTAGAAACCGCAAAAATGCTCGTGAAAGAGGGGCACCATGTGCTTATCCATGGTCGTAACCCAAGTAAACTCGACAGCGTTAAAGCGATGCTGGATCAGGTTTATCCTGATGCCAAAGTTGAAGGTTATGTTGGCGATCTTTCTAGCTTGCAAGAGGTTGAAGCGCTGGCGGATGCCGTAACAAAGCAGCACGGCAAACTTGATGTATTGATCAATAATGCAGGGGTGTATAACGTCCCGACCATTACCACCAAAGATAATCTAGATACGCGTTTTGTGGTGAACACCATTGCCCCGTACTTGCTGACACAGAAGTTGTTGCCGCTATTTGATGATTCAGGTCGTATTGTTAATCTCTCTTCAGCCGCACAGGCACCAGTAAATCTTAATGCCTTGGTGAGCCCTGATGCCAAGGCTGCTGATGGTCAGGTTTACGCCCAATCTAAGCTCGCGATTACCATGTGGTCGGCACATCTGGCTGCTGAGCTAAAAGGGCATGGTCCGTTGGTGGTTGCGGTGAATCCAGCTTCTTTTCTTGGTAGTAAGCTGGTTAAGGAAGCCTATGGTATGGACGGTAATGATTTAAGTATTGGCGCAGACATTCTTGTGCGCGCGGCATTGTCTGACGAGTTTGCTGACGCCTCTGGAAAATATTACGACAACGATGCACGTCGTTTTTCACCGCCTCATTCTGATGCGTTAAACGCCGATAATAATGCGAAAGTCGTGGCGGCTATCGAATCTGTTCTCTCTTAATTGATAACGGTAAATTGATAACATCGCCGATGGTTGATGCCTTCGGCGTTTTTTTGTTTAATCTCTCACCTTCATACCTCATTGTTCACTTTTTCTTAATACTGATTGTTGGTTTCTCATTCTTATCACGACGAAACCTCAGCGTTAGACTGTTCGGCAACAAAACGACACCTATCACAGATCTTTAGCTGAGGAGCTTAATATGCATTTTGAAGGTAAAATCTACCGCCCTTGGATGGAAGCGGAAAGTGTTCTGATTCAAACCACACTGGGTTGCAGTAATAACCAGTGTACGTTCTGCACCATGTTCGATGATAAACGTTTTAAAGTCCGTGATTTAGAAGACATCTTGAAAGATATCGATGAAGCGAGGCTGATCTACCGTAAGGTGGAATCGATCTTTTTAATTGACGGTAATGTGATGGCGATGCGTACCGATAAGCTATTAACTATTATCGATAAGATTAAGGTGACCTTCCCTGAGCTGAAACACCTTGCGCTGTACTCTGGTTTTAATGATTTTCGACGTAAGAGTATCTCTGAGCTAAAAGAGCTGCGCTCGGCCGGCCTGACCACTGCGTACTCTGGGCTTGAGTCTGGCGATCCGATCGTCCTAGAGAGAATCAAAAAGGGTATGACGCGTGAACATGCGATAGCAGGCATGGAAATGGCACGAGAGGCGGATATTCGAGTCTTGGCCTCATTTATTTTTGGTCTAGGCGGTAAAGAGCGTTCTAAAGAGCACGCGGAAAACACCACCAGCTTGCTTAACATTATGAAGCCAGATGCGATTGCGCCAATGGCGCTGGCGGTTCAGCCGGGAAGTGAACTTGAACGAGAGGTTAACCGAGGCGATTTTGTGCTGCCAACACCGTTGCAGATCTTAGAAGAAGAGAAGTTCTTGTTGGAAAATATGGATGACTTCCCATGTTTTTACTGGGGTGACCATGGCAATAACATCGCGACCATGCGTGGTGAGTGGCCTGGGGTGCGTCAGCCATTTCTTGATAACATTAATAATCATATTGCGCATAATCCAATGGCGAAGAAAAATGTGATTGAGACTTATGCTTGGTAAGCAGCTGAGTAGACAAGTTGCAAAGTAATGACATAAGTGGCTAATATTGAGTCACTTTTTTGTTGAACCATAGAACCTTCGATAACGTGATGAATTGCTTGTAATGGTTAAGATTTATTCAATGTTTGTAAATACTGTTTCGCTTTTTCATTGATTGTTAGTGACGGGTTGCAAGGCTAAAGTTTAACCACTCGCTAACAGTGTAGTAACAAGCAACTCAATTGAAGAAGGAAATGGATATGACTTACGAAGGCTACGCAACGTTTACCGCCAAACAAGATGAAGCAATCTTGTATGTCACTTTTGATTTTGGAACCGTGAATGTTCAAGGTCAAGAAATGTTATCAGACCTTAATGGACTCGCATTACGTCTTGAGCGCGATCGCAGTGTGAAGGTGGTGGTATTTCAATCAGCTCATCCGGAGATTTGGGTGTGTCACTACGATACAAACTTACTGAAAGATATGTCGACAGAAGCGGTCTCTCGTGATGAAGCCAAATTGCTCGACTTGCAAGCCGTACTTGAACGCATCAGCAAACTTCCACAGGCTACCATTGCCAAACTTGAAGGGTTTGCGCGTGGGGGCGGTCATGAATTTGCCTTGGCTTGTGATATGCGATTCGCGGCGCGTGGTAAATACAAATTTATGCAGATGGAAGTGGGCATGGGGATCTTACCATGTGGTGGCGGTGCTTCTCGTATGGCTCGACAAGTGGGCCTAGGGCGTGCGCTTGAGATTGTGTTGAGTGCTCGTGATTTTACGGCTGACGAAGCAGAAGCCTACGGCACAATCAACAAAGCATTAGAGCCGGACGAGATTGGTCCTTATGTGGATGCCCTAGCTCAGCGCATCTCTAAATTCCCAGCAGAATCCATTAATGCTTGTAAACAGATGGTGTACGAGTCTATTGATAAACCCATCGACGAAGCGCTTAAAGCCGAAGCTTATTGGCTGTATCAAGCCACAAGCAAAACGCCAGCGGTGAAGCGCTTCCAAATTGCTGACGACCAAGGGCTAGAGCACGATATGGAAAATCAGCGCAACTGGGAACAGTTAGTGATGAACGTTCAAGACATCGAATAATAGTAAGCGTTGCTATCTGACAGCCCGTACTAACTGATACTACGCACTAACCGTTCGTACAACGGCCCTGACTTGTTTAAGTCGGGGCTTTTTTGATGCTTTGTTCGTCTTTACCGTGCTCGCAATGGGCAACCGTCGTGACTGGGTTTAAAAGGTGAATAAGTTTAAAAGATGAATAAGCTTAAAATATGAGTAAGCTTAAACAACGATCAAGCTTAAAGGGTTAGCTGAGGCTCAAACAAAGGGCTGATGCACGCTCGGCTGATGTCTTCATCAATGTAAGCCATTCCCAGCTTGTTCAAGTAATCCATACGATCAGCAGTGCGAAGTTCAATGTCTGGGCCTGCGATGTTGTTCTCTTGATAAACCTTAGCTATGTGAGCCATGAATTGCTCACCCACACTCATCATTAACAGGCTCATCGCCCCCACGTCCGGCCTTACTTTTGCACGCTGTTTTTCAAACAGGTTTACCGCTAACACGATAGGTTGTTCTTCCCCTTCGAAGCGAACACTGCGCTCACGAACGGTTTGTTGCGCCCAGTAATACGCCAGCTCTTTACTCTGAGTTAGGAACACAGGCTCAACCGATTCAGTGTAGTTATTGCCAATCGTTGCCATGGTTTTTGAAGCGGCTTCATTGAGTGCTTTGTCTCCTGAGCGCTTCAGTCCTTGGCCTTTAATTGAAGCAAGCAAGGCTGAAGACGTGCCGTGATACCAAGTATCACCCTTTGCGAAACCATTTTCTGATAGCAGCGTTTTTGCATCTTGTAGGTGTTTAGGTATTGAAGTCATAGGCACTCTCAATCAAAAGAAATATCAACAAACAGGAATTTCAACAAACATGAATACAGTTAGCTTAAACAGATGTTGCTTAGCTGACCGTGGTGTAGAACACAATTCTTAGACTTTGAGATAAAGCCGGCAGTACAAGCTTTATCTCAAAGCCTTCCCCCGGCTCTTACCGAAGTAAGAGAGAAGGGCGGGGAAGGCTTTAGCGTTAACGATTAATCAAGAGCGTTAGCGACTAATTAAAACTGCTAGCGATTAATCAAATTGGTTAGACGTATTCGCTTCGCCTGCTGCTTTTAGTGCATTCTCACCAGCGAAGTACTCTTTGTGGTCATCACCGATGTCTGAACCAGACATGTTTTGGTGTTTAACACATGCGATGCCTTGGCGGATCTCTTTACGTTGAACATTTGCAACGTAACCCAGCATGCCTTGGTCGCCGAAGTACTCTTTCGCAAGGTTGTCGGTAGACAGCGCTGCAGTGTGGTAAGTCGGTAGTGTAATCAAGTGGTGGAAGATACCCGCTTCACGAGATGCGTCCGCTTGGAATGTACGAATCTTCTCGTCAGCACTTGCAGACAGTTCCGTTTCGTCGTATTCCGCGCTCATTAGGTTTGCACGGTCGTAAGCTGATACATCTTTACCTTCAGCAACCAATGCATCGTAAGCTTGCTGACGGAAGTTTAGCGTCCAGTTGAATGATGGAGAGTTGTTGTAAACCAGTTTCGCGTTAGGATGAACTTTACGAACGCCGTCCATCATCTCTTTGATTTGACCAATGTGTGGCTTCTCAGTCTCAATCCAAAGTAGGTCAGCACCTGCGTTGATTGCTTCAATACAGTCGAATACACAACGGTCTTCACCAGTACCTTGGCGGAATTGGTATAAGCCTGAAGGTAGACGCTTAGGTCGAACTAGCTTGCCGTCACGGTTAAAGCAAACATCCCCTTCTGCCATATCTGCAACATCGATCTCTTCAACATCTAGGTATGAGTTGTAGATATCACCTTGGTCGCCCGGCTCTTTCACTACTGCGATTTCTTTTGTTAGGCCAGCACCTTGAGAATCGGTACGAGCAACAATAACGCCGTTGTCGATACCTAGTTCAAGGAAAGCGTAACGAAGTGCGCGAAGTTTTGCGTGGAAGTCAGCGTGAGGAACCGTTACTTTGCCGTCTTGGTGACCACATTGCTTCTCATCGGCAACTTGGTTTTCAATTTGTAGACAACATGCGCCAGCTTCAATCATCTGCTTAGCCATTAGGTAAGTCGCTTCTGCGTTACCGAAACCTGCATCGATATCTGCGATGATTGGCACCACGTGTGTTACGTGATTGTCGATTTTGTCTTGGATAAGGTCTTGTTGGTTAACGTCGCCCGCTTCACGTGCAGCGTCTAGCTCACGGAATAAACCACCCAGTTCACGTGCATCAGCTTGGCGCAGGAATGTGTATAGTTCTTCTACTAGGCCTGCAACCGAGGTTTTCTCATGCATTGATTGGTCTGGAAGTGGACCAAAGTCTGAGCGAAGTGCAGCAACCATCCAACCTGAAAGGTATAGGTAGCGGCGATCTGTCTTGCCATCAAAATGTTTCTTAATAGAAATCAGCTTTTGTTGACCGATAAAACCATGCCAGCAACCTAAAGACTGAGTGTATTGAGAGCTGTCTTTATCGTAAGCCTCCATATCCGCACGCATGATATCTGCCGTGTATTGCGCGATATCTAGACCTGTTTTGAATTTGTTTTGAGCTCGCATACGAGCAGCAGATTCAGCATTGATTGCATCCCATGGAGCACCTGCAGCGCTTTTTGCAACTTCTATCATTTCGATATCTTGTGTAATTTGCGACATAACTATTCCTTAGTTTCACGTGGGGTATGGTTGCCAAATTGGCTTGGATTAAAACTTTGCTATGGACAAAGAATAACCACGTATGTGATAATTTTGTTAATTTATAGTTATTATATTCGGTATTTTTCTTATGAATATTGCTCGTATAGACCTTAATTTGCTTGTGTATTTAGACATGTTACTGCGTGAGCGAAACGTGACACGAGCAGCCAATCAACTCGGGATCACTCAACCAGCAATGAGTAATGGCCTACGTCGATTGCGTGATCTCCTTGACGATCCGTTGTTGGTGAGAACCAGTGAAGGGATGGTGCCGACCGAGCGCGCGCAAAAGTTGCAACCACTGATCCGCAACATCTTGGCCAATGTAGAAAAGACATTGCAACCGACCACTGAGTTTCATGCCGAAGACAGTGAGCGAGTGTTTCGGATTATGGCGAGTGACTACGCGGAATCGACCATTATTCAGCCATTATTGAAAAAGTTGAGTGAAATCGCGCCGAAAATTCGGCTGGATATCATGACGCCAAGTGACGTGAGCTATCAGGATGTCGAGCAAGGCACGGTGGATATCATAATCAACCGTTTTGACGACATTCCACAGTCGTTTCACCAGATGAGCCTTTGGCATGACGGGTTCTCGTGTCTATTTAGTTGTGATAACCCGATCGCCGACAACTTCGATATTTTGTCTTATCTAAAGGCGCAGCATATTTGGGTCAGCAAGACGGGGATGGGCACCGGTGTCGGGATCAACCCAAGCGAAGCACAAAAGCTTGGCTGGATTGATGAAGCGTTAATGCGGATTGGGAAAACGCGCAATATTACGGTGTTTACCCGACACTATTTGTCGGCCATTCTGTTCGCACAACAGAAAAATCTGATCCTAACCATTCCAACCAAGGCCGCGCAATTGCAGCGGAATAACCCGAGGTTGTTGATCAAACCTGCCCCATTTGCGATTGAACCCTTTGAGGTGAAGATGGCATGGAGCCCCTTGTTACAAACCAATCCAGATCACCAATGGATGCGTCGCTTGATTAAAAGTGTCGCCAATGAAATTGAGAGTGGTGTGACGGAATAACACAGTTTGTCGGGTATTTTTTAAATGAATATCCAGTATAAACGGCATAAATTAGCTAAATTTAGGCCATTTACATAGATTTAAATCAGTTACGCAAATTGATTTAGTTGTCATCAGTAAGTTTGAGAGAGATTTTATGAGCAGTCGTATTCAACAGGGAAGCTTGAGCATTGATAGCACCCTTTACCAATTAATTAATGAGCAGGTGATCCCTGGTACAGGCATTATCGCAGAGGACTTTTGGCAATCATTTGCAACCATTCTTGAAGATCTGGCTCCCAAGAACCGCGCATTGCTGATCAAGCGTGAAGACCTGCAACATCAAATAGACGCTTGGCACCAAGAGCGTGCAGGACAAACGCTAGATGCGGCAGAGTATAAACAGTTCTTGCTGCAGATTGGTTACCTAGTGCCTGAAGGCGATGACTTTCAAGTGACGACCGCAAGCATAGAGCCAGAAATTGCGACTCAAGCAGGGCCGCAACTGGTTGTGCCTATCATGAATGCTCGTTTTGCACTGAATGCCGCCAACGCGCGTTGGGGCAGCCTATATGATGCGCTGTACGGCACCGATGTGATCAGTGAAAGCGACGGTGCAGAGAAAGGCGGCAGCTTTAATCCTGTTCGCGGTGCTAAAGTGGTGGCCTACGCTCGTGAGTTCCTTGATGATGCCGCACCGCTGAATGGTGTTTCTCATAAAGACGTGACCAAATACAGCATCAGCAATGTGAGCATTGGCAACACGCTGACAGCAACGCTAGATAATGGCGAAGAAGTCACTCTCATTGATCGTAACCAGTTTATTGGCTATCAAGGAGACGCAAGCGCACCTTCTTGTATTCTGCTTAAACACAACAATCTCCATATCGAAATTCAAATCGATCCGAGCGCGCCAATTGGTAGCGTCGATGTCGCGGGCATTAAAGATGTGTTGGTGGAATCGGCACTGACCACGATTATGGATTGCGAAGATTCTGTCGCTGCGGTTGACGGTGAAGACAAAGCATTGGCTTACCGCAACTGGTTAGGCTTAATGAAGGGCGACCTGCAAGAGTCGCTAGAGAAAAACGGCAAAACTATCGTTCGTAACCTAAACCATGATCGTCAATACACCAGTGTGACGGGGGGTGAAATCTCGCTTAAAGGTCGCAGCATGTTGTTCATACGCAACGTGGGCCACTTAATGACTAACCCTGCGATTATTGATGCCGAAGGTAATGAAGTGCCTGAAGGTATCATGGATGGCATGGTGACATCGCTTATCGCAATGCACGATTTAAAGGGTAATAGCCCTTACCAAAACTCGACCGCGAACAGCATCAATATTGTTAAACCTAAGATGCATGGCCCTGAAGAAGTCGCTTTCACCAATGAACTGTTTGGTCGAATCGAAGATGCGTTAGGGCTAGAGCGCTTCACGATTAAAGTCGGCATCATGGACGAAGAGCGTCGTACCTCTGTGAACTTGAAAGAGTGTATTCGCGCAGCCAAAGACCGTGTCGTGTTCATCAATACAGGTTTCCTAGACCGAACGGGTGATGAGATCCACACCAGTATGGAAGCGGGTCCTTTTGCTCCTAAAACACAGCTGAAAACCATGACATGGATTGGCGCATACGAAGATCAAAACGTTGATCTTGGCTTAGCTTGTGGCCTGCAAGGTAAAGCCCAGATTGGTAAGGGCATGTGGCCAGAGCCGGACAACATGGCCAAGATGATGGACGCGAAAATCGGCCATCCTCAAGCGGGAGCAAATACCGCATGGGTACCATCGCCAACAGCGGCGACTTTGCATGCGTTGCACTATCACAAAGTGAGTGTACCAAGTCGTCAGAAAGAGTTGCGTGAGCGAGTGAGAGCCAATGTCGACGATATCCTGACTATCCCGCTGCTAGGCAATCAAAAACTGACTGCTCAAGATATCCAAAATGAACTGGACAACAATACCCAAGGTATTCTTGGTTACGTAGTTCGTTGGATTGACCAAGGCGTAGGTTGTTCGAAAGTGCCTGATATCAACAATGTCGGCTTGATGGAAGACCGCGCTACGCTGCGTATTTCAAGCCAACATATTGCCAACTGGTTACGCCATGGGATTTGCGATGAAACCCAAGTGATGCAAACCATGAAACGCATGGCCGCAGTGGTGGACGAGCAAAATGCTGCGGATCCAAGTTACCGTAATATGGCACCGGACTTTGAAAACAGTATTGCATTTTCGGCGGCGTGTCAGTTGGTCTTTGAAGGCGGCGCTCAGCCAAGTGGTTATACCGAGCCGGTGCTGCATGCGATGCGTCTCAAATTGAAACAAAGCGATATTTGATGGCTATCGATCTATAAAAGATATCGCTCGATAAGAGTTTTTTGATAATAATAATGAAAGGTAACCCCCCATCAACTGAGCCCAAGGTACCGCGCTATTTAGCGCGGTTTTTTTTGCTTGAGTATTTTTTACTTATATCGCTATTACAGAGGCTGTTTTTACAAAGACAACCATAGGCGTAACAAGTGTCGTTTCGCTTGCGGATCGTCAAGGTAATGAGTACGAGAGTGCAGTGTGATATGGTTGCTGATCAGCTGGATATCACCGACTTGCATGTCCATCTCTAACGGCACACCTTCCTCCTTGGCTTTATTGTCATAGAAGTCCAAGATCGCCTGTTCTTCATCGGTTAATTGATAATGAGGGTGGCGCTCAATACTGCGAAAATAATCACTGTGATAGAAAGTACGTAACTGGTTATCGTCATAGGTACAAGGATCAACCCAAATCCATGACTCCTCGCTGCCCTTATCGCGCAGATCGAGCCTAAAGGGTGAAAATAAACGATCAACTAGCTCAGGGTGTGCTTGCAACAGTTCATTATATAAAGTTACCGAGCTGACCACCTTACTGCGTCCGCCCTGTTTAGCCGGTTGAAGACACAATAAACCCACCACATCCGCCGCATCACAGTGATAGGCAATATGCTCATTGGTGCGATACAGGCGCTCATCGAGATCATTGTCGCCATTACTGCAATCGGTCACGTGACCAAGTAATTCTTGTCGTGCATTTTGAGCGCCGGGTAACCCCAGATGGTGACCTAATCCCCAAAACAGTCGCTCACAATCTTGTTCCGAGCGACCGTCAAGTTGTAAGCCACGTATGATAACTACCCCCAAACCTGTGCTCAGCTGGGTTTTCCAACGTTGACAGCGTTGCTGTAAGTTCTCTAGCGTAAAGTTGTTGCGGTTGATGGCTGATGCGGGGACCTCCTTGCTTAGCTCAACCGCCCGCCACAACTCTTGATTGTCGGCGTCAGAAAAATGAAACAGCCACTGCTCCGGGGTTTGTTGCAAGTCTTTACCAAACCAAGCTGCCTCGCCCGTGATCGGTTGCAAGGGGATCTTGTTATTATGCGGCCTTTTAAAATAGTGAGCCATTTGATCGTGAAAGCTTAAATAGTCCATTAATACTCCTTGCGGATGCTCCTTGCGAACAGAGTGAATCCCATGTATCTCGCCAGTGTTTCACCAGCATTAAAATCTAGCTGAGCCATTGAATCGTCCAATGGCGAATCAGCCGTTGTCTTCGTCTTTTATTATCTCAGCATTTCAGGTAACCATGTTGCCAATGAAGGGAACGCGATCAGCAGTGCGATAGCGACCATTTGTATGGCAATGAATGGTACAAACGAGCTGTAAATCATGGTCATGGTGATGTCTTTTGAGACAACACCTTTTAAGTAAAATGCGGCAGGGCCAAAGGGTGGCGTAAGGTATGAGAGCTGCATATTCAAAGTGAATAGCACACCGAACCAAACGGGGTCATAACCGAGCCCGCTAATGATGGGCACAAAAATCGGCATGGTTAATAAGCAGATGCCTATCCAATCCATAAACACGCCCAGCACGAACAATATCAGCATCATAAACAGCAAAATAGACAGTGGCGATACGTCTAACTGCTGAATGTAATTGGAGACAAAGGTTGATCCGCCGAACATATTGAAGACGCCAATTAGCGCGGTCGCGCCAAAGACGATCCACATGATCATCCCGCACACTTTCATGGTTTGCACGCAGGTTTGTTTGACCAAATCAAACGTCAGCTCGTTACGAATATAGGTAGAGAGTAGGGCACCGATCACGCCCATAGCGGCGGCTTCATTGATAGAGGCAATGCCGGAATAGATACAGAACAGCACCCAGAACGCTACAAAAATAGGTAATAAGGTGCCTTTTAACAAGCGTCGCTTTTCTTGTTTGCTGATCTGCAGTTCTTCCATACTGGCGACAGGTGCTTTTTCTGGATAGCGGAACGCCACATACAGTACGTACAGCATGTAAAAGCTCGCCAACATCAGGCCCGGTACCAGCACCGCAATAAACAGATCACCAATGTTAGTTTCCGTGGCGAGACCATAAACAATCAGCACTACGCTCGGAGGGATCATGGTGCCTAATGCACCGCCTGCACAAACAGTACCGATGGCCAATTTCTTGTCGTAACCGCGTTTGAGCATCTCGGGCAGGGCTAATACGCCCAACAATACAATTTCTCCGCCAATGATCCCAGACATTGAAGCCAAGATAATGGACACAAACAAGGTTTGGATCGCCAAGCCACCTTTGATCTTCCCTGCCAGCAGGTACATAACGCGGAACAGATCTTTGGTTACCCCTGAGCGCTCTAAGGTGGTCGCCATCATCACGAACATCGGAATAGCGACAAATGAATATGAGCTCATCAAGCCATAAATGCGCGTGGCAATTAGTGCCAATCCATCTACGCCGAAATTAAACAGCACTAAGCCACTCGCCGCCGCCCCAGTAGAGAAGGCTAGTGGCACGCCTAAAATAAGCAGTGCCAATACCGACAGCAATAAAACAGGGGTCAGAAAACTAATAGCCATAGTCCACCTCTTTTTTAAATCTTGAGGTCAGTTTGGCTTTCAACTGTTTGACCAACAAAAACGTATGCTTAATGGTTTGATAGGTGGCAATCAGTAACATCAGTGCCAAACACAGGGTTAATAGCGTCTTTAGGATGACTGGCATCGGAGAGTTCCACGCCGTACCTGAGGTCTCTTTAAACATCCACGCTTGCTTTGTGATCACATATGAACCATAGCCAACTGTCGCCAGATAAAACACCGACACAATGGAGGCGGTCAAATTTAATACCGATTTGGCCATACCACTGAGTCTATCGGTGAGCAGGTTGATCGTGATATGAGTGCGTTCGTACAGGGTCACCACCCCACCCAGCATAAAGCCAAATGCCACTAGCATGATGGTGGTCTCATGTACCCAAGTTGTGGGTGCATTAAACACATAACGGCTGACCACTTCATATCCGGTCAATAATACCGCGATGATGAAACACAAGCTGAGCGTGTCACTGACGCGTTTAAGTTGGTCTTTCTTACCCATGATTTAATCCTTAATTCATTAAGTGACAATGACTTAAAGAGCGCCAATCTTAGTTAAGTACTCAAATTGTGAGTCATAGATTTTCTGCGCCATTGGGCTTTTGCTAGCGTACTTTTCCCATACTTTCTGAGCGGCTACCTTAAATTTGGCGCGCTCCTCTGGTGACCAATCGATAAGCGTAATGCCGTTTTCAGCCGCAGACGCAGCCGCTTCGTTATCCGCTTGAGTGAAGGTTTCAACCATTTGATCGGAAAGCACAGTCACCTGTTCTTCCAGTATTTGTTGGTGGCGTTTGGAGAGCTGATTCCATAAAGCGAGGTTGATCGCTACATCACTGGCTGGCGTGGCGTGGATGCCGGGATAGAGGGCGTATGGAGCAACATCATGCAAACCCGTTTGTACGTTCATGCTCAACGTACCCCAGTCAGCGGCATCGACTACGCCTTTATCTAAACTGGTGTAAACCTCTGAGCCCGGTACGGTGACAGGTGCCGCGCCAATCGAGCGAAATAGATCCGAAGACGGGCCTTCCGGCATGCGAACCTTCAGCCCTTTAAAGTCATCGACACTATTGATCGCCACTTTACTCGGTAGAGACTCTGTCCCCCAAAGCACAGGCCCAATGTAATACAGGCCATATTTTTCATACAGCTCACGAGCCAGCTCAATGCCACCCCCGTCACGATACCAACCCATAAACTGAGCAGGACTGTCATAAGCGGCGGTTAAATCACACAGTAAACCAAATGCGGTATCCAAACCGCTATAGAAACAAGGGCCACTTTTATGCATTTGCAGTACGCCCATCTTTACAAATTGCAAAGACTGGTTGTAAGGCACAATGGCACCGTTGGCCAGTACCTCTATGTTGATCTCTCCGTTGGTTTGTTGCTGAACATTGTGTGAAAATTGTTCGATAATCTGTTGCTGTGTAGAGCCACCGCTCCAGATGGTCTGCATTTTCCAGTTGTACGTTTCTGCCAACGTAACTGGAGCACACAAGGTAGTGGCGATAAGAGTGAGCAAGCCCTTTTTAATCTTTGTCATCATAATTCCTTTTATATTGCCTATCCCAAACATCCAAGTATTCACTACCTCAGTTTTATGTGTTTATTCGCGGCAGCTTTTTGGGTAGAACAGTATGAACTTTTTGTAAAGTTTAATGAACTATTTTTTACTTAAGAAACAAACGCCCTACAAATCATCTGGTATTGTGCAACTCATTAACACCATGCCATTCATATTGACGCCATTGGAGCTGTGTTCAATGAGCATTTTCATCGTCAAGGAGCGAGTTCTATACGGCGAGTTTGGCTCGGTAGCATTGACAGAATGAGTGAAATTAACACTGATTTCTCTTTTATCTTAGGTAACTTTCTCTACGCTTATAGTTAGATTTTTAATTAGAGCTATAAGCAAATTTGGTGGTTATTGGAATTATCTTTAGAAAGTTTTGATGAGATTTCACTTATCGCAGTTTCTATTTAAAGCATTGTTTTTAATGGTTTTTAGTTGCTTTCGTTATTGGGTTGACTATCTCTATTAACGGTGGTTTGGGTGACTGTTGAGATGAATCTCCGTCAAAATACTTTGAGCTGTGCTATAATCCGCACCTTGGGATTGAGCCAGTAAGTCCATTTATCACTAACTATTGTGATTTTTATTGCCTTTTATTTAGGTGGTTCGGCGAGCCAATCAAGTAGTAGTTGGATATGGAGATCGTCCTAATATTCGTTGATCCGGATATGCGTACATCATAATTTATGAGTTTTAAATCAAAAAATACAGTATTGATTCTACTGACTATCAAGTTGGTCAAGATAACGTCAGCAAATGGGGCATGGATGTCCATAACACCGTCTGCGTAGCCTCAGTCGGCTTATCTCTTCTTTTCATCATCACTCTTCTTGCTCTTCCTCCTGCAGATGCTAAAGCTGCAATTGATTCTATTAAGGGGGCTGTTCTATCAAAGTTTGACTTCCTGTTTATGTGGGGAGCCAACATCATGTTAGTTTTTGCCGTTGTTCTTGCATTCTCACCTCTAGGCAAAGTTCGCTTAGGTGGTGAAGACGCGACAGCGGACTATTCAATGGCATCTTGGATTGCGATGTTATTCGCAGCGGGTATGGGTATTGGACTTATCTTCTGGGGTGTTGCAGAGCCAACTGCGTTCTTCACGAACTGGTTCGGAACGCCATTAGACGCTGAACCTTTTACAGCAGCTGGTCGTGAATTAGCACTGGGTGCAACCGTATTCCACTGGGGGTTTCATGCATGGGCTATCTATGGCATGACGGCACTTTGCCTAGCGTACTTTGTTTACAATAAAGGTCTGCCGCTATCAATGCGCTCTGTGTTCTACCCAATTTTGGGTGAGCGAGTATGGGGCAAAACCGGTGATGTTATCGACGTACTAACCGTACTGGTGACTCTGTTCGGTCTTGCGACTTCATTGGGCTTAGGTGGCATACAAGCAGCAAGTGGTATCAGCCACGTGTTTGGCTTGGATAACAACATCTTCCTTCAGCAATCGATTATCGTTCTGATCATGGGCTTGGCGATCATTTCTGTTCTTCGTGGCATGGACGGTGGTGTTAAGTTCCTCAGTAACCTGAACATGGTTATTGCGTTCGTATTCCTTGGTCTTATTGCGGTATTGAACTTCACAACTGTGCTTGATTCGATGGCAACGGCTGTAACAGGCTATGTGAAAAACATCGTCGCGTTGAGCCAAAGTGCGGATCGTGAAGACACAACATGGCTTCATGGCTGGACTGTGTTCTACTGGGCATGGTGGGTAGCGTATGCACCTTTCTTCGGTATGTTCGTAGCACGTATTTCTAAAGGCCGTACGGTTCGTGAGTTCCTACTTTGTGTACTGATCATTCCAACGTTAGTAACTTCAGCTTGGATGTCTATCTTCGGTAGCGTGGCTATCGAACAAGTGATTAATCAGGTGGGGCAACTTGGCCTTGACCAAGGCATCACAGACGTATCTCTAAGCTTGTTTTACATGTTAGATGCTTACGAGTTTGGTAGCATCCTGTCTGTTATCGCAGTTGCGCTGATCATCGTGTTTTTCGTTACAACACTAGATTCAGGTTCTATCGTTATCGATGGCATGACGGCGGGTGGTAAACTTGAAGTACCAGTGAAACAGAAAGTGGTTTGGGCGGTTATCTCAGGCGCTATCGCAATGGTGATGTTGTGGATTGGTGGTACTCAATCAATTCAAGCACTGCAATCCATTACGATTATTGCAGCACTGCCGTTTACGATCATTCTTCTGCTTGGCTGTGTAAGCTTGCTGAAAGGCCTACTGACTGAAGTCGGTAAAGGGCAAGAAACAGTTACTCCAGCAACTAAGTAAATCGCGAATTAAGTCAGTCTCTAGATAGGGGCTTACTCTAATCAGCAGATTCAAAGCTCCCTTGCACCTCGTGCAAGGGAGCTTTTTTATGCCATAGAAGAAATCAGCGAAAGAGAAACAAAAAAGAGCCACAAGTGAGTAGTGACTTGTGGCTCTTTTAGTTCTTAGCTCCTAGTTCTTGGCTCTAGGTGCCCACTTCTAGTTATTAGCGGGTCTGCTCTTACGCGTTCAATTCGTGCTGAATAACGTAATCTAAAGCCCCAACAACAGCAGCAACTTGAGCATCGTTACACTCTTCGTCTGTTACTTTGTCGCTGTCTGGGTAAACCTCAGTAGTTGTGCCGTATTTACAATCAGTCACACCACCACATAAACCAAGCTTCTTCATTGGGTAGTTAATTACGCCGTGTTGAGTGACGTCTGAACCAATGATCTTGCCTTCATCATCCGCAGGTGCAATGTGCGTTACTTTTTCAACTGAAGCGATGACAGCGGCTTGGAATTCAGGTTGAGGGTTTTCGGTATCACCCACCGTGTAGAAACCGTCTGGGATCATGCCTTCTATGTACTCAATACCATCACGTGCAGCGAGTGCAGGGCGGAATTCAGTTTCATCAGAATCGGTTGTCTCGTGAAGATCAACGTGAACCAATACTTCTGGCAGAGACGCAACTAATGCACGCAGGTTTGCTGATTCTTCAGCAGGCGTACCGTCATAAAAAGAGCGGTTTGGATCAACAGCATTTGGGTTCCAGCGGTTGATGACTTCGTAACCCCAAGGGCTCACACAAGGTGCGACAACAATGTTGAAGTGTGCAGTGTATTTTTCTGCTTGAGTTGCAGCGAATTTGATCGCGCCATGTACACCACTGGTTTCGTAACCGTGAACACCACCTGTTACGAGAATCGTTGGCTTTGATGCATCCCAGTTTTTGCTCTTGATAGCAAAGAGTGGGAAGCGAGCTTCGTCGTAGCTCAGTGCGCCGTATTGCTCGATGTCAAAGCTGTCTGCCAGTGCTTTAATTTTTGGCACGACTTCTTGTTGGTATTCACGCTTGACCGTTGTTTGAGCAAACCATGCTTGACGCTCTGCTTCTTGCCATTTTTTTCCTGGCTCACCAATAGGGTAGGTGTAGGTACTTTCCATTGTTTTATCTCTGTGGGGTACGTTGTGATGAAGTGAGAATAATCAGCAGAACGGTATCATGCAACTCTTATTGAATCTGTGTATGGAATGGGGTACTTGGTATTCACAATAAGCGAGGGTGACTGGTTTTTAAGATGATTGGTATAAGCTTTACATTAGATATACGCCAAATTGGGCTCATGAAAAAAGCCAGCAATTTTGAACGCTGCTGGCTTATCAATATCGTCAACTTACATTAAGGTTGAGACGGGAGGAACTGAAATAAAAGCTTGGTTTATCGAGACGGCTTTATGTAACCGCCAAAGCTATTATTTGATCATTCAAGCTCTTATTTAACTGCCCAAGCAATCGTCTCTCCGCCACGGATTGGCACAACAATGTCAGACCCGAAAGGCATGGTTTCAGCGACATCCCACTCTTCTTTTACAAGAGTGATGGTGTCTGTATTACGTGGAATACCGTAGAAATCTGGGCCATTGTGGCTTGCGAAAGCTTCTAGGTTTTCAAGCTTACCTTCTAGCTCGAACGCTTCAGCGTATAACTCAACCGCAGCGTGTGCCGTGTAAGAACCCGCACAACCACATGCCGATTCTTTTGCGCCTTTCGCATGTGGTGCAGAGTCTGTACCTAAGAAGAACTTCTTGCTGCCGCTTGTTGCCGCTTCAATTAGTGCTAATTGGTGAGTGTTACGTTTAAGGATAGGTAAGCAGTAGAAGTGTGGCTTAATGCCGCCAACCAACATGTGATTACGGTTATAAAGCAGGTGGTGAGCAGTAATGGTTGCGGCTACGTTGTCGTTCGCGTTCTTCACGAAGTTTGCAGCTTCGGCGGTTGTGATGTGCTCTAGAACAATCTTCAGGTTAGGGAAGTCGTTCACAATCGGTGCTAGTACTGTGTCTAGGAACTGCTTCTCACGGTCAAAGATATCAACATCGTGTGTCGTTACTTCACCGTGTACCAAAAGTAGCATGCCAACTTCCTGCATTGCTTCTAGTACGTGGTAGATCTTTTTAGCGGATGTTACGCCTGAATCAGAGTTGGTTGTTGCGCCTGCTGGGTAAAGCTTTGCCGCCACGACTGCACCAGACTCTTTCGCTTTGCGAATTTCTTCAGGTGTTGTGTTATCTGTCAGGTAAAGTGCCATTAGCGGTTTGAATTGTTCGCTTGGCTGCTCTGCCATGATGCGGTCACGGTAAGCTAGTGCCATTTCGGTATCCGTTACCGGTGGGATGGTGTTTGGCATGATTAACGCTCGACCATTGTAGCGGCTGATATCGCGAACCGTATCTGTCAGTACGTCGCCATCGCGTAGATGAACATGCCAGTCGTCAGGACGAGTAATCGTAAGTTGTGTCATTGAAGGCTCCCACCATTTGAAGTGTTATGTAGTTGGAGCCTAAACTCGGCGAAATCTGTGAAAGCAATCGCTTACGTTTAGGCGACAGGATGATAGTGGAAAAGCACTTTCATTTCATCCTTTTTTTACATTTCAGGGTTAGGAGCTTGTTTTATCGCGATTTTACTGAGTATCCAAGCTGAATAATCGCTCAAAACGGAATAACCGCTAGCGAGTGGCTACCCAGAGCCCATGGATCATGCCGGGTACCCAGAAGAAGAAGGTAAGGACAATGTTAATCAGCAAATCTTTACCTGCACCGCGAGCGAAGAACACACCAACAGGCGGAAGCAGTACACATAAAATGATAATGACGAGTTTGTTCATGATAAATCCTTTTTATTCAATGAAAGTTTGACGTAGTTATGATCTGAAATTGATAATAATCTTAAGCTATTAGCTTAGTATCAATTGTTGAGTCCCTGCCAGTTTATCTATTTATAACCATTTGTTAGCATGGGACAAACAACAAAACATTGGAATCGTTATGTCGCAGTCACCTTTGGAGCAAAAGGCTTTGGATCAAAAGTCTTCCTTATCTCAAATCAATGTGTTTCCGGTAAAATCAGTGGGGGGCATCTCGCTCTCTTCTGCTTGGGTCGAAAAACAAGGCCTTACCTTCGACAGACGTTTTATGTTGGCATTAGCTGACGGTTCAATGGTCACGGCACGTAAATACCCGACAATGGTTAAGGTATCGTCAAGCTTGCAACCGGATGGCTTAATTTTCACTTATCAAGATAAAGCACCGCTGCGCCTTAAGTATGTGAACTTCAAGATGCAACCAGCATCTGCTACGGTTTGGGGTGACAACTTCACGGCCTATACCACTTGTGATGAGGCCGATGACTGGTTCAGCGATGTACTGGGTATTCGAGTTGAATTGTTATTTACTGGAGAGCAATCAAACCGTGTGCGTGAAAAACTGGGCCATAATGTGAGTTTTGCTGACGGCTACCCAATGTTAGTCATTAGCCAAGCCTCACTTGATGAACTGAATCGTCGTAGCCCTGAAACCCATTCGATGGATCAGTTTCGCACCAACTTTGTGGTATCTAATACCGAAGCCTTTGCTGAAGATGGTTGGAAGCGTATTCGAATCGGCGAGGTTGAGTTCGAAGCAGTGAAACCTTGTGAGCGTTGTATTCTAACTACGGTGGACGTTGAACGTGGCGAATTTAGAACAACAAAAGAGCCGCTCAATACCTTCTCGACTTTCAGAGCGAATGAGCGCGGTGGCGTGTTCTTTGGTCAAAATCTAGTGGCGAAAAATGAAGGGTTAATTAAAGCTGGTGATGTGGTTGAGGTGCTCGAAACCAAAGAGAAAGAGCACTACGAAGACACATGGGTAGAGTCGCTGCACTTAACCTGTGTTGAACGTGAAGAGATCGCTCGCGACTTTACAACGTTTTGGCTAAAGCCGGCAAAAGAGAATCATTCATTACCCAGCTATCAGCCGGGACAGCATCTACCTATTGAAATGCTGATTGACGGTGAGAAGGTGTCTCGTCGTTACACGCTATCTTCTAGCCCTTCACGCGTGGGTCGCCTAGCTATATCCGTGAAGCGAGTGGACGATGGTCAAATCTCTAATTGGCTAAATGATCACTTCCAAGTCGGTGATACGCTAGTCGCGCAAAATCCAGATGGCGCTTTCTATTTGGAAGACAACCCAACGCACCCACTGCTGCTGTTGTCTGCAGGTAGTGGTATTACGCCAATGTTGTCGATGCTGCGTTACTTAGCCGATCACGGGCAAATTGATGATGTGGTTTTCTATCATCAGTGCAGCAGTGAAGAGGATATCCCTTATCAAGCGGAGATCGAACAGATCGCCAGCGAGCATAGCGGTTTACGTCTGATCTACTCGTTAAGTCAGCCCACCAAAGATTGGAACGGTTTATCGGGACGTTTGAGTGTTGCTCATGTCGCGAAAATTGAAGAGTTACATAAACGTCAAGCGTTTGTCTGTGGTCCGGATGGGTTTATGGATAATGCTAAGAAATTGCTGATCCAAATGGGACTCAACCCTCAGCAATATCATCAAGAAGCATTCGGTGTTGCTCAAGCAAGCGAAGAAGCGGTAAAGCAGCTGCAGTTGAGTGTCAATGGCTATTTGTTCGAGGGGAACAACCAATCAACATTGCTAGAGCAAGCTGAGTCGGCAGGTGTGCCGATTGCTTCTAGCTGCCGTGCTGGTTTCTGTGGCGCGTGTAAAGTGACACTTGAATCAGGGCAAGTACATCAACCGGATGTGCCTGCATTGCAAGAACACGAACGTGATAATGGTCAGATCCTAGCGTGTTGCAGTGTGCCGCAAACTGACATCGAAGTGGTCGATTAACGACGCGTTAGGTCAACAAAATACTTAATAGAAAAGGCCGGAAGTCCATTGGTAAAATGTGCTTCCGGCCTTTTGGATTCTGCGACTAATTTAATAAATTAATCGTAGATCGTTGGGATAGGCTGACGTTTATGTTGCGTCGCTTTGTAGATGCCTACTAGGCGATCAGATACGTCTTGAGGGACTGCTTTACCTTCCAGAAAATCATCGATTTGATCGTAAGAAAGGTTTAACGCTGCTTCATCGGCTTTTTGAGGGTCAAGCTCTTCGAGATCGGCGGTCGGCACTTTCTTAACCAGCAGTTCTGGTGCGCCCAGTGTCGCTGCAAGTTGACGGACTTGGCGTTTGTTCAAACCAAACAGAGGCGCTAAATCACATGCGCCATCACCGTGCTTGGTGTAGAACCCCGTGATGTTTTCTGCTGAGTGGTCGGTACCAATCACCAGGCCGCCAACGTAACCTGCAATTTCGTATTGTGCGATCATACGAGCGCGAGCTTTCACATTACCTTTCACAAAGTCGAGCTTTGCCGAGTCAGTTGGCAACAAACCTGTGCCTTCTAGAGCAACGTGAGAGGCGGCATGAAGCCCATCGACACCCGCTTTAATGTTGACTGAAACCGACTGAGAAGGCTGGATGAAAGACAGAGCCAGTTGGGCTTCGTCTTCATCTTTTTGCTCGCCATAAGGCAGACGAACGGCGATGAATTGGTAGTCGTTGCTGCCGGTGCTCTCATTGAGGCTATCGATGGCCATTTGCGCCAAGCGGCCACAGGTGGTTGAATCCACACCGCCACTGATACCAAGGATCAGCGATTTGCATCCTGACTGCTGAAGTTTGGTTTTGATAAAGTCCACGCGGCGAGTCACTTCGAAGTGAGGGTCAATTGAAGGTAGTACGCACATTTCGTCACGAATTAACTGTTCCATTCGTATTCCTTTCCTGCAAGCAAATTAAAAATCTAGTGTTATCATACCTAAATCATTCGATTTAAAAACCTCTTTGCACAAGCTTAGAAAGAGAAGGCAGTTATAATGGAAAAAATAGCCATTTTCGGTAGTGCGTTTAACCCACCGAGCTTAGGCCATAAGAGTGTGATCGACTCGTTGGCCCACTTTGACAAAATTCTACTGGTCCCTAGTATTGCCCATGCGTGGGGTAAAGAGATGCTAGACTTTGAGACGCGATGCCAGTTAGTCGAGGCGTTTATCCGTGATCTTACTCTGGAGCGCGTTGAGCTCTCGCTGATCGAAAAGAGCTTGTTCACGCCTGGTGAAAGTGTCACGACTTATGCGGTGCTTAATGAGCTTCAAAAGCTGAATTGCGATGCCGAGCTGACTTTTGTGATCGGCCCTGATAATTTCTTCAAATTTTCATCTTTTTACAAAGCTGACAAAATTACCGAGCAGTGGTCTGTCATGGCTTGTCCTGAGAAAGTGAATATACGCAGTACAGATATACGTAATGCACTGATAAATGGGAGCGATGTTACAGAGTTGAGTACTCAATCTGTGATAAAAATATTGCAAGACGGTGAACTGTATCAGATAATGTAAGCCCACGAATTAAGAGATCAGAAAATGAAGCTAAAGAGCGCGATACCAGCGACATTGTTGATTACAGCATGCAGTATGCCGGTTTCTGCTGAGTGTGATTTCTTTAGCCTAGATTCGATCATGCTGACCTCTAAAGATGAAAGCAGTTGTTTAGATTTTTCGACCAGCATTGAGTCTTTTGGTCTACGTATGCTGGAAATCACAGGCTTTGCTGAGGAAGAAGCGGCAAGTAAACCTGACTATTGGTCTGATTGGGCTTTACAAAGTAAAGATGCCCCATTGCTCACGCGAAGCAGTGAATCAAACTATGTCGGTTTGGGTATGTGGTTTCCCGAAGAGTTGGAAGGTGAGCAATACGATATGTCGGCAGAAGAGTGGTTGCTCAATCATGGCTTACAACTGAGCGTAGGTTTTGGCGAGAAAGTGGATGGTCAGCCACGCTTGCGTTTTGACTACCGTTGGCATGATTCACATGACGCTGACCTAATGATGCAGGTTGAATTGCCATTCTAGACAGACCGACACACAGATAGCTCGCTACCTACGTCCAAATACCGAACAACGACCAAAATTCAAAAAGCCGCAAAAACTCAGTTGTTGCGGCTTTCTAGTATCTGTTTTCTGATTATTTTCTACTATTGGTATTATAGCTCGTGACCAAATACCAGCATGCACAGTTGGGCAAATTCTTCTTCTTTTCCTGAGAATAATTCATCAATCACAAGCGCACGTTTCTGACCCGACTGCATGCGTTTCTTAGCTTCACGCATAACCATCACCAAAGTGTGTTCTTGCGGTAAGTTAGAATCATTGATGTTCCATTGATTGAATCGCAGAGAAAGGGCACTTTCGCAAAGCAGTGGTTTAAACGTGAGCACTTCTTGCTTTAATACGGCAAGCATATCTTTAGATGCTTGTTCGGTGTTATTGGCACTTGCAGTGTGGGCTTGCGTTTGCTCAAGTTTCTCTAATAGCGCCAACGAGAGGTTGGTTTGAGTGATGTATCCCGCTTGTCTTGGGAATGCATCCGTCAAACGAACAGAAAAGTCGACGCGATTAATCTGGGTGTTGGGAAAGTAGGTCAGCGAGGTTAAGCAGTCATAAGGGACCCAGATGCTTTGACCCGGCTCGACGGCATACTCTTGTTTACCGAGTTTGATCAAAACCAAGCCACTTTGAACTGATACAAGGCTATGTTTGAGTACTTTTTTGCGTGGTGTGATCACCAAGTGTGAAAAGTAAGCCGATGTATATTCAATAGCGAAGTTCATAGATAGTACCTTATTTTTGGGGCAATAAGATTACCGTTTATCTCCACGAATGCCAACAATAACAGGGGATTTTCAACGTTTCTGGTCTGACCTTGCCAAAAGTATGGGCTCTATAGCTGCGGTAAGTCTAAACAACGCGTAGAATGAGCTAGCTTTTTATTATATGAATGAAGAAATGACCTCTCCGACTGATCCATATCTTGATATTCGTCCATACGACGATGATGAAATCCCTGCGGCACTAGACCGTCTTATTAATGATGAAGAATTTATTAGTGCGATTTTGCACTACCGTTTTTCAAACCATGCTGCTTGGTTCAAAGCATTAATGAGCCCGATTTTGCGTATTTACTTAAAAATGAAATGGAGCAAGCTAACCAGTGTTGAATCCATCCAGATTGAAGTGAAAAAATACTTACGTGATACGCTTGCGAAGACCACCAACGGTGTTTCATACACTGGCATAGAGTCATTGGATGTAGAGCAGGCCTACTTATTTGTATCAAACCATCGTGATATTGCTATGGATCCGGCGTTAGTTAACTACGCTCTTCATCAAAATAACCATCAGACTTGTCGTATCGCCATTGGTGATAACCTGCTTAAAAAGCCATGTACGACTGAGTTGATGCGCCTAAACAAGAGCTTCATTGTCAAACGTTCGCTGAAAGGCCCACGTGAAATGATGAAAGCGCTTGGGCAGTTGTCTTCTTATATCAAGCACTCTTTAGAGACAGGTAATTCTATCTGGATCGCTCAAAAGGAAGGCCGTGCCAAAGACGGTAATGACTTTACTGAGCCAGCCATTTTGAAAATGTTTCACGTTGAAGGGCGTAAGCAAAAAATTGCCTTTTCAGAGTACGTAAAGTCATTGAAAATCGTTCCTGTGGCTATCTCATACGAAAACGACCCATGTGACACGGCGAAAGCGATAGAGCTATTTGAAAAAGAGGTAAACGGCAGTTACAAAAAGGGTGAGTTCGAAGATATTGAAAGTATCATTCAAGGCATCATCGGTAACAAAGGACGCGTTCATGTTGGTTTTGGTCAGGTTATCGACCAAGACTTTGATACACCAGAAGCGCTTGCTCAAGAGATTGATCGCCAGATCCACGAAAACTACAAACTGTTTCCAGTAAATCTATTGGCGGCAGAAAAGGAAGACGATTCGATTACCGAAGCCGTTAAGACAGAATTTGAAGGTAAACTATCGAGCCTGCCAAAAGGCGCTCGTCAGTACCTGATTGATAGTTACGCTAACCCAGTGAAGAACATTGGATAACGAGCGTTAGCAAACTCAATCATTAATTGAACTGAAAAGGAGCCTTGAGCTCCTTTTTTGTTTCTGAATCGCTAGGGCGTGTTGATCTTTCGTGGTTAAATTTTGTTCGAGATAAAAGCGTTTTAATCGCGGCGAGGGGGAAGTAGC
>NZ_CANLBV010000033.1 GCF_947488985.1 uncultured Vibrio sp.
TGAAACTCAGTGCATTGTTTAAGAATTAGGCAACTATGGACCAGGCATGTCTTCTATCTGAATTAAGCAACAAAACCAATAGAAGCAATGCTTAGCCGCACAGGAGCTCGCAATGGACCTGCTTAAATCTATTCATATATTCCAACAGGTTGTCGAAGAACAGAGCTTCAGCCGTACTGCAGACAAACTAAACCTTGTGCCCTCAGCGGTGAGCCGTCAGATAAGTGATTTAAAAACACTAAACCAAGACCGTTCTCAGCTTGAAGGGCGAATGAAATTAACCGCATCCAATGATGCTTGGCCAATTCGTCATTCCTGATATTTTGTCGCAATTTAAGCAGCAGAACCCTAAAGTACAATTCTCACTGACGCTTTTGAATCGTAAGGTCGATATCATTGAAGAGGGGTACGAGTTAAAACCGTTGCTCATCAAACATATCTCGATAATCACCCCATCATTACTTCACCCAAAGACCTGCATGAACACAACTGCATCATTAATGGTGCTCTCTCTGTGCCTAAACGTTGGAACTACAACATCGATGGGAACAATAAGACCATCAAGGTGGATGGTGATTTAGAAACCAATGAATCGTCGTGTATTTTATCTTTTGCTAAAGCTGGGCTTGGGGTTGCTCTACTATCGGAGTTTTACGTCAAGGAAGCGATAGAATCAGGGGAGTTAGTTGAGGTGCTCTCAGAGTTTGCACCAGAGCCCCTGCCCGTTAATCTAATCTATCCATCAAGCCGATTACTCAGCCCGACATTAAGAGGCTTGATCGACTTTATGATCGGTGATTTTAAGCAGATATCCATCACCTAAAACAAAGCCGCATATCGATGCGGCTTCAATTCAGGTTCGTGGTGGGTGTCTGGCTGAGATATTGCGAGAATGAGTATTTGAGATAAGCCTGTACTTCTTCATTATCATTGATGTTCATGCTGCTTGGTGCATCTGTGTGAGCGGTATTGATTGAGATATCCGGCATGCCCGCTAAGAAGTCGTCGAATAGTTACGTTGCTTTGTCTAACTCAAAGTGAGTTGGCGATCAATGTTCGCTGTTTTTTAACTGTTTTTTTAACTGACGGGTGCTAATCCCTTCTAACGACACATAAAAAAGACCTAAAGCACGGAAATGCTTTAGGTCTTAGTAAGAGGAGGGTATATAACTCACATCAAGCTAGACAATCTTCTGCTCACTTTCTTCGCTCGTTGAGTCGCTTTCTTTAGACAAAAAACTCTCAACGATCTCTCTCAGCTTCCCTTGATTAACGGGCTTAGGTAGAAACTCATCCATACCCACATCAAAACACAAATGCTTATCTCTTTGCACTACGTTGGCTGTGAGTGCAACGATAGGAATATGTTGTGAAGACCCCTCTTCCAGCTCTCGGATCTGCTTAGTCGCTTCAAAGCCATCAAGAACTGGCATCTGGCAGTCCATAAAGATCATCACGTAGTCATTGGCCTGAAACATCTCAACGCCAATTTCCCCGTTATCGGCAATTTCGACCTCAAAACCGAGCTTCTTAAGCATCATTTTGGCTACTTGTTGATTCACTCTCGAATCTTCCACAACTAAAACTTTGCCACTAAAAGAAGCCGTGACCGCCGCAGGTTTTGGTTCTTCTTTTAGAGCAGTTTTTTCTGGTTGTACTGGTTTGGTTACAGGTGCAGGTTCATTATCTTTAAACGCCACCTCGCCTCGATTTGGATAGGTGAAGGTTGAAGTATCAGCCGCTCTCGCAAGCACCTCACTGATGGTCCATTTAAGTTGATTATCTTGATGTGGGCGAGCAATGTAGGCTGCAAATCCCACTTGTTTCGCACGAGCTTCATCTTGTTTTCGTGGGTCGGCAGAAATCATCACTAACTTAGGGCACGCTTTACCAAAGCGATCCAGTAAACTTTTTGCAAGCTGAAAACCGTCGATCACGGGCATCACTTTATCAATCAGAACCAAATCATAAGGCGAATTGTTAGCCAGAGAATCCGATACCAACGACACGACTTGAGTTGCCGTTTCACAGCACTCTGAGGTAACGCCGAATGATTGCAGTTGTGTTGAGGTAATACGTGTATTCAATTGACTATCATCAACCAACAGTACCGACAATTTGTTGAAATCGATATTTTGTTCTTCAACGTCCAAACAAGAGGCAAAGTCTGCCGTAAAATAAAACGTACTCCCTTTACCTTCAACACTGGACAGCTCAAGCTTGCTGCCCATCAGCGTGACTATCTTCTCGCATATCGTTAAGCCTAACCCAGTACCGCCATAAATACGGGTGGTACTGCCATCAGCTTGCTGAAACTTGTCGAACACCGATTGCTGCTTGTCTTCTGCGATGCCAATTCCACTGTCGCTAACCTCAAACTTTACCCTTAGCTTCTGTTCTGGCTCAACTACCTCTTGTAAGTGAATCGAAAACGTGACATGACCATGCTCAGTAAATTTGATGGCGTTACCCACTAAATTGTTTAAAACTTGTCTGAGCTGAGTACCATCGCCAATCACCATGGTTGGGATCTTAGGATCAATCGCGAGCTGGAATCTAAGCCCTTTCTGTTCCGCTTTAACTCGGAAGGTAGATTCAACATCGGCTGCAATGCCCATCATTTTTATCGGTTCTTGCTGAAGCTCTAAGCGACCAGCTTCAATCTTCGAGTAATCGAGGATGTCATTAATTAGGTCAAGCAGCGTCAGTGAAGAGGTGTTGAGCATGTTGACATACTCTTTTTGCTCTTTCGGCATATCCATTTCAGAGAGCAGAGATGACAAGCCGATAATCCCATTCATTGGCGTTCGGATCTCGTGGCTCATGTTAGCCAGGAACTCACTCTTGTTACGGTTAGCGACCTCGGCGATATCTTTGGCTTTTTCCAGTTCTTGGTACTGTTGACGAATACGCTCAATCGAATGGTTATAGCTGCTCTCTAATGCTGAAATTTCATCACTATAGAGAGAGTTGGTTGGCTTTAAGAAACGCGGGCTATTACCCGCTATCTGTTGCTTGTTGATCTGAGAGGACATGATCATCAAGCGTTTGACCACAAGGCGATATACTATGGTTAAACATACCAGAGATAATAAAAACATTTTAACAGCTTCAAAGGCCAGCAGCAGTAACACACGGGCTTCAAAGTCGTTAAGGATCATACTAAGATCCGATTGCACGGTTAACGTAGCAAGAACAAAGTCTTGATTCCCCATCTGATGGGTCATCTTCCACGACTGAGAATAAGATTGCCCAATGGTTGGCTCCCCGATCTCGAGAATCTTTTCATCGGGGCTTTCTATCAAGAGATAACTCACAGAGGGTAAGCGAGAAATACCTTCAGCCTGCACCAGTAACTGCTCTCGATCTTCTACCCATAAGCTCGCCGTTAAACCAGAGAGGTAGCCAGCTTTAACCTGTTCGATCTGAGAACTGATAAAAGAAACACGACTTTGGTATTCAATATAAAGCCCAAGGCCTGTGACTATAACTGTAAACAAGGTACTAACTGCGATAATTATCCCGATCAATTGTCGAGACAGTCCAATGTAACGCTTTCCTTCTGTCACCATACACTAACTACCATTACTGTTACTGTTATCCTAGTAAACTGTATTTACTCAACTAGTATAATAGTAGTCATTTATCAAATAACTAGGGAAGGTTATGAAAAAACATCTTATTATTGCATCCATAGTCAGTTTATTTTCAAATAGTTATGCTTTTTCAAGCGAAGCTCTTCACTACTATATTATTGCGAACCAAGCACAACCTTTTCAGATCGAAACTGACGGGTCATCTCACAGAGGAATGGTATCGGATATTGTTGAGGCGGTATTCGATGACAGCCAATATGAGATCAACTACCACACCTACCCTTTTAACCGAATGATCGACAAGCTCGATGCTAGAGAGAACCCAAACTGGGTAACCTACGGCAGTCCAAGTTGGGGAAATATCCAATCTGTTAACCTGTCTGAAGATCCGATTTACAATGTAAAACACGTGTTACTCAGCAGCGGTAAAAAGCCGTTTGAGTTCAATACAATCGACGATCTAGACGGAAAAGCAGTAGTACTGCTAGTGGGGTTTGAATATCCGAACCTAGAGCCATACATTCAACAAGGCAAGCTCAACGAGATTCGAGTTAAAGATTACACTGCTGCGTTTCGTGTCCTGAACCGAGCACCCGGCGATACTGTATTCGTGGAAATGGAATCGCGCATCAAATACAACCTAAACGAGCAGAAGCTGAGTATTGATGACTACCAGATGCAAGAATTTGATTCCGTCATAAATAACTACCCTATCCATTTGGCGTTCGACCCTGAGATGGACCCTAAACTGCAAGCCTTCATTAACCAACGTCTAGACCAGATGAAAGACAATGGGCAGCTCAACGACATCGTACAGAGTTACTTATAGCAACAGCAGAAACACATATAAACACAGCGTCACCAAATAGCTTAGGTGACGCACTTTAACTCTCTTCGATGCCTACTCACTCTACAACTCAAAAGGCCGCCCTGTTAAGCACACAAGCTAAACAGGGCGGCCTTTTCAATTCGTCTTTAAGGGCTAAAAGAGTTTACCCGTAATCGACCCACTTAATTTGGAACAACCGAAGGTCAACGGATTAATGCGCTGCAATCAAATGCAGTTGCTGAGCACGAAGCTGTTGTCGCACAGCCATTAGGATCTTGCCTAAATGGTTCTCGCCAGTGCCATCGCCGCCATCACCCCAAAAATGGTCTTTGTGGGAATGTTCTTTGATCACCGAATCTCCGGTATTGACAAGAAACAGTGCAAACTGAGGATTCTGTCTGAATTTCTCGGTGACGATGAACTGCATGACTTGCACGCGAATCTCATACCAATCCTCACGAACTTGGTCTTCGTAGTCACGGCTCAAAGAGAATGCTTCAGCAGGTGTGCTAGCTTGCAGAATAGTATTGCGAAGTACTCCGCAGGCGAACTTCATGGCTTGATAATAGTGTTCGCTGGTTGGCCAAATTTGCTCATCAACCTTGATGGGGCAAGTTGCAAAATTTGACAGGTATCCGTTTGGATCTTCAGGTTCATAAAATAGCACTTCTTTGGCTTGAGCCACAGAATTAGACATAGCCTTCTCCTTACCAACGACATCACATATTTTTGCTTTAACTTTAAAATTAGTGGCGTTGCATATTGCTGTCAAACAACTTGGTTAAAGAGTATGCCATGGGCGTGTTTTTAGTCTGAAGGAGGTGATTTCAAAAAGGGTGTAGCGAAGCTGCAAACCAGAGAAAAGAATCAAGCTATTGATATTACACAGACAGAAATCATGGAAAAGTACTTATAAATCAAAGGGTGACATGGTGCCACCCTTCTAAATGCAATGGGGATTATTAGTGAATAAGACCTAGCTCCCTCGCTTCTTCCAGACTCAAACCGCTTTCTCTAATTTCTCTTAGAGCCTCGATACGACGACGAGCTTCTGCGGACTTCATTTTCTTTTCTGGTTTGAAAGATACTTCTTCTTCAGCATCCCACTTGTTTGCAATATTTGTCATTTCATCATGGTTGATAGAATTAATGGACATGTTTTCCTCCGAAAAGCACCATGTAATGGACAGGTAATCTGTAGCAAATGCTATTTCGCTTGTTAAGAAAATCTGTACTGAAATGTGATGATTCCGACGCTTCACAAACCTAATTAATAAATGCCTCATTTAAACTTTGCCAAAGGCATTTTCTGCAATTACATTTAAAAGATTACCCATAAGAAATGTGGTTTGATCCAACTCTCATTTTCCCCTCTCCCAATTCTTCTTTTCCGCCGAAAATTCGTGAAATAACCCAAGATAAATTTCGAGGCTCTTCATTCTTTTTGTGCTCATCGCTTTCACTAAATTCAACACATGTTAATGATAATAGTTATCAATATCATAACTAAGTATTTATCATGTCTGTGGGAATTTCAGATACACCACTTCTCGAAGTGAAGAATTTATGTGTCGACTACATCACCGATGACGGTGATTTCAACGCGGTCAAATCCGTCAGCTTTAGCATAGGCCAAGGTGAGATTTTTGGCTTAGCCGGAGAATCTGGCTGTGGCAAAAGTACCATCGCGTTTGCCATTAACCGTCTTCATAAGCCGCCCGCGTTCATATCCGGAGGCCAGATATTGTTTGGTGGACAAGATCTGCTGAGCTTGTCAGACAGCCATTTGAATACCTTACGCTGGAGCGAGATTGCTATGGTGTTCCAAAGTGCAATGAATTCACTCAACCCTGTATTAACCATCGAAGAACAATTTGCTGATGTGCTACGCCACCACAAAGGCATGAGCAATGAACAAGCCAAAGACCGCGCAGAGAAGTTACTCGACTTGGTAAACATTCCGCGCAACCGACTCACGGAATACCCTCACCAATTCAGTGGCGGCATGCGTCAGCGTTTAGTGATTGCCATTGCCCTCGCCCTCAACCCTAAACTGATCATCATGGACGAGCCAACTACAGCTTTGGATGTGGTTGTACAACGTGAAATTCTGCAGCAGATACACCAACTCAGAGAGGAGTTTGGCTTCTCGATCCTCTTTATCACTCATGACTTAGCATTAATGAGCCAACTGTGTGACCGCATTGCCATCATGCGCCATGGCCAAATCGTTGAAGTCAATCAAGCCTACGAGATTCGCAACAACCCGCAGCACTCCTACACCCAAAAGCTATGGAGTTCTTTCCCTAATATTCACGAACATGCTCACGCGACAGCGTGCTAGGAGAGCTCTATGTCACAACCTATTTTTCAAGTAAAAAACCTCGTCAAAGAGTTCACAGTTGGCGGTGGATTTGGCAAAGAAGAGATATTCAGAGCGCTGCACGGCGTGAGTTTTGACCTATATGCAGGAAAAACGCTGGCACTGGTTGGCGAGTCCGGTTGCGGGAAAAGCACCTGCGCTAGGCTGATGACTAAAGTTTACCCTGCGACAGAGGGAGAAATCTTGTTCAACGGCAGAGACATATCTACGCTCAATAGCCGCAAAGATATCTTGGATTACCGCAGCCGTGTGCAAATGGTGTTTCAAGACCCATTTGGCTCACTCAATCCTACTCACACCATAGAGCACCACTTAACTCGCCCGCTTAAGATTCATAAGCAAGTCGCCAATAAAGCAGCTCTAGAAGCACGCCTTAAAGAGTTACTGACGCTGGTGGAGTTACCCGTCGAAACGCTCGCGAAATACCCTCACGAGCTCAGTGGCGGCCAAAGACAACGGGTTAACCTAGCCAGAGCGCTTGCGGTTGGGGCTGAAGTCATTCTTGCCGATGAACCGACCTCGATGTTGGATGTTTCAATTCGACTTGGCGTGCTCAATCTCATGCAAAAAATGAAGAAAGAGCTTGGGATAGGCTTCTTATACATTACTCACGACCTTGCGACCGCTCATTACATCGCAGAAGAGACCGCGGTGATGTACAAAGGACAGATCGTTGAATGGGGATCAACTCAGTCGATCTTAACGAATCCGCAGCACCCATATACCAAGCTGTTGATCTCTGCAGTGCCAGATCCTGATCTGCCATTTGGCGAACTCGTAAAAAATGAGCCAAACTATTCCATAGACGCAGATCGTATTCGAGAGCAGAGCAGTGAAATACAGCATGAAATCAAGCAAGTCTCCGATAATCACTTTGTAAAACAGTGGGATAATGTGCATGAATGAACTAGACACTTGGTTAGAGCGAATCGGAGATTGGTACAAAGACCGAAAGCATGATCAAGTGGAACGGTTGGAACATTTGATCTTAACGCCTCCAGATGCACTCTGGGGGCCTTTGATCACGGATGAACAAAGCAAAGGCATCGCATGTTGGTTAGACGGGTGCCTGCGTATCTTTACTTTCTACCGAAATTCAGACCACAACCCACATCACCAAGAAAAGGCGTATCAATACCTGATGTTCGCTTACAGCAAGCTTCAAGCGGTGTGTTGTGACACGAAAGCGGAGCCAGACTTACAAGAGTGGTGTACACAGCGAATACAACACTTGTGTGTGCTCGCATTGGAGTTTGCAAATCAACAACAAGAGCCGCGCTGGTTACAAGAATCCGAAAAATTGATCGAATCGCATGTTCGTTTTATGGCAAGCCAATCCCAGAACGATGATCAAGGTAATGTAAAACATCAAATTCACTGATCATCCCCTATAGATCCAATATCAACGCATCAAAATGACAGTTTACTTGAAACAACAGGATCCATTGAAAGCATGATCTGACCTTGATCATGCTTCGGTAGGTAATCTCATAAGCTACTGATTTTTATAGGTTGCCGAAATTTAGGACAAAAAAAAGCGAGTCCCTTGGGGAACTCGCAAAAAATCTATTCAGTATGATGTAACAAAATATGAGCCAATCTATTAATCATAAGAAAGGACAAAAGGTTGTCTATTCGGGATAAATAATAATCAACTGGATGCGTTACATTGTCATCGCTTTGTCAGCATTAGGTGTGATTATTATCAGCACCTAATGATGATTAAATGACCTATTCACAGCAGTGAAAGCGGGCCGAAAACTAGTGGCCAATCGCCATTTCATCGAGCGCCAAGAACACATTTTCGTCTAGATGACCTTCGTGCACTTGTTTGCACACTTTACGACGCACCGCCAAACCTGAAATCAGGCGTTCGATAGAGAGATGTCGATTACTGTTGCTATCACGGTCGTTGTACAGCTCAATTAGCTTACTTAATGTTTCGTAAGGGATAACGTCTTCCCCTACTCTCAACCAATCAAGCTTCTCAATGAGCTCTGAGCACTCTTCTTTGATTGAGGCATGTGAGTGCCCTGTCATAGCAGATAAAGCCGTTATACTGCGTTCTAGAGCCTCTGCAGAGGTATATTTAGAGAGCGTTATCATGATCTCGTCAGCATTGATCTCAACAGAGTGCTTACGTTGCTTCACTCGACGCCCTAATTTGCCTCTTGGCGACGGTGCCTTGCGCTGAATAGGTTCAAACTCACCATCGATAATCTCAGACAGCTCTTCCAGCTTCTGCTTAGACACCATCTCGTTGCGAAGTGGGTTTGGCAGCGTTGGCGCCATGTTACGTTTACCAGCGTTGGTGGTACGTGCTCTTGAATAACGCAGTACTTCTTCCACGTTACATTTGATATCAACTTGATAATCGGTCGTTTTGCCTTTTTCGATCAACGCGGTGATCGTCAAGTGATAACCCCAAAGATTAACCAGGAAGGTATCTTCTTGATCCCCGACTTCGCCCAACTTTCTCAGTTCGCGGATCAGATCCATCGAAAAACGACGCCAATCGATGTTACGAGCCAATTTCTGATTCAGTTCGCTCAACAACATACAATCTGAATGACGGCGTGCCATACGGCTTCTGAAGTACGAATACATTTGGAAAACCAAGGTATGTTGCTTCAGGATTTCTGGCGGGAACAGGAAGAAATAATCACGAGTCAGGAGCTCTTCGTAGAACGAAGGTTCCCAAACGAGGATGTATAGGTTCGGTTTAATGCGAATTTCGCCGTCAGAGCCCTCTGTAGGCGCTTCTTCCGATGCAGTAATGGTTCTCGCTAAGAATCGGAAACGATCACTCTTAAAGCCTTCTGGCATGTTCTCACTAAGCCAGCGACCAGTAAGCTCATGCAGTTGGAAATCCGTAAACTCAATACGATCAATACTGTCGCGGATCGAGTCACGAGCAGGGCCACTGTCTTTCTTGCCACGCAAAGACAAAATGTCAGTGATGTAGAGTGGTGTTTTGTTCGGTGTGTGTTTCGCGTCTAGGTGGTAATCATCTTGGTGATGATCATGATACTGAACGGTTAGCGTGAACAAAGCGAAAAGCGTCATCAGATCATCAACCGTCATAATGTTTTTAGACGATCTTGTCTCGATCACAGCGCGAGTTCCCGAGATCGAAACCATTGATTTCTGGTAGCTCTTGCGCGTTCTAGGTGGCGCTAACGCTTGATCAATAATGCCCGCCCAATTGGTTGGCGAAACAATGAATTGATCCGCTTCGTCTTTCATCGTTGGGGGAGTATTCAGACCATGTTCATTCAGTAAACGTTTGTTTACTTTGGTTTGAGCGAGGGCTTTAGAACGCTTTTGCTTTTCGTTTTGCTTTACGCTTTCTGTGACTAAGCTGGTGGCACCCAGTACCGATATCAATTGGTTTGGGTTAACAAAGCGATGCAGCATGGTTTTACCTGCAAGGCCTTCTTCAAAACGAACGGGGATTTGTTTGAAAAGACCGATATTTACCGCTGCTCTCAGCCTTTGTTGCAAGGCTGCGCGAGTGACTTGACCATCGGTTGATTCGATAATCTCAGTGGTTGAAACGTATCCGTCTTTGCTGCTAAACCCACGAAGTGAAATTAGGTTAAGAAGCTCAACTATGCTTTTGGTGACACCTTTGAAGTGTTGATATTGTTCTATCCATTCAACGGCTGTTTCAGATACCTCAAATAAATGACCATCTTTGTGGCTTCGTGCCTTAATTAACAATTTCTCTTCTGGTTTCATTTTTGATCCGTATCACACTAACCGTAATTTCACTATAGTTCCTGAATGATAAAGAAAGAATGATCATAAATAAAGAGAATTTATTGGCTTTTAAATAACTGATCTTTTTGATTAATATGATCTTAAATGATTAAGTGATCTAATGATCTGGACGTAAGTTTGCCTTTAAGTTGCTGAATTTAAAGTATTAAAAAAAATCCGCTTGGAAAGCATGATCATAAATAGTCCGAAACTATGATCATTAAACCTAAGAAAGCATGATCACAGAGCGTCAGAACGATGATCATTAAGTCATTGTAAGCATGATCATTATTGGTTCGAAAGCATGATCATTATACTTGTGCAGCTTATCCACAGTCCATAACTCAACATGGTTTGTTAAGTCACTTCGAACTCGTCAATGTGGATAGATTTGATGGCTTATCTATCGGAACAATGATCAAGTAAGTGCCCTTTTCTATCGTTCCTACCCTATTACGTACAAAATTTGTTCTGAAGCCGGTGTTAACGGCTGGCTTGAGTGTCATTAAAGCGGGCCTGCAATACTTAGGAAGCATGATCATGAAATTGTCATGTTTCTGTATTCTGAGTCTGTGCAGATTGAATTTCCAAGCAATGAGGCCTTATAGGCCCTGAATCCCCATTGCAAAAGCATTTGTCCGTAAGTTAGCTGTTAAATTATATGCTTCCGGAATGATATTTACTTGATCATTTTTCCGGAAGTTGATCATTTCGAACAGTCACTCATGCGGATCGATATTGATGCGTTTACACCTTGATCATGCTTCATAATACCGCCTTATCAATTCTCTTACGCATGATGTATCCCATGATCATTCTTCCGTGTTAGGTTCAACTCTCTTTTATCTAGGTGACGCTTCATCTTGTCGTGGTTTTGTATTTGCGATGCTATTTTTGGTTTTCTATTATTTCTTGGTTGAAAAGCTCGCAATTTCGAATGCAAATCACACGAGCCGTAATCTATGCTTGTATTTCAATCGTTCCGAAGGTTCTTTGCTGAAATTGCATTTACATTGTAAATAAGTGATACTGTAACATTTAAAATGTAAGCCAGAAATAGCATGGTTGTGCATGATAAAAACGGTCACTTTTTGTGTTTGTCTTAGTCGTTGTTTCATCAAACTGTAAAAATACAGTCTATTTTATGTGATTTTACTCATAAATGTATGTTCATGTTTTTGTTGTGTTTGTTGTTAATCGCTGTACAATTTGTACTTAGTTAATCATTACGGAAACTGGCAATGAAAAGAGAACAAACGATTGATAAGCTCTATCAGCTGGCCGAACAAACTCAACAAGTTCAGGCTGACCGAATTGAGATTATTCTGGAAGAGCGAAGTGATGAACATTTCCCTCCAATGTCTAAAGCTATGATGGAGACTCGTTCAGGCTTAACTCGTCGAAAATTGGATGAGGCAATTACCAAGCTTGAAGCGGATGGTCACCAGTTTACAAAGAACAACGCCAATCATTACTCGATTTCATTGACTGAAGCTCACATGCTGATGGACGCGGCGGAAGTGCCAAAGTTCCACCAACGCAAACAGCACGCAGACAACAAACCTTGGATTATCAACGTACAAAACCAGAAGGGTGGTACAGGTAAATCAATGACGGCGGTTCACCTAGCGGCTTGTTTGTCTCTGAATTTAGATAAGCGCTACCGTATCTGTCTGATTGACTTGGATCCACAAGGTTCATTACGTCTGTTCTTAAACCCACAAATCAGTGGTGCAGAGCATGACAGTATCTATTCTGCCGTTGATATCATGTTGGACAACGTGCCTGAAGGCCAAGATGTTGACCTAGAGTTTCTTCGCAAAAACGTACTCTTACCAACTCAGTATCCAAACCTAAAGACAATCTCTGCATTCCCAGAAGATGCGATGTTTAACGCTGAAGCGTGGCAAAGCCTCTCTCAAGATCAGTCACTTGATATCGTTCGTCTTCTTAAAGAGAAGCTTATCGACAAAATCGCCGACGATTTTGATGTGATTATGATTGATACCGGCCCGCACGTAGATCCACTAGTGTGGAACGCAATGTACGCGTCGAACGCGCTTCTGATTCCATGTGCTGCAAAGCGTTTGGATTGGGCTTCAACGGTGAACTTCTTCCAACACTTACCAACCGTGTACGAGATGTTCCCGGACGATTGGAAAGGGCTTGAGTTTGTTCGCCTTATGCCAACCATGTTCGAAGATGACAACAAGAAGCAGGTTTCGGTTCTCACTGAAATGAACTACCTGTTGAACGACCAAGTGATGATGGCGACGATTCCAAGAAGTCGTGCTTTTGAAACCTGTGCCGATACCTACAGCACCGTTTTCGATCTTACGGTTAGCGACTTCGAAGGTGGTAAGAAAACTCTGGCTGTCGCTCAAGACGCAGTACAAAAAAGTGCTCTAGAATTAGAGCGTGTATTACACAGCAACTGGCCTTCACTTAATCAGGGATAACAAGAATGGCAATTAAAACATCTGACTTAAATGCAAAGCTATTTGGTAAAGCAAACAAACGTCGCGTAGCAACGCCTCAAGAAGCGCAAACTGCTGCTAAAGAACAGGCTCAAGTGATTGAACTTTCAGTTGCGGGCGAAGAGTTGGTTTCATTTGAATTGGTTCGAATTCCTGCTTCTGAAGTGGCGACTCGAACGGTTGTTTTTGAAGAGAATGCGCGTGAGCAATCTTTCCTAAATGAACATGCGCTTTCTGACGTACTCACCACGCTGAAAGAGCGCGGTCAGCAGTACCCTGCGGTGGGGCGTAAGAACAAAGATGGCAAGATCGAAGTGCTTGATGGTAGCCGTCGTCGCATGTCGTGTATTTTGGCCGACAAAGAGTTCTTAATCTATGTTGCTGAAAACATTAACGGCGAACACGCTAAGTTCCTATCAGACGTTGCTAACGCTCATAAGCCGCTTTCTCTTTACGAGAAGGGTAAAGAGATGCAAGCGAAGTTGGATAAAGGCGAAGCTGAAGATCAGAAAGCACTGGCGAAAATGTTCCAGTGCAGTGAAGCTTTGGTGAGTGGTGCGTTGAAAGCGGCTGCATTACCGCTTGAACTCCTGCAAGCTTATCCAAATGTTAGTGACCTTGGTCGCCCAACTATTGTTAAACTACACAAGCAATTTGGCGGGCTGACTCGTGAGCAGCAACAAACATTACTGACTAAGTGTGATGCTTCAGAAGGTTTTGTTTGGCAGCGTAGCGAAGCTCAAGGTGTAACTCGCTTAACCAAAGACGTGACAGAAACGTTAGAGGGTTGGATTTTTGAACTAGCACCTGCGCCAGCAACTAAAACATCGCCAAAAGTTGAGCTTATTAAAGGCCGCGCATCATACAGCCGTAAGGGGTCAAATTTGGCGTTGAATCTTAAGAAAGTTGATGATGCAACAATGGAAGAAATCCTCGCCTTCGTACAATCGAAGCTCGATTAAGCTTACACACTATCCAATGACTCTAAAGCCGCTATATGCGGCTTTTTATTTGGCTGTGATAAACTGTGTTTAGATCAATCTGGATGCTAACTATGACAAACCCAACCAACACTTTTCTGCATACACTTTCTGATATCGCTTTGCATAATGATCACCGTTACGGCGTGGTCTTTAATGGCGACTTTGATTGGCAAAATTTTTCGATTTCTAACTTCCTTCAAGATTTGAACGCGCAAACTATTTTTCAAATTGGCGGTTTTCCGTTTGATGATGTGACTCATGCGCCAGTAAAAAAAGGCCAACAACTTTTAGGGCGTGAATGCCAAGTTTTGGTGTGTGATTTTAGAGCGCAGTTTGATGCGAATAGTTTTAGTGCTGCACTGGGTTCGTTAGTCGGTGGTGGGCTGTTGTTGGTGTTGCCGCCAAAAGCTGACGACTCTGACGATGGCGAGAGTTTTGGTCAACGCTGGCTAAAACGCCATTTCGATAAACTGCTCTCTGTGTCACAACATAATGAAGTAGGCGATGTCGTTCAAGCGACTCTCGCTCTTCCTCAAAAGCAAACCGTTAGAAACGGATTGGATAAATTTGAACAACAAAGTGCAGCAATTGAGTTAGTTAAAAAAGTGCAGTCAGGACATCGTAAACGTCCTTTGATTCTTACCGCAGACAGAGGACGCGGTAAAAGCTCGACGCTCGGTATTGCTGCAGCGCAGCTTTTGCTGGAGCGAAAAGGGATAAATATCCTTGTTTGCGCGCCTTCTGTAAAAGCGGTTGAGCCAGTATTTTCTCATGCTAGCCAAGGGTTAGAATCTTGCGAAGTGGTTAACGCTACTGACATTCGTCATCAAGGCGGTAGTTTAAGATTCGTCGCACCTGATGAGTTACTTAAATATAAGCCAGATTGTGACTTGCTATTGGTTGATGAAGCGGCTGCGATTCCTATTCCAATGCTTAAATCCATGGTCGGTATTTATCATCGTATGGTTTTTTCAACCACGGTTCACGGCTACGAGGGCAGTGGGCGAGGGTTCGGAATTAAGTTTGAAGCTTGGCTTTCTGAGCATCGCCCGGGATGGAGAGGTTTTAAGCTCGAACAGCCGATTCGCTGGAGTAACAACGATCCACTCGAAGACTGGTTATTTGACTGTTTCTTGCTTGGTCATGACGTATCGGCTAATGACAGTTCGTCAAATGACAGTTCGTCAAATGACGGCTCGACAAGTGATGGGGCGTCTGATGAGTTAGCGCCTTTTTCTGCAAAGGGGAGCAACAAACTCAATTTAGTCGAACTATCAAAAACAGATTGCTTGGCTAACCCTCAGCAACTACAGCAATGTTTTTCGCTTCTGGTCGATGCGCATTATCAAACGTCGCCAAACGATTTGATGCAGTTTCTTGATAACCCAGCCATCCGCTTGTACGCAACTTGGCAGCAAAACGAATGCTTGGGTTGCATGTTGGTGACGCAAGAGGGGGAGCTGGATGGCGAAATTATATCGCAAATTCAACTTGGGACACGCAGACCTAAAGGTCATCTCGCCCCTGTATTATTGGCAAACCAACTTGGCTGCGCGCAAGCGGCGCAGAGTCGCTGTCTTCGAATTATGCGTATCGCTGTTTCAATTCGTCATCAAGGTTTAGGGATTGGTCGCTGGATGCTTGATGCGTTGTCTGCGGAAAATAGCCAAGTCGATTATCTGGCGACAAGCTTCGGTGCGACCAGTGAGCTTGTCTCTTTCTGGCACGATAGCGAATTTGAAGCGGTACACATTGGCCACCAGCGAGATCAGGCAAGTGGTTGTCACTCGGTGCTGATGGTTAAGGCACTTAATTCAAACTCCCAAAGTTGGATTAACCAAGTTCTAAATCACTTTGAGCGTAGCTACTGTTTTCTGGTTTCGGGCTCTTTGGCCGGTCTTGAAACAGATATGGTGCGAGCACTGCTACCAAAGCGTGTCCAAGACGTTAGTGAATTAGAAATCGAGTTAGTCAGAAATTACGTTAATGGCGGTAACAGTTATGATGCGATCGGCTTCAGCGTATTGAAGTTAATCCTACTCAACCATGCTGGTGACGCTGAGTTTTCTGCTGTTCAAGACCCTGCGATTTCGGAGTTACTTATCGCAAAGGTGGTGCAGCAAAAAGAGTGGGGAACTTGTGTTGAACAGTTTGGTCTTGTTGGTCGTAAACAAGCAGAGTTACAGTTTCGACAAGACGTCGCTAGCCTACTATCAAATTTACAGTGTAAATAGGCGGGGTCACTTTAAAATTCACATACCGCCATAAGCTTACTTGCCACCCAAAATTAGATTTACAGTGTAAATTAGAATGTTGGATTTACACTGTAAACTGCCCTCTAAACTGTTTAATAAGCTTTCCTTTAATACACGTCTCTTCATCCCCGTTTCTTTGCTGCCACTACCACTATAGATAGACCATACTTGGTTAATCCAACGAGTCGAAGGCCTGTATTGGCTGATATTGCGACTCCACCTTTATCCATGTTGATTATTCTATTCAGAGAGCGTGAAAGTATTTGCCGTGGCATCGGTAAAGGTGAGCTGGATCATAAAATGGCGAAGCTCGATTTATGGGCCATCTTTATCGAGTCGAAAGTAAGTGATGCACCGCTGATTATTCTGGTGTTGTGATTCTAAGGTTACAACGAATTATATAGACTGAATATCAGCTGAGTTATTAGGGGTACTCAATTCGAATGTGGGAAAACATTGTTACATTGTCAGAAGATAAGCAACATGTGATCGCGACTCTGCCGCCTGAGTTTGTGATCGATGCAAGCTTTGACAACAAGACATTGCCGTCGGCTTTGGAGACTTTAAACGCATCAAACTATTTCCTACTGGAAGATGAAGTGCTGCGCTTTGTCTCTTTTGCTAAACAAGATAGAAGCGAAGCTTACCAAGGCATTTTGATTGCTGAGGTTCGAGACGCGACTGTGACGGTCGAACTGTCTGATGATAAGATGCTCGCGAGTTTAGTGGTGCGAGGGGCATATAGCGGTAATGCGCTGAGCAGTAGTGACATCATTCACTGCCTGGCTCATGCGGGCATAACCAAAGGCATAAATAAGTTAGCGCTCAGAAAGGTACTGACGATGAGCGGCAAACTTAAACCGGGAGAAAAGTTTACTCAGCCAGTTGCTAAAGGGACGCAACCCATTAAAGGCAAAGGTGCAACGTTTGCGGCTTTGGTTGAAGATATTACTCGCCAAGTATTGAAGCCGCGCAGCAAAGATGCAGGCAAGATAGATATGCGGGATCTAGGCGAAACCATTACCGTCGATCAAAATGACCCGTTGATGAAACGCACCCCTGCAACAAAAGGCATTGCTGGTGTTACCGTTCAAGGACAAATTATCCCACCACTTCCGGGGCAAGACGGCTTAATTAAGCCAGGTAAGGGCACCTACATCTCGCCGGACGATCCCAATATATTGCTGGCTTCATATCCGGGGTTACCCATTATCAAAAACCAAACTATTGAAGTCGATGAGGCCTTGTGTGTAAGCAATGTTGATGTCTCAACGGGTCACGTGAAATTTAAAGGCAATGTGTTTGTTTCTGGGAATATTGAACCGGGAATGAAAGTTAAAGCAACGGGCTCGATTACGGTCGGTGGGTTCATTGAATCAGCCGAAGTTCAAGCTCAGGGGGATATCAAAGTTGCCAAAGGGATTATTGGCTGCACAACCAAAGAGGGCGAACCTAAAAGTTGTAAGGTATTTACCAAGGGCTCAATTACCGCAAGCTATGCCCAGAATGCCGAACTACAAACAGCGAAAGACATTAGACTTGGTGTACACAGCATGGGTAACGAAATCCGTTGTGGTAACAACCTGACGGTTATGGACACGATGAAGAAACATGGCACGCTCAGTGGCGGACAAGCCAAAGTCGGTGGCAAAGTAGAATGTGTTTTGTTAGGTGTTGAAGGTGATATCGCAACCAAAGTTCATGGGTTTGCACGTTATGACAACTACCGACAAAAGATGGCTGAGCTAAAAGAGATCTACAAACAGGTTCAAGAGCAAACAATGGCAGTGATCCGTCAAGAGCTTGAATTTAAGAGATTGCCTAAAGCGAGTCGCTGTGAACAGCAAGCGCAGCAGATTGAACAACAACGGGGAAAAAATAATCAGGCGATTGAAAGTACTAAGTCACAGATTGAAGCGCTTGAAGCTGAGTTTAAAAGTCAGCTCAACCAATGCACCGTTGAGGTTCATGAAAAGGTTTATACTCGGGTTACTATCCAGTTTGGCAATGAAACGGTAACCACCAAACGAACCCATGGTGGCGCTGTTTTCTCATTCAATCAATATAAGATTCAGAGTGCATTTAAGATCGAACAAGAGGGCACGGAGTTGTAATCCGTCATATTTCTATATGAGCTAATTGGTTTTAAAATTCAATAAATAGAAAGGAGAGCGGATGCTCCCCTTTCTATTTATATAGTGATTGTGACGTATTGCTGAGTGGTCATGACGGAGTATTGATAAAAGCTACCTCGCTTTCTCGTTTTACCACCTTAACCTGCGGCTCTGACTCGCCCCTGCTTTAGGTCTGACAGCACCTGATTTTTTGGACCATCAGCAATAATGCTGCCTTTTTCCATCACTATCACACGGTCTACAACGTCTAGCATTGAAGTCTTGTGTGTAATTAGGATCAAGGTCTCGCTTGGCAACAACTGGTTCAGTTGGTGCTTAATGTGCATCTCTGAACGGTTATCCATGGCACTGGTCGGCTCATCCATCAATAATACCGGAGGGCGTCCTAGGAAGGCTCTAGCAATCGCAACCGCTTGACGTTGACCGCCAGATAGCAATCCGCCACCTTCACCGACTTGACGCTCTAAGCCCGCAGGATCTTGCTGGGTAAAAGTAGTTACGCCAGCACGGTTAGCCGCATCCATCACATCACGATCATCGACTAAAGGGTGGCCTAAGGTGATGTTGTCTCGGACTGAACCATAGAACAGGTTGCTGTCTTGAGGTACGCAGCCTATATTGCGTCGTACGTCGACATGATGAAGTTGCTCCATATCTGTATCATCAACGCGAACATGGCCTTCTGTGGGCTTGTACAGGCCCATAATAAGGCGCTCTAAAGTTGTTTTTCCTGAGCCTATACGACCAATGATCGCGACTTTCTCACCTGGTGTTATGGTCAGGCTGAGATCCCGAACGGAAGCAACCGGAGAATCAGGGTAGTGGAAGGTCACTTTATCGAGTTCGATATGGCCTTGAATGATCGGGCGGTGAATGTAGCGCTTACCTTCTTCCTGTTCATCGGGCATCGACATCACCTGCTCAATTAAGGTCATGGAAGATTTTGCTTGGTTGTAACGAGTAGAGAGTAGTGACAATTGAACCAGAGGACCTATCGCACGGCCGCTCAACATGGTCGCAGCGATCAAGCCACCCATCGTTAGTTCCCCTTCGGCAATCAGGTATACACCGAAAATGATCATACCAATATTGGTACTTTGCTGAACGAACCCTGCGGTATTTTGGATACTGTCAGTAATACGACGGCTTTTAATGTTCCAGTTTGCCATGTGGGCTACTGCTTCTTCCCAGCGGAATTGGAACTGACTTTGCGCGCTAAACAACTTTACCGTTTCAAGCCCTGCCAAACTCTCAATCAAGTTAGCGTACTTCTGAGAAGCGAGCCGAGATCCCTCTTCAATGGTACGGCGCAGTGGTCCTTGAATTAACAGTGCGTAGATGATCAGCACCACAACACCAACGACAGGCACCAACACCAAGTTGCCAGCCATTAACCAGATCAAAGCCAAAAACATGATAGCAAACGGTAAATCGATCAATGATCCAATGGTTGCTGAGGTGAAAAATTCACGGATTGATTCGAACTCTTGCAGGTTCTTGGCGAAAGCACCGACAGAAGCAGGCTTTGCTTCCATACGAATTCCAAGCACCTTACTGAAGAGTTTGGAAGAGATCAGGATATCGGATTTTTTGCCTGCAACGTCAATGAAGTAGCTGCGCATTAATTTTAAAAGCAGGTCGAACAGGAATACCACGAAGATACCGCTCGCTAGCACCCACAGGGTCTCAAAGGCAAGGTTTGGCACTACTTTGTCGTACACTAAACGAGTGAACATCGGCGCAGCAATCGCAAATACATTGATAAGAATGGATGCGATCAATACATCGCGATAGATGTTTTTAGATTCCCAGATCGTACTCCAAAACCAATGCCCTTTACGAGTTTTCAGAACCTCGGGTGATCGTTCGTCATAACGAAACTGTTTTTTGACTAAGAAGTAACGGCCGATGAACTGCGCTTTGAGTTCGGCCATCGGAATGTTGATCGGCACCATTCCACTTTCTGCGGTAATGATTTCGGCTTCTTGTTTTTCGATATCGATGCTATTAAGAACGCATGCCTCACCTTGTTTTAGCAATAAAACGGCAGGCAGGATCAGGTGAGGGATACTTTCTAAGTCGGAACGGTTTTCCTTTGCGACTAATCCGGCTCGCTCAGCAGAGCGCGGGAATAGGAAAGGGGTGAGCTTTCCGTCTGATAATGGCAACCCATTGATCAACGCCTCGGGTGAGTTGGCTAAGCCATAATATCGGCTAACGTAGATCAGTGAGTTCAATAGTGGATCTTGCATGTGATATAACCCTTACAACTATTTATCAACAATGAAGCCTTGGAACACTTCTACGTAGTTATCAGACAAGATATCGAGCTGAGTCTGAGTTTCGATTCGTGATGCAATGGTCGTGACGCCAAGGTTATGAGCCGTTCTGGAGATTGATGTCAGCGTGAATTTCTGTTTTTCATCATCAAGATTGTGGGTAAATAGGTAATCCAGCTTGACGTAGCTCGGACGATATTCATTGATGTAATCCAGAGATTGGAAGTTACGTCCGTAGTTATCGACACCAAACACAGAGTTGGCGTTACGAATTGTGCTGCACAATAGTGCGGTGTAATGCGGAATGTTGATGAAACAGTTTTCAGGGACCTCAAAATGCAGCAGGTGAGCGATGGAGGCATGCTTATCGAGCATAGTGCCAACCCAACGAATGAAACTTGGTTGGGAAATACTGCTTGGTGAAATGTTGATTGCAATCGGGCTTGTGACCTCTTTTGCTTCGAGTTTTTCTATCATCTTCTCGATGACGTATTGGTCGAGAACATGGCTCATTTCAAGCTGTTCGAGCGCGTACAGATATTGGTTAGCGCCGTAACGAACGCCTTCTTTCTCTATCGCAGAGAATACTTCTTGGTGGTACGTTTTACCAAAGGCGTTATTTGCAGCTTGTAAGCGGAAGGTGACTAAATCGTTGATGATCGCTTCTTCGACCAGCATTAGCCATTGCTGTTTACCCATCACCGCGCCATGGTCGTCAGCGATAATGTAACCGTACGTTAATTCACGATTGGCTTTAGCGCTGGAGAGTGCATTATCTACCAACGACATAATCTCGGTGCTGGTCTTAGTTCTGTTGGTGTAGGTGACACCCAGTGCAATCTGAGCGTTGGCGGTTCCGGTTGGGTCTGACCCTAGATTTTGCACACAATTCACAATGCTATCCGCGAGAAGCTTGAGTTCGCTTTCATCAATATTGGGGAGAATGAAGCCAAATTCGTCACTTGAAATACGAGCAATCGTGATCTCAGGTGATGAGATTGAAGCTTGTAGCTGCTTCGCCAGTTGATGTACTAAAGCATCACCTTCGTGATAGCCCTTCTCTTCGTACTCTTCTCTAATAAACTGAGCTTGTAATACTGCAAGGCCACCTAAGCTAGACTCTTCCAACCATTGATTTAACTGCGACATGTAGTAAGCGCGGTTGCCCAATTGCGAGATTGGATCGATATACGCTCGCTCTCGCAGTTTTTGAGCCTCACGCGCTTGGTTTTTAAACGCCAATTCAACTTGAGTTGACATATGGTTGATGCCATCAACAACTAAGATCAGATCTTTTGTTTTTGGGCGAGCCAGTGGTTCGCCAAACTGGTTCTTCGCGATCTGGTCCATTTTCGTGATGATCAAAGACAGTGGATGCAACGCGCGCTTAAGGATCCATGAGATAGAGATCAGTCCTATTACGAAGATCGATCCAAAAATGGTCAGTAGGCGGATGAATGCTTGCCAAAGTTGATCATAGGCAGAGCCTGGATGGCTGACGATCTCGACTTCAGCCAGTTGCATCCAGCCGCTGGTTATCACTCGACGATCATGCACCGGCTCAAACAGATCAAGGTTGGTAAACCATTGCGGAACACCGGTCGGTTTTACAGGGTATGAGCGAAGAATATCTTCACCGCTGTCGAGGAAAATCAATCGAACCACGGAGTAAGAACTGCCATCAAATAGGGCGTTGATTACCGACTCCACGGCCACCTTGTCCTTTTCCTCTAGGTAAGGGGCGAGAGCCAGTCCAACAGTATTAATGGTATTACTGACCTCAGAGCGTTGCTGCTCCTCTAGGTATCCACGGGTGGTATTGAATTCGATCATAAAGACTGATGTCATCAGTAATATGAACACCGCGACCATCCCGACCACAAGCTGTTTATATAAAGTCATTGTACCTACTCATCGTAATTGATAATGGGTTTGTTTAATTTTAGAGAGCGCTCACGCGAACGTAAGTCGTTCCATAAACTCAATCTTGAAGATTTCCCTGCCAGCTTACCGTTGCCTGCTGCTGACTTCATTAGCCAAAGATTTTTACCGTTGAAACTGTAGACCGGGCGTAGATCTCGACGCTTAGAACCACGTTTAATTTCAGGGTTTAAGTTGTCCAAAATAAGCGGCTCTGCACTGGGCGTTGAGTAGTAGGCCAACACCATATGGAATTGGTTTAACTCAAGTGCTTTTACGTACACCAAACGTAATTTCTTATCTGGAACACCCAGTTCAAGTAAAGAAAAGTACTTGGCGATAGTGAAATCTTCGCAATCCCCAGCGTTACTGCCTAAAAACTCCAATGGCGTTGCCCAGTAGTCGTTTTTGCCCCACAAGCGGATGTCATTGACAAAATACATCTGGTTAAAAAATTGATTCACGGACTCCAGCTTCTGTTTTTCACTTAACCCTGCGTAGGACGTCATATTTGAGCGCCATGTCGCCACTCGTTTTCCGGCTCTTTCGCCGTAGGTTTGTGAAACGGCGTCTATCCACCTTTGGTCACTCTTATTCAGCGCGCCAGAGGTAAAAGAGGTGAGGACCAGCAACAATAGCGAAAACCGAGATTTCATCGCGGTTGCTCTTGTTGGCTATCTGACTGATGAACGCTACTCGACATCAAACATCCTTACTCTTTTAGGGCATTGTTTTGAGCGCTGAGTATTGGCTTCAACATGTACTCAAGCACTGTTCTCTTACCGGTGATGATATCGACAGAAGCCGTCATTCCCGGAATGATCGGCAGCTCTTCGTTGTGGCCAAAACTGTACTGCTCGGTGCGCACCCGTACGATGTAAAAGCTATTTCCTTCTTCATCTTGCGTGGTGTCGGCACTGATGTGCTCGAGCACGCCCTCTAGACCGCCATATTTAGTGAAATCGTAAGCACTGAATTTAACGATAGCGGTTAGCTCTGGACGCAGGAATGCGATGTCTTGCGGGGCAATTTTCGCCTCGACTAATAGCGAGTCTTCTGTCGGTACTATCTCAACAATGTCCATACCGGGCTGGATAACACCACCCACCGTATTAATGCCAAGCGTTTTGACGGTTCCGGTGACCGGAGAGACCACTACAGTACGGTTAACTCGGTCTTCAAGACCGACCGCAGATTCGATCATGGCAGAGAGCTTATCTTGCGCTTGGTTGAGCTTTTCTTGTTGCTCCGAGCGGAAGCTGAGTGCGGCATCAATACGGCTTAGCATGGCTTCTTTGATTGCAGAGCGTAGGAGAGGGATTTTGAGTTCACTAGAGGTCATTTCTCGGCGAGTATCATTCACTTGCCTTTGCAGTTTGAGAAGCTCAATTCTAGGAACGATGCCTTCGTCGGCAAGCGGTTCGGTAATTTCTAATTCTTTGCGAGCAAAACGGTAACTTTGTCGCAGGTTGGTGACCCGCGCTTGAATCTCGATCAGATCTTGTTGTTTCTGTTCGACTTGTTGATCAAATACAGAAAGTTGGTTTTTAAGGTTATTGAGATCTTGACGATATTCTGCTTTTTGACGATTAACGAGTTTAGGTTGAAGCTCGTAAAAATTGGGCGGAAAGGCGAGTTTACCGTAGTCGAGTATCACGCTTTTTTTCCAGTTTTCTACAGAAAACTCTTCGTTGATGACCACGCTGTTAAACGAAGCTGAAAGCATCAATACGTTGGCGGTTAAGTTGGCGACTTGTTGTTCTCGCTCTCGGAAATCAGAGCGGAATCGAGTGTCATCGATCAACAGCAGTTGCTGACCCTTTTTCACTTGTTGACCTTCTCTGACCAATATCTCTTTTACTAAGCCGCCTTCTAGGTTTTGTACCACTTGGATTTGGGAAGAGGGAATGACTTTGCCTTGACCTACGGTGACTTTATCGATCTCAGCCCAAGAGGACCAGCCAATAGCAGCAATAAAAAATAGAACAATCATCCAAAGCATAATACGCGCGCTGGTTGGCGTATTGAGGAGTAGAGCCGCTGTCTTATCGTCAACGTACTCTAGTTCGGTTTCGTTCAATTTGCTGAAACTTTTCTTGCTCATAACAGTCCTTGTTTACTTAATAAAAGTGCAAGCCTATTCAGTGTATTCTTACTTTTGATGAATGTTAAGAATTTGCTCCTTTAAATGATTGAATTTATGTATTTTTTGATTCCTATCTATTTTTAAAATTTGTTTTGACGTATTGCTGTCTTTTTTGCTTGTTATCAAGCGTTTTTCTCTAGGTTGGTGATACTTGATGTCAAAGGAGGTTAAATAAGTTGGCGCAGTTTACTTATCATTGTAGTCGGAATTAGGGTGGTTTTAATATGATGTGAGTTGCATTTTAATTGCATGACTTTTCATGAAGGAGAATCGGCTTCAAACTAGGCAAAGCATCGCTTAGGCTTGTGTTTAAAAAGATTACGGCGCAAAATCACAGAAAAATGAAAAGGAACAACCAAATGGAACTGACAGATATTCGTCGTGAATACGCTAAGGGTGGATTGAGACGTAAAGACTTAGCCTCAGACCCGATTGAGCAATTCAATTTATGGCTTGAGCAAGCGATTGAAGCTAAGTTGACGGATCCTACAGCCATGACAGTTGCAACGGTTGATGAAAACGGTCAACCCTATCAACGCATTGTCTTGCTGAAGAATGTTGATCAAGACGGTTTTGTTTTTTACACCAACTTAGGTAGCCGTAAAGCGCATCAACTTGAGCACAACAGCAAAATCAGCCTACATTTCCCTTGGCACCCACTTGAGCGACAAGTTCACATCACGGGTACGGCTGAAAAGTTGTCAGCGATGGAAAATATGAAGTACTTTTCATCGCGTCCTAAAGAGAGTCAACTGGCGGCGATCGCCAGTAAGCAAAGCAGCCGTATCTCTGCCCGTGGCATCTTAGAAGGTAAATATCTAGAGCTTAAGCAGAAATTTGAGAAAGGAGAGATCCCCGTGCCTTCTTTCTGGGGTGGTTTTCGAGTACGCGTTGATAGTATTGAGTTTTGGCAAGGTGGTGAACGCCGCTTGCATGACCGCTTCTTGTTCTCACGCCAAGACAACAGCTGGGACATCGATCGCCTAGCGCCTTAGTTCGAACCTGCTGTACCAATCAAAAGATACCGTTGATTTTGTGTTGACTCACATCAACGGTATTTTTTCGTCTGTACTTTCATCTGGATGCGGCTTACAGAACCGTCAATCAGTCAAGCTTGTACACGTTTCGCCCTGTTTTAAGACAATCAGTTGGTTGTAAGCTAGGTTTACGTATATGAAGACCGAGTCAGTATCTTTGCAGCCCCAGCAGCCTGAAGAGGGGCTGACCAAAAACAAAATATGCCTTGTCGACATGTAGAAGATTTTAAGTTTTATTCACGAGGGTCATGCAAATAAAACTGAGCATCAGTTAGATACCCAGAGTGACTTACTACCCTATCAACGAATCTACTACTAGGAATGCTAATGCATAAGGGGGGAATTCACCTATAAACACTGCTCAATGTGAGAATTGAGAACCTAGAGTAAATATTTTAAAACTCCAGTAAGTAATGGAGAGCTTACAGCTCTCGCAATACTCGGAATCCTAGGTAGTTGGCTGCGGTTGAAGGCGCAACGTTCAGTTCGTTATACACTTTAGCTTCTTCTGGAGAGAAGCTCCAAGCTCCGCCCTTCGCTAAGCCTTTCTGAGTGGTTGTCCATTCCCATACGTTACCCACCATGTCGTAGAAACCAGTAGGTGTTGGTAAGAATGATTTGACTGGAGAAGTGCTGACGTTTGACCAAGGTGTGCCTGCCCAACCTGTATTGGCTTTGCCAGAGCGGAATTCGTTGCCCCACCAGAAGTTGGTGTCTTGGCCTGCTCTTGCTGCTGCTTCCCACTCTTGTGGTGTTGGTAAACGGTAGGTAAAGCCTGTATTGTCAGATAACCAACGCGTGTATGCCTTGGCATCGTTTTGGCTCACACAAACGACAGGAGAGTTATTTGCTTGTTTAAAGCCAGGGCTCTGCCAGTCGTTGTCAGAAATGGTGGTGATCTCGGCATTGACGAAGGTGTCGCAGGTGTTCATCAGTTCTGCGTCTGTCTGGTAGCCAGTGCTTTCGACGAATGCTTTAAAATCTTGAACACGAGTCGGGGTAGCGGCTAATGCAAAAGGTTGTTTGATGGTTACTTGCTGGGCATTGTTTTCACCAAGTAGGTAGCGCCCCGATCCAACCACAATCATTTCTGGGCTCTGAATGTCGTTACCCATAGAATCTGCAAACTTAGTACCGACATTCAGTGAATTCTGTTTAGCTTGTAGTACGGCTCTTAGGTTGTGATCGCGAGCGATTTTCAGCTCTTGGTGGAAAGAAAGGTAACCTTCTTTCTCGATCGTCACCATGTGTTGGCCGATTGGCAGCATGATTTCAACTGGCGTGCTGCCATAGTTCACGCCGTTAATCGATACCTTATCGTTGTACTGGTTTGATCGAACCACCAACTTAACCCAAGCGACTTCTTTCTGTTGGTCGCTGGCTTGTTGATCGCTCTGTGTGAAACAGTTTGATAACTGAATGCCCAGCAGGCGACAAGGAGTGTTTTCATTTGGACGAGTTTCTAGACTCGTCGCAATCACCGCTCGGTAACGGTTATCTTCAGAGAAGCCTGAGGATTTTATCTTGTGCTGTAAAACGTGAATGTTCAGTGAAGCAGACGCTAAGTGCTCTTTCACTGTTTTCGATTCAGTCGCGTTGTCTACAAGGCTGTGTTGGAATTGTTTTACCGCTTTTTGAAGCGCCAAGGTCACTGTTTGATCAGAACACTGCGCCAGTGTCATGTCGTTGCTACAACGGTTAGTGAAGCTGATAGTTTGTTCTTCCGTTTGAGTGATCTCGTTTCTTAGTCGCTCGGCTCTTGCTCTTAGCTTGTCTTGATTTAGGTTTTCGATTGAAGCTTCTGTAGCTATTTTCTCTGCTTGAATTGCTTCTAGATCCATCATCAAGCCTTGTTGCTTCTGTTCAGAGTCTGACGCTGCAAGCTTGGCTTCTTTAATTGATATCGAAGCCGATTTAAATAAATTTGTAGAGTGAGAAATATCGAAATCAGGTTCGTCAATTACGCGCGCGTAATCTTTTTCTAGTTTCGTTTTGGCTCTCTCTAGATTTTGTTCCGCCTTCATTACCAACTTCGATAGATATGTTGATTGTAGCACCTGACTGTCGAGTTGCTTCTGTTTGTCCACAACCTTCTTGTTGAGAGCTGCTAAATCGGCGCGATTTTCTAAGAGCGAGTTTTCAATGTCGCTGACAGACGATGTAATTGCTGGTGGTGTTGCTTCAGCGAAAACAGCAGGGCTAATTAAGAAGGGAGCGAGTGCAAACAGTAGAGTAGGAAAACCTTGGCGCATGTTGGGCTACTTTAATCGTAATTTAGGTTAATCGAATATTCTAAACGAGAACGCCATTTTGTCTGCAGCTATTGTTTATAATGACCATACAAGTTTATAACGATCAACAAAATGGCGAGTGTTCATTCAGCTTTCTGAAATAGGCACGGTTATCTGACTATAGAGTTAAGCGTTTTGTATTAACTCAGCTCTATGTAGAAAGGGTGTTTAGCTTTCTTTATTAGGAAGAAGCTTAACCCAAATAGTGTCGTTGCCGTTGATGGTGACTGTGCGGTTATAAGGCTCGTAACCTTGTTTGGAAACGGTCACTTGGTGTCGACCGTTTGGTAGCCTAACCTCAAGAGGCGTGCTGCCGTACTTGATGCCGTTGATAGTCACTGAATCATTGTATTGATCAGAGCGTACCGTCACATTAGCCCACTGCTTGTCATTCTTTTCAACAACCGCTACATCACTGCCAGTTAAACAGTAGCGCGTTGAAACGTTCAATAGGTTACACGCAGCAACCGCTTCAGGCTTTGCTTGAAGCTGAGCTTGCATCTGCATGAAGTAAGAGTTGTTGCCAGAGAAGCCGCTCTTGATTACTTGGCTGTCTTGAACATGGATGTTCAGTTGAACACCTTGTAAGTTTTGCTTCGCTAATGTGCTTTCTGTGAGCTGCTCAAGTAATTGGCTCTTGAATGTTTGCACGGCTTTTTGATTGGCTAGGTGTTTACCTTGCGCAGTACACTCACCCAGTGTCATTGCTGATGAACATGTGGTGGTGTAGCTGATTTCAAGAACTGCACTTTCACGCAGCTCTGCTGCAATACGTTTTACTCGCGTTTCAACTTTTGACTCTCTCAAGTTTGCTAGTTCACTATTTAGGCGAGCTTGCTTTTGCTTTATTTGAGAAAGGTGAATTTCACCTTCATTCATTGCTTGTTGATTGTCTAACTGAGCAGATTGATTCTCTTTAACGGCCGCCCAAGCATCTTGGTAGCTTTTCTGGAAAGAGACCAGATCCGTTTCTGGGTCTTCAAGTAAGCGACTGTACTGTTTGTCTAGTACGGACTTGGCTCTGTTACGTTTTGCCTTAAGCTCTTCACCTTCGCGTAACAACTTACTGTTTTTGTTTTGTAGTTGTTTTAGGTTCTCAGTCGCCGATACTTTGGTTGCTGAAATACGCTCAATATATGAGTTTTTCTCTGTTAGCTTTGCATCGATAGCTGAAACGGGATCGGGGTCGACTTGATTCAGTTCTTCAGCGGATACCGATGCAGATACCCAAAGTGGGGATAGCGCAAGTAAAAGCGCTGAAATTCGAAAGTTAGTCATAGGTCTCTGTAACTTGTAGATTGAAATTCGTTTGTTAATTAAGTGTCTACTTCACTATTAGTGAGTCACTAGTTATTAGCAATTAACACAGTACCCGTCTTTATACCGTTTTATTGCTGTCCAATCTACTCAAAAGCCAAGTTTCGGTACTTTGGATGCATTTTTTACAGGTTTATAGTCAATTATAATTATTTGAGCTATATAAGAAAATTTATTCGTTATGTTGAAACGTAGAAGCATTTATCTATGACATGATTCTGGGTGTTTGTAGAGTTGCGTTGTAAGCCTTTAAATCCATCGGAACAATTGGTTTTACAATGTCCGTAGTTTATACACTCTTGATCATCTTTCCGGAGGTATGATCAAGAGAGTCCCAGTAATGATCTTTCCTTTGAAGTCAGGAAATGACTCTCATGATCATTTACAAATTCATCTTGTGCAGGTTTAAGAGTATGATTCTGGATCTGTTACCCCGAGTATTTTGCTGCTATGTCTAACCCTTTGCCTTTTGCTGATTTTGACTTGTCTCCGCTAGGTCTCACCGGGCCTCGTCCTGCGGAGATCATTACCTTGCCATCGCATATGGATTGTCATGATCACCATTATTCTCAAGTGGTGATTGGCTTAAAAGGTCAGGCAGAATTTGAAGTCAGTGGTAAAGGTAATCTTGTTGGCCCTGGTCAAGGTTGTGTGGTGACGGCTCGCTGTGATCATGCTTTCGGTGGCGTGGTGGGTCAGTCAGAGATCTTAGTGCTTAATATGCCGCTGCCAACGGAGGGGGATCCAGTGATGTTGGAGAAGATGAACCAGTTAGAATCCTCGAACGTTTATTTTCAATTAGACACTAAAATTCAAAATCTTATTCATATGTTGGTGCAAGAGATGCAGGCGAGCCCTGATGATTTACTATTAAGTCGTGCGTGTAATGATACAGTGATCGCGCTCATGCAAAGGCACATCTCGGCATTTGAAACCTCAATCAAGGATTCGCGTTTGGATCTTGAGGTGCTTGATCGCTACATCGAGCAGCATCTCGCCAGTAAGATCTCAGTTACTCAACTTGCGGGTTGTGTATTTTTGGGCGAAAGCCAGTTCCATATGCTGTTCAAAGAGCAAATGGGTATTACTCCACACCAGTATGTTCTGGGTAAACGTATCGACCGTGCTCGCCGTCTCATTGATCAAGGGAACTTGAACTTAGGTCAAGTCGCTGAACTGGCTGGTTTCTCAGGTCAATCTTCTTTTACGCATACCTTTTCCCGCCTGCAAGGCATGTCACCATCACAATACAAAAAGAAAAACTTTGTTAAATTGTGAAACATAACGACATATTATTTTATCGTTTAACATGTGACATTGTGTTTATTTTGTTAATAAAGCGAGTTTTTAGCAAAAAGCTCGGAGTTTTTGACAAGTAATCCTTATATAGTCTAAATACACTGCAGCCATTGTAGAGATCCCGAACTATTTTCGGGTGTGAGTTTAAGGAAAACACATGTTTACAGCGACTGACGTGTTAAAGCCAGAGTTCAACGAGCAGCCGCTTGCTGAACTATGGTCGCTTATCTCACCATTATATATGGTGGATGAAACCCAATGGCTAGAGCAGCTTCTGCCGCTTGCGATCCCTTCTGAGTCAGAAAAGCAGCAAATCACAGAAAAAACCACCTCATTGATCGAAGCAATTCGTGCCGATAAGACTTCTATTCAGATGATCGATGCACTGTTGCTTGAATACAGCTTAGATACTCAAGAGGGCATCTTGCTGATGTGTCTGGCGGAAGCCTTGATACGTATTCCTGATTCAGCAACGGCAGATGCACTGATTCGAGACAAGCTAAGCGTTGCGGATTGGAAGTCTCACCTTAAGAATTCTGATTCGGTGTTTGTGAACGCATCCACTTGGGGCCTAATGCTAACGGGCAAGGTGGTTGGACTTTCATCTAAAGAGCAGAGTGCAGGTCAAGCGGTTAACCGTTTAGTGAACAAGCTTTCTGAGCCGGTAATTCGTAAAGCGATGCACCAAGCAATGAAGGTGATGGGTCACCAATTCGTTCTTGGCCGCAGCATTGCTGAAGCGCAGAAGAACGGTAAGTTTATGCGTGACAAAGGTTTTACCTACTCATACGACATGCTAGGTGAAGCTGCACTGACTACGGCAGACGCAAACAAATACTTCAAAGATTATCTAATGGCGATTGAAGCCGTAGGTCGAGACAGCTATGTTTCTTCGGAATCGAATGGCTCTTCAAAATCGAGCCCAGCACCGTCTGTTTCTATCAAGCTTTCTGCACTTCACCCACGTTATGAAGTGGCGAACGAAGACCGTGTTCTAAATGAACTTTGCGACACGCTAGAGCAGCTATTACGCCGAGCAGTAGAGCTCGATGTTGCGATTACGATTGATGCTGAAGAAGCGGATCGTCTAGAGCTTTCTCTTAAATTATTCGAAAAACTGTACCGCACTGACCTTGTTAAAGGTTGGGGTAAATTTGGTCTGGTTATTCAAGCTTACTCAAAACGTGCACTACCGGTTCTGGTATGGCTAAACCGCTTAGCGAAAGAGCAGGGTGATTTAATCCCGCTTCGCTTGGTGAAAGGCGCGTACTGGGATAGCGAAATCAAATGGTCACAACAGGCTGGTTTCACTGATTACCCAGTTTACACTCGCAAAGAAGCGACAGACGTAGCTTATCTTGCTTGTGCACGTTACCTATTGAGCTCAAGTGTTCGTGGCAATATCTTCCCGCAGTTTGCGAGCCACAATGCGCATACGGTTTCTGCTATTGCCGTCATGGCCGATCATAAAGACTTTGAATTCCAACGCTTACACGGTATGGGTGACTCGCTTTACAACCACGCGATGGAAGCTTACCAACAGTCGGTACGTATCTACGCGCCAGTTGGTAGCCACAAAGATCTACTGCCATACCTAGTACGTCGCCTGCTAGAGAACGGCGCAAACAGCTCGTTTGTACACCGTTTGGTGGATGCACGGTGCCCAGTGGCAGAGCTGACTCAACATCCAGTCGATATGCTTCTGGCGTTCGATACGCTGAACAACACCAAGATCCCTCTGCCTCCAGCGGTATTCCCTGAGCGTAAGAACTCATGCGGTGTCAACATTGATATCGAGAGTGAAGCGCATCAATTTGAAGAGCAGGTTAAGTCTTTCCTTAATAATCAATGGACTGCAGGCCCTGTGATCAACGGTGAATCTCTTGCCGAAAGCATGATCAAGGCTGATCAGAACGTTGAGCAAGTCACGGCACCTTACGATCGTCGAATTAACGTGGGTAAGGTGGCTTTCGCTAACCTTGATCATGTTTCTGCAGCGATCACTGGCGCAGACGAGGCATTTGCTAATTGGAACGCAACTTCGGTTGCAACCAAAGCGGCTGCACTTGAGAAGTTGGCTGATCTGATGGAAGACAACCTTGCTGAATTGGTGGCGATTTGTCATCAAGAAGCGGGTAAGACAATTCACGATAGCATTGATGAAGTACGTGAAGCCGTCGACTTCTGTCGCTACTACGCAAAACAAGCGGACAACCTACAAGGTTTCGAACTAAAAGGTTTTGACGGCCAAACTCGAATCGCTTCACGACAAGGTCGTGGTGTGTTCGTTTGTATCAGCCCTTGGAACTTCCCTCTTGCTATCTTCCTTGGCCAAATTACAGCAGCACTCGTCGCGGGTAACACGGCTGTGGCGAAACCTGCTGAGCAAACAAGCTTGATTGCAGCTCGAGCGGTGGAACTGATGAACGAAGCGGGTTTCCCTGCTGGCACCATTCAGTTGCTCCCTGGTCGTGGTGCTGAGATCGGCAGTGCGCTAACCAGCCATGATGCCATTGCTGGCGTTGCCTTTACGGGTTCAACCCCAACAGCGCAACGTATCAATGTGTCATTGGCAAGCCGTAATGCTAAACCAGTTCCGTTTATCGCGGAAACCGGTGGCCAAAACGCAATGATCGTCGACAGTACCGCACTGCCTGAGCAGGTGGTTCGTGACGTGATTCGTTCTGCATTCGCTTCTGCAGGTCAACGTTGTTCTGCACTGCGTGTGCTTTACATCCAAGAAGACATTGCGGACCGCGTAATTGCATTGATTCACGGTGCAATGGACGAGCTAAGTGTTGGTATTCCACATCTACACAAAACGGATGTTGGTCCTGTTATCGATGAAAATGCGAAACAGAAATTGATGACGCACCTAGAAAACATGACCAATACCCAGAAGAAGGTGGCTCAACTTTCTCTAGGTGCTGATTGTGAACATGGTGATTTTGTCCCACCAAGTGCTTTTGAAATTGATGACATCAGCTGTTTGAAAGAAGAACAGTTTGGCCCTGTGCTACACATCGTTCGCTTCAAGGCGAGTGAGTTAGCGCAAGTCGTAGACCAAATTAACCAAACCGGTTTTGGCTTAACCATGGGTATCCACAGCCGTAACGAAACAACTTACCGTTGGATCGAAAAACACGTTCGAGTGGGTAACTGCTACATCAACCGTGACCAAGTGGGCGCTGTTGTTGGTGTTCAACCATTTGGTGGTCAAGGCTTGTCGGGTACAGGTCCTAAAGCGGGTGGTCCTCACTACCTATATCGCTTTACTGATGTTCAGTTTTCTCAATCACAAGACAAGGCATAAGGAGCAGTATCATGGTTCATCAAGTGACAGGTTTTTCTGATGCTTTGCTAGCGTGGGAACAATGGAATCTTACCGACTTTGATCATAAGAGTGCTCAGGTACTTTCATTTAAATCAGAGATCGAAAGTCAATCTGCGCCTTTGGCTGCAGTGGCGACTTATCATCTAGAGCAAGCGTCTGAACTGCTTTCTGAACATCACCTTATGGCGGGCCCTACGGGCGAAACCAATGAGTTGTACGCTGCAGGTCGTGGTGTGGCTTTGGTGATTGTTGATGATTGCGAAGAGAAAGTGCCCGCGCTGCAAACCGCAACGGCAATGATTACTGCTGCACTATTGGCAGGTAACAGCGTTCAATTGTGCAGTGATGACGTGCAGTTCAATACCTTAATTGCTGACGCCGCGAAACAAGCGAATCTACCAACTAACTTAGTAAAGGTTGCCTCGTATGACGCTGCTCAACAGCTGCTGTCTTGCGATGTCCGAAGTGCAGGTTATGTGGGCAATCCACAAACGGCTCAAGCTATCAATTTACAACTTGCTCAGCGTGACGGTGCAATCGTCGGTTTAGTAGCTGAAACGGATCTAACGGCAATGAATGTTGCTAATGATCCACACCTATCGCTGCGCTTCATTACCGAGCGTACGCGAACTATAAATATAACAGCCGTGGGCGGTAACGCGACCTTGCTCGAACTTGGCAGTGAAGCTCATTAATCTTAGTTGTGCATGAGTAACAGGCTCAATATCTGTCATGTTTGATGTCAAAAAAATGGCTATTTATTGAACTTGGTACTCATTTTTGACATTAGAACGATGAATTATGGAACGGTATTGGACATGATGTGTCAATTGTCAGTAACTACTAAAGACCTATAGGACAAAGGAATGCCAGATCTCTATTGCAAAGGATGCAAAAAAACAACACAGCATAAGTCGATAATGAAACGCTGTGAATCAGAGCCCGAGACCGCTTCTAGCCGTATATTGCAATGGACGTCAAAGTTATTTAGTGGTGAGTTGCATTACGACATGGAACCGCAACACTTCTGCCGTACGTGTAACTGTCGCTGTGAAACCGGCAGCTCGATCCCTCAAGTTGGACTGGTTTAACTGATTCGTTTAACGAGCAGTCTGCATATGAGAAACCCATAATAAAAACCTCCATTTAGGAGGTTTTTGACTGCTATGCGGCTTTGAGGGGGTGTTCACTTTCAATGGCGTTGCCATCAATGGTTACTTCCCATCCATAGCTTGAATACTCAGCTGCGAGTGCTTGAGCGACATCTTTTGATACGGTGACATATGTCCATGAAATACCGTATGGTTTATATGCGAGTTTTTGTGTTTTCATAATAGAGTCATCCTTTCTCTTTGATAATTCTATTATTCACTTTGGCCTATATCCTTTCTTTCTTTTCTGGCTCAACTTATTTGTTAATCGGTTCATCACTGTAAGCAAATGTTAACACCTAAAGCCTATTTATAGGTTTGCTTATCGGTGTGTCTTTGGGTATTTACCCGGTGAATACTAGGGCGTGTTGACCTTTCGCGGTTAAATTTTGTTCGAGATAAAAGCGTTTAATCGCGGCGAGGGGGAAGTCGCCTAGTTATTCTAAGCAATTCCTCCTCAACAAAGAGTAAAATGCTTTTAGCCGAACCCTTCGGGCAGCGTTTGCTGGTCATTTCTACTACGTTATCGGCTTCTCATGTAGGCTAGCTACATGAGAAGCCTCTGTCTTGTATAAATACCCAGCAACTCGCTGCAAAAATCAGCTCGAAAGATCAACACGCCCTAGTGTGTTTGGTTTTTTAAATGTGTGAGCAAAGTTTTGCGTGATTGTTGTTACTATGCAATATACTGAGCTAAATTTAGAATGTTTAAGGAATGGTATGTCTCAGCATCAGCTCGATCGTATCGATAAAGAGATACTAAGAATTCTGCATATTACAGGGCGTTTACCTGTGGTGGAATTGGCAAAGCAGGTTAACCTCACCACGTCGCCTTGCTCTGATAGATTGAAACGGTTGGAAAAGGATGGCTATATTAAGGGCTATCATGCTGAGCTGTGTTCGGAAAAGTTGGGGCTTGATGTCCAAGTCTTTATCCATATTCGTCTCGACCAGACCAGCTTTTCGATTTTTGATAAATTTGCTCAAGCGGTTGAACTAATGCCAGAGGTTGAGGAGTGCTATTCTTTGTCTGGTGACTTTGACACCATGATCAAGGTTCGAGTGAAAGACATGAAGTCGTATCAAGCATTTATGGCCACCAAGTTGGGCACCTTACCGGGTGTCATTCAGACTCGCAGTGAAGTGGTGATTGAAGAGCATAAAAAGGGCTTTGGTGTTAACCCTGAGTTGTTGGCAACCTTAAAATAGGGCTCGGTTTTTACTTCAAACGTGTTTGTTTCGATATAAAAAATGGAAGCTAATGAGCTTCCATTTTTTTGAGTGCCAGAGAAAGGCAATCAGATAAATGGGTGGTGGGTAAACCGCTTACAACGTAATTGCTGCTGAGATTAAGCCAATCACACCACCGAATACGCCACCCCAAACGACCAGCCAACCAAGGTGCTTTTTGATCATGGTCTGTACCATCTCTTTTACCAGTTTTGGCGTTAGTTCATTCAAGCGTTGATCGATGATCGCCTCAATGTTCTCTTTGATTTCATCCATCATCGCAGGAGATTCTAGCTCGTCCTTGATGGCATTTTTTACGGAATCACTGTTGCTGATTTCTATTACAGATTCTTGCATCTTTTCAACAAATGGCGCTTTCATTGGCTCTAGTGCTTCTGTACCGCCAAACATTGCCAACATGCCACCAAACTGCGAATTCTCGATAACATGCACTAGCGAGTCGAATGCTGGGTTGAAATCGATCTTTTGAATGACAGGCTCTAAATTGAGCGATTTACCTGCCATTTCGCTGCTTAGAAAGCGGTCGATGTTACTTTCAGTGAAGAACTGATCCATCATCAGTTGCTTAATGGCGGCTTTAAACTCTTCAAAGCGTGCTGGAATTACGCCAGAACCGTATAGGCCGGGTACTTTTTCGAACAACATGTGAATGGCAAGCCAGTTGGTGATCGCGCCAGAAAAGGCAAATAGCCCAGCATAGAGTATGTATTGGTTTGCTGTCGCATAGCCGCCAGCAAGCAGTGCTAGCGCGATAGCGTTAGTTAAGACACTTTTGTTCATGGTTGATCTCTAGAAAGAATATTGCGCGCATTTTAAGAAAAAAATGCCAAGAAAAAAACAAAAGGATCGCTCAAGTGTATCGAGCCGTCGAAGTAGTGACTGAGCTGCAGGCGTAAAAAAGGCTAGCCTCCCCCCGAAGTCTAGCCTTATTCCAGAACGCGCAAGCGAAGCGTCTTGGTTGTTGAGCTTATTATATAATCACCCCATAACACTCTGCTATGGGTAATTTACAGATTATCTACACAATGGTGTGAAATACGCCGCAATTCACGGATGATGTAAAAACTACGCACTTGCCGTGTACTCAAGATCATCGGCAATAAAACCACCAGTTTGGTGATTCCACAGCTGTGCATAGATACCATTTTGATTAATTAACTCTTGGTGCGTACCTTCTTCGACGATATTGCCTTGATCCAGTACGATCAGGCGATCCATCGCTGCAATGGTCGATAAGCGGTGTGCAATCGCAATCACCGTTTTGCCTTGCATCAGCTCAATCAAACTCTCTTGAATCGCTGCTTCGACTTCCGAATCCAGCGCTGAGGTTGCTTCATCTAAAACAAGTAATGGCGCATTTTTCAGCAGTACACGTGAGATAGCGACACGTTGACGCTGACCTCCAGAAAGCTTAACGCCACGTTCACCGACTTGAGCATCGTAGCCAAGGTTGCCAAACGGGTCGGTCAGCGTTTCGATAAATTCATGTGCATGCGCTTGTTTCGTTGCCGCGTATACCTCTTCATCGGTTGCTTCTGGTCTACCGTAAAGAATGTTGTCTTTGATCGAGCGGTGCAGCAGTGAAGTATCTTGCGTGACCATACCAATGTTGCTGCGCAGCGAATCTTGCGTGACTTGTGAGATTTCTTGGTCATCAATCAAGATGCGGCCACTTTCTACATCGTGGAAGCGCAGCAGTAAGTTGACTAGGGTCGATTTACCCGCGCCTGAACGACCAACCAAGCCGACTTTCTCACCCGGTTTGATATTGAGGTTTAGGTTGTTAATTACCCCCTTATTCTCACCGTAGTTAAAGCTGACATTATCAAAGTAGATACCGCCTTGTGGAACGTTCAGAGGCTTCGCGTCTTGCTTGTCTTCGATAGCGATGGGCTTAGACAGGGTTTTGATACCATCAATTACCGTACCTAGGTTTTCAAACAAACCACCGATTTCCCACATGATCCATTTTGACATGCCGTTAATACGCAAAGCCAAGCTGACCGCAATCGCAATCGCAATCGCACCCACGGTGATCGCGCTATCGAGCCACAGGTAGATTGAGATCCCCGCAATGCTGAACACCAGCAAGTAGTTCGCGAATTCCACACAGATGTTGAAGCCAGTCACCAAACGCATTTGACGATGTACCGTATCTAAGAAACCTTCCATGCCTTCTTCGGCGTATTCGGTTTCTCTTTTGCTGTGTGAGAACAGTTTGACCGTTGCGATATTGGTGTAGCTATCAACAATGCGACCCGTCATCAACGAGCGAGCATCCGCTTGCTCTGAAGATACGTCTTTTAGCTTTGGTACGAAGTGCAGTTGGATACCGATGTAAATGAACAGCCAAATCAGCATCGGAGCCATCAAGCGCCAATCTGATTCTGCAAGCATGAATAGCATCGCGGTGAAGTAAACCGTCACGTAAACAAACACATCGACCATTTTGGTTACGGTTTCACGCACTGCGAGTGATGTTTGCATAACTTTGGTGGCAACACGTCCGGCAAAATCATCTTGATAGAATGACAAGCTTTGCTTCAAAAGATAGCGGTGCGCCAACCAACGAATCGACATTGGGTAGTTACCGAGTAGAGTTTGGTGAAGCAATAGCGAATAGACGCTGATCAAAATTGGCATCACAACCAATAGTAGGACTCCGAGCCCGATCAATGTCGATTGGTTGTCTGCCAAGAAAGTATCTGGGTTGCTGGTTGATAGCCAGTCAACCAGTTGCCCCATATAACCGAATAGCGCGACTTCGACGATCGCGATGGTCATGCTCATCAGCCCAAGCAAGATTAACGGCTTTTCGAAACCTCGAGTGTAATGACGGCAGAATGCCAAGATTCCAGCCGGAGGTTGTATCGGCTCTTCCTTTGGAAAGGCTTGAGTAAAGCCTTCAAATTTTTTGTACATAGTTTATAAATAGCTCGTTACATGTAACTACAGCTAACTTGCTGTTTTACATCGTTTCGTTTTTAGTCACACTTTTGAAGGTTTTTAACTACTTCAAAAGCAATCTTATTAAAATTCATATAATTAGCTGTATATAAGTTGCGTTAATTTCTTGCTTTATAGCTTCAACATTGAATCCTAACGCAGTTAGTACCTTTTCACCGCGTTCCATACCTTTTCTGACATTCTCTATACCCGCCTCTCCAATATCACTAATACCTAATCGCAGTAGTTTCATTTGTTGAACACATCCTAGAAACTGCTGCTCTTTATTTACTACAAACGGACTCTAGAGAACAAGGTAGTGACTCAAACCACTGACCTACACCATAACAGTAGAAACGCACTATCGTTCTTAAATGTTGATTGATCGAATTCACTGACATGCCAAACTCATCAACACAAAGGTCACGATATGCACTGACTAACGTTACATTGTCACTGATTTCTGAAATATCTCGCCAGTCCAAACCGTTCTGCTCACAGAATGTCATGGATAGAGATAGATGATTGCCATACGTCCACCAAGTATTTTCACTATTCACTCGGCCTCGTTTTAAGCACTCATATACCAAGAACTGCATTGCCTCTACACAAAGCATTTCTGGTTCAATCCCTAGATCTGAATTATCAGTTTCCTATGTTAGTAAAGGGAAGCTAGGGTATTTGACGCTTTCTATCTCAAAGTCAGATGTGGATTTAATACAAAGCATAGCCACTTCAACATCCAAGCGGTATATAAATACAAGCATGGTATAGCTTCGGGTTATTTTTATGTGAACATGAATACGCCACACATTTCTGGGCAAAACCTGAGTTAAGTCGCCCCGCCAGCAAGGATCTGGACAAAAGTGAGTCATCGGTTTTGCTAAATTAGTAAATCACGGATTAGTCTACGTACTGCAAATTGCTTTTTTAGCTCTATGCGTTTACAGTGTACGCCTGTTTGAGGGAGTAGCTATTTTGCTTTGCTAGCATTGCAAAAGGTTGCGTCAACATATTTGACCACACGTCATGGTGCAACCAGTAGTTTTTAGTACCTACCCAGCGAGACTCGAACAACTTACACACTTTATGCGAGGGCTAAGTGTGGGGGTTGTTCGTGTTTGTTATAAGCCCTCTGATTACTTATTCTATGACTGCTTTTTTACTTCCATCGTTAGCGTTATCAATCGGCTTAGTTTTACTGACATTCAGCGCAGATCGGCTTATTTCTACATCAGCAACCTATGCCAAGCATTGCAACATATCATTGTTCTTTATAGGTATGACTGTTGTTGCGTTTGGAACATCTGCCCCCGAATTACTCGTATCCGCCGTTGCGGCTTTAAATAATGCAGGAGAGTTGGCTGTAGGCAATGGTATTGGTTCTAATATTATTAATATTGGTCTTGTGCTTTCCACTGCTGTGTTAATGGCTCCCATCCAAGCTAACAAGCGCTTTATCAAAAAAGAGTTTCCGATATTGGCAGGGTCAATGCTGATCTGTAGCACACTGATGTCCACAGGAAAGCTAAATATGACTGACGGTCTATTATTGGTGCTCTTGCTAGCCATATACTGTTTCTATTTAGCTAAGTCCGTAAGACAAGGTGAGGTTTCTGAAGATGAGCTAGAGTTCTTGCCATTAACTAAAAAACGAGCAGGGTGGGAAAGTTTAGTGATGTTGTTACTCCTTTTAACCTCATCGAAGTTAATGGTCTGGGGAGCCGCTAACTTGGCTCAACTTGCTGGTTTGAGCGAACTTACCATTGGATTGACTATAATTGCATTTGGGACAAGCTTACCCGAACTAGCGGCTGCGATTGCTGGAGTGCGCAGAGGAATGTACGACATTGTATTTGCCACTGTAATAGGCTCGAATATTTTCAATCTATTGGGAGTAATCGCTATACCTTCGTTAGTAGGCCAAGAGTTAATCATCCCAGAGCAAGTGCTTAGCCGAGATATTCCTTATATGACTCTTTTAACAGGAGTATTAGGTGTCATGCTCGCTGTTCCCATGCTTAAATCACAATCATCGAGTAACGAACAAGCCGCTTACACCATTCATCGTTGGGGAGGTGGTTTGCTATTAATGATATTCATAGCTTACCTAACAAGAGTAGCCAATTCGGCTTTTTAGGAATTCCAAGAACATGGTATCGAATCCTGTTAACTAATACCTGAACGAGAGCATTCACCTTTATATCCTCCCCAACAGTTATGCTGTTGGGAGATAATATTACGATTTCCGCCAACATGTTTAGGTTCAATAACTAGAGTGTTTATCCGTTTCTAACATTAGAAAATTTTGGATAATCTCAGTAGACTAAGGCGTGTTGATCTTTCGTGAGTATTTTTTAAACAGCATGGTAAAGAGTTATAATTTGCTTCGCCAAAAGTAA
>NZ_CANLBV010000034.1 GCF_947488985.1 uncultured Vibrio sp.
GGAACAACGTTTACTTCAAAAGTAAACGGGATTTCAAGGCGGCAATAGACCAATTTTTTACTGTGACTCTTCCAGAGCTCGCAGGCTCTTTGGCATCTCGAATTAATGATCACTTTCAAGTTCTCAAGCCTGCATTTTCAAGTTGAACGAGTATATCTCTATTTTTCGTTTAGTTAACTGATATTTTATTCGTTACCCAATTGATGTTGATTCATTATCCAACTGATATTCATCCAATAATTGGGGGAAGGGGAACAGTCGCCTTTGAGTTAAGACACCACTTTATTGAGGTTTTGAGCTGTACCTTTCAATGATCCCATCAATTTGTTTTATAGCATCGTCGATGTCATTGAACCCGCCGTGGACGATTTCTTTCTCTTGTTGAGTGAGTGCGATGAACGCATGTTTCAGTACGTTGTCATCCAATATGTTTCGGTGTAATAGCAACTCTTTATAGGTCAGCAGTCGTTGTTGTACTGCGTGTATTTCAAAGCGCACGTTGTTTGATTGTAAAGCCTGTTCGATACATGGGAAAACCAATGCATACTGATTTGCAATTTCCCATTGAGCATCTTTGTTATTCGCAATTTGCAATTTTTATAATTTCCTGAGCTTGATGTTTCAAGCGTACTAGCTCTAAGCCTACCAATTAAACCTAAGCTCACCAATGAAATAAAAGTGAGAATACTATTCATAGTCAGCCACTGAGTATCCGAGCGTATTAAAACCTCTATAACGTCGTTAGAGTTTTTGGTTGTGAAATAACGAGTTATCGAAAAATTCCGCCTTGTTCTCGACACACTTTTTAATAGCGACAGTGACTGTCACTGTGATTGGTAAAATTGATACCTAACGTTTATATAAACCAGATAGTATGCTTTTGGTTACTTATGTAAACCTGTGCGAGTCAATATGGTCTGCTTCTTGCTGTTTATAGGTCATAACTGTCCAAATGAGGAGAGGGATTATGCCGCAAGAACCTGTTGTTATGGCGTTGATTGAGCGTAGGAAGCAAGCGAGTTTATCTCAAGAGAAACTCGCTTCACTTGCTGGGATGAGTCTAAAAACTTACCAACGTATTGAGCGCGGAGAAGCCGATATCAAAATGTCACAATATCGAGCAATTACACGGACGCTAAAGGTGACTGACTTAGATATTGTACTCGACACCTTGCACGCATCTCATACGACAGATGAAGATGTAGCCGCCGCTAGCCGGTTACTGAGTAGCGGATGCTATTAATTAAGCTTATCTTGTCTGTGAAAAAGGGAAGTGTCGCTTTAAAATATCGCTAGTCGATAGTTACTGGCTTTAAGCTTGCTAAGTGATGCGTTCGACGGTTCACCGTGGTGAAAGGCTAAAGGCTAAAGGCTAAAGGCTAAAGGCTAAAGGCTAAAGCGAATGGTTTATGAGGGGATCAGCTGACTCTTCCACGCAACTGTTTGGTTGAGCTTCTTTGCTTCTTATTTTCTAAACGTCTTCTTTGAGAGCCTCGAGTTGGCTTGGTTGCACGTCTTGATTTTTGAACTTTTGTCGCTTCCAAGATCAATTCTTTGAGGCGTATTAAGGCGTCTTCTCGGTTTTGCTCCTGAGTCCTATATTGTTGAGCTTTTATGATAATCACACCGTCTTTGGTTATACGACTATCTTTGAATGCTAACAGCTTTTCTTTATAGAAATCGGGTAGGGTTGAATGCTTAACATCAAAACGTAAATGTATCGCGCTCGATACTTTATTGACGTTTTGGCCTCCAGCTCCTTGCGCTCTGATCGCGGTTAACTGGAGTTCCCAGCCTTGAATCGAAACAGAGTTAGATATGTGTAACATAAACATCCATCTTGAGTGGTAATGTCGCTCATGATACTGAATATTGATGAGGGTATCAGTAACTTTCTTCAGCCATCATCGCTAACGAGTTAACTCAGCCATCTAATTACTGCCTAGTGGATCACTGATACTTTATTGAACACTGAGAGTTTTGTTAATCATTTGCCTGTTTATCCGCTCATCGAGTGGCCTTGATGATTGATTAGGCCATGTCACTCATTTCTGTGTCGACTAATAAGCACACTCGGTTTCGACCGGTTGCTTTTGCTTCGTATAGTGCTAAATCAGCACACTTATAGTTGAGAGTTGGGTCATTAGTTAAGTTTGTCACTCCACCACTTATTGTCACCATATTGTCGAGTTCTACGCTGACGGTGGTTCTCAGACGATTGAGTACATTATCTGCTTCTTCGATTGTGGTATGAGGAAGAATAATGCCAAACTCTTCACCGCCAATTCGCGCTATGAAATCGGTTTGACGACATTCTCGCTGCAGTACTTTTACGACGGTTTGAATCACTTGGTCGCCGAAGTGGTGACCGTACCTGTCGTTGATGCCCTTGAAGTGATCAATATCTAGGATAGCTAGACAAGCCTGCTCTTGTGCGGGATAGCGATTTACGCGTGAACAACCCTCACGCAGTTCTCGGTCAAATTTACGACGGTTCCAACAACCCGCCAGAGCGTCTTTTTCACTGAGGTTTCTCAGTTTGTTTTCGAGCTCCTTATGCTTGCTAATATCAACAAATGACGCCACATAGAACTGGATGACATCGTCTGAGTCTTTAATGGTTTGGATTCGCAGTATTTCCGTGATCAAAGAGCCGTCTTTACAACGATTGACGACTTCCCCTTTCCACATCCCTTCTTCATTGATGGTACACCACATTTTTTTGTAGAACGCTTTATCTTGGTATCCAGAGGAAAGTATCGATGGCTTGTGTCCTTTTACATCCGCTAAGCTATAGCCGCTAGCGCGGGTAAACTCTTGGTTTATTTTGATGATTCGGTTATGACGGTCGGTGATCAGCAGTGACGACATACCGTTCATTACTGCTTTCGCCAGTTGGCTTTCAATGCTGTTCTTTTTATGGTTTCGATTCCACAACACAAACCCAGCAGCAAGCATCAAAATGAGAAAGGTTAGGATTACTATTTGTACGATAATGGCTTGCAGCTCTTGGCGGTATTGGCGATTGAATTGTTGGTTTTCAATGTGCAGAACCAGATAAATGGGGTCTGAAAGTTGATCTATATTAGCGCTGATATTGGAATAGAAAAACCAATTTTCACCGTCAAAGTAGCTTGGTGAAGTATTGTCTTGGATGGCTTGCCACAGTTTAGGGAAACGGTTTGCGTATGTTATGTTTGACTGTGATTCGTATTTATCAACAGAGAGTTCAGAAGGATTAGGCCCTGCAATGATGTGGCTTTTTTTATCAAGGATCATCGGGACGGTTGTTGAGGTGCCAATTTGAAAGTGAAGGCGCTCATAGATCTCAAGCATATTGAGATTGGCAATAAAGTAGCCGACGATTTTCTTGTTGGCAGTCACGGTTGTCATGATGCGTAGGGTGGGAACTAAGGGCTTGACTCGTTGGCCATTTTCCATCTCCCAGCCAATATCACTGGCACTGACTTGGCCGCTTTTTAGCTGTTGAAGGGTTTTAAAGTAGTCGCGCTCAGCATTATTTTGTAATTGAGAGTCAGGAACAACCGTTGCTTGCTCGTCTTTATAATTCACACGAAAGACTTCATTTCCGCTTAAATCAAGGTAGCGAAGTTGAGAATAGTACTTTTGCCCAAGCGCTGACATCTTCCAAAGGTCTAGCAGGGCTTCTTTATGAACAATGGAAGGCTCTTCTATCGCTCGTAGTAGGGTCTTAGAATCTGCAATAAAAGGGACCGAGTTAGATATTTGTTCGACAATCACTTCGAGCTCATGGAAGCTGTAATCAATTTGATTTCGCGCAGATTGTGTGATGTTGAAAGTATGCTGAGCATCCACGTGCTGCCATTCAGAGTGGATGTAGAACGCAGGTAGCAACCCCAATATGAATATGGTCAATAGAAACTGGCTGGTTAGATTTTTTATGCTGGTTTTCATTATCACCCTTACAGAATTAGGGTAATACTATATATTTCTTAAAATATTTAATGTGATACTTACCGAGAAATTTAAATGTAATATCAAAATTTACATGAAGTTAGTCCAAGTTCCGTCTCGAAATGTTGCTAAATTTATAAAAAGAGGTTAGCTGCAATCGAATAAGTGAAACCTGTTCGTATCAATGTATCGGTATCGTATTAATGCATCATTGCCTAACACATACGGTGAGTTGTCGGGATGTTTTCCCGGATTAATACAGAGCCTTTATACGTCGCTTTAATAAAGGCTCTGCATGATTAGCTTAATCCGATGGTGTTTCCGTTGCTATCAATGTCCAAAGACATAAATGCCGGTCTATCGGGTAGGCCAGGCATTGTCATGACATTGCCGCATAACGCGTAAATAAAGCCCGCGCCTGCACATAGCTTAAGCTCTCTTACTGGGACATCAAACTGGGTAGGTGCACCTTTGATTTGTGCTTGTGTTGAGATAGATAGTGGGGTTTTCGCCAAGCAAACCGATAGCTTGTCATATCCGTGCTGCTTAAATTCTGCCAACTGTTTTTTTGCTAGAGGCGATAGGGTCATACTTGCTGCGCCATAACCTACTTCAGCGACCACCATCAGTTTTTCTTCGAGGCTTTGCTCAGAGTCGTACAAAGGCTTGAACTCACTCTCAGTTTGACAAGCTTTTACCACGGCGTGAGCCAACTGAGTCGCCCCTTTGCCACCTTGACCAAATGCTTCACTCACTGTCACGCTAACGCTTGGGTCAAAGTCGGTGACCATCTGTGTCAAAGCTTCTAGCTCTTGATCTGAGTCTTGCGGGAATCTATTAATCGCAACCACGGTAGGAACTTGGTATTGCTTAACGTTGTTGATATGCCATTTCAGGTTTTCAAAACCGGCAATAAGTGCATCTTGGTCGTCACTAAAAATAGAATCTGGCAGTGGGGTGCCCGGTCTTAAATTGTATAAACCTGAGTTCGCTTTTAATCCACGTAGCGTCGCAACAACAACGGCACAGTCAGGCTTCTTGTTAGATGCCTTAACCTTGATGTTGCACGCTTTCTCGAAACCCATGTCTGAGCCGAAACCACCTTCGGTCACCACAAAATCACTCAGTTTTAAGGCAATCTTGTCGGCAATAATTGAAGAGTTACCGTGTGCAATGTTCGCAAATGGCCCTGCGTGAATAAGTGTAGGAACACCCTCAAGGGTTTGCATTAACGTTGGCTCAATAGCGTTTTTCATTGTGACGGTCATCGCGCCCGCGACATTAAAGTTTTCGGCGGTTAACGGCAATCCTTGCTGGTTGTAAGCGAGTACCACTCGTCCGATACGCTTTCTTAAATCTTGAAGGTCATCAGCCAGCGCAAGGATCGCCATCAACTCTGAAGCGGCAGAAATATCAAAGCCATCTTGGCGCTCAAATCCGTTAATGGTTTTGCCTGCTTCGTTTTGACCAACCGTGATCATGCGCAGTGCACGATCATTGTGGTCGAGTACACGTCGCCAAACTATTCTGCTTGGGTCAATATCCAAGGCTTTTAAGCCAGAACGCGCTTCAAACGCGTCTAAGCCTTCGCGTTGTTCGTGATACAAACGTGCATCAATCGCTGCAGACGCAAGGTTATGAGCGGCTGTTACGGCATGAATATCACCAGTTAGATGAAGATTTAGCTGCTCCATCGGCGCGACTTGAGAATAGCCACCGCCAGCTGCGCCACCTTTAACACCAAACACAGGGCCCATTGAAGGCTGACGAATACACGCCATCGCTGATTGGTTAATTTTGGCAAGACCTTGAGCGAGCCCGATGGTGGTCACTGTTTTGCCTTCACCAAGTGGTGTGGGTGTAATCGCAGTAACAACAATGAGTTTGCCGTCTTTTTGATTTGATAATCGATCAAGTGACGTTAAAGAGACCTTTGATTTATGTTGCCCGAGCGGCTGATGTTCGTCGGGTAGCAGGCCTGCTTTTTTGGCAACCTCACGGATATTTTGAAGGGGAGTCGAGCGGCAAATATCAATATCAGACAGCATATTTGATCCTTATATCAGAACCGAAAAGTGGTACGTAAACGTTTGCGCAGCGATGATACTGCATATATTCGCTAAGTAAAGTCGAATTATTCGAATAATGCACTAGCAGAAAGTCAACATGAAGAATTATTGATTAAGATCCAATCTAAAATTGAGCACATCATTGGGTATTTATACAAAAATGGCTGCATAGAGCAGCCATTCTGATTATTGGTAATCTATGGTTGGCTTAAACACAGGTAAACCACACACCACGGTGAGATTAACGCTCCCAATACGTTTCTTCTAAGCTATCCTCACGTTCAGGAAGGGCACGTGAAAGGCGAGGAGAGTGCTGAGTTAACACCTCGTAGCTTACACGGTTCGCGTATTTACAGATTTGTGATAGCGAAGAGTAGGTGAGGCAAGTCTGTTGGTGTTTCGCTGAGTTCGGTACGTTGGCACAGTGATAACTGTTGGCAGCCATGTCGTGCAGAACGGCTGAAAGTGCCGCATCACCCGCGCCATTGGTATTCTTAATCTCAACAGGACCACCGAGGTATGGGCCAATGTGAGAGTACACTTTTACCGGTGCTTTACAGTCTTGCTTACGCATAGCACGGCTGAATTCGTATTTATTGAACTCTGAAATGTTACCCGGTAACAATGGCAGCGTGGTTTCGCGTTTTGCTGACTCGTCAGTATAACCTGCCATATATAAGCCAATTGGCCCCGCAGTACATAGAACAAGGTCAACCCACTCCAGTGCTTTGTTGGCGGCCAATAGTGGATCTTTCTCACCCGTTAGGGCTTCGCCTTCGTCTTCATTCATCGCAACGATGGTGACGTTTTCTTTCAGGTATTCTTGCCACCATTCAGCGTTACCTTCGATTACATACTTAGTACCAAGCGTGAGTACAACGGGTACATTGTACGCTTTTGCGTATTCAATAGCCTTTTGTACCGCTTTTGGCATTGGGTCTTCAGGTTTGCCGCGCATTAAGTAGGAAGAAACCACCAGCGCCGACGCTTTCTCGAACACTTTTTTAGGGATGCTTTCAGGAAGCAGTTGATTCATGTGTCCTTCGTTGATCGCAAATGTACGCTCGCCATCTTCGCTGATCAGCGTATAGCAACGACCAATTGGGCCATCAACCGTTTGTAGGTGGTTTAAGTTCATACGAGCCGAAGTGCGGCACAGGTAACGGTAACCAAATGAGCCGACTTCAATCTTTTTAGACATCACGCCAAGTAACACAGATTTACTGTCGGCCAAAACCGAATAATTGTGCAGTGTATTACCGATGGTGTCGCCAGGGTATTGATGCGTAATCAAACCGCGTTCTACCAACTCTTCGTACAGCGCATCTGCTTTACTTTCCTCCAATACCAGCGAGTGACCTTTACTCAGTTGATATTTTTCTAGGAACGCGTTGTCAACACGTGCTTCGATATCAACAATTGTCTGACCCACACCGACAATGGTTGCCCGGTGTAGCTTAGGAGTCTGTTGAATTTGGTTGACCAACGGATCACGGGCGTGAGTTGGAAAGTAGTGCTTAGATTTACGCTGTCCAGGAAACTTCATATGAAAAATACAGTGAAAAATTTTGCGTATTATATCACACTATAAATGTAATCTTGCATCAATATTACATTTTGAATCACCTGAACTGTGAAAGGACAGAGTCAGAACAGGCGATTCAAGAGCGTTACTCTGTCACTAATGTTACAGAATCAACGTAAGCCGTTGTTCCCCAAAGTGGAACGGTAGAAAGGCTGTGTTTGAAACTGCCTTCGGTCTCTTTGGTCGTGTAAGACAAGTAGAGTAAGGTTTGATTATCGGCATCGTAAATACGTCTAACTTTCATTGTTTTGAAGAAGATACTTTTAGACTGCTTGAATACCACTTCTCCCGATTTACTCTTGTCGATGGCCGCTATCATCTTTGGTGTAATATCACCCGTTTGGCGACATGAGATGGAACTGTCACTAGGATCAGAAAGGCTAAGATTCGCTTCGATTGAAGCAATGTGACACGTTACACCCGGGATTTTATCGTCATCCAAAGATGACATCTTAATATCTTTCATGGTGAATAATCCCAAAGACACGTCGCCAACCTCGTTGTCCGAACAGCCAGCTAACATTGTGATGATACCTGCTGCTATTAGGGCTTTTTTCATAAGAAGTCCTTTTTATTTATATAGTTCTGTTTACTATAAGGATATTGAAATCATGAATACGAGTGTAGAGCTTTTCGTTAAGTTCTTAAAGGATGTTGTTGGATAATGAAAAATATGAAGCATTTAAAGTACTTGTTGGCCTTGGTCATGCTCTGTATGCTCTCTGGTTGTAGCTCGGCACCTCAGCCGACCCTATGTCTTCCAAATAACTGTGATATTTGGGGATACTAACCGTAGGTACTAAAAGAATGAATAACGAAATACCTGAAATTGCACATAATAAAAACCAATGGCTATTTAGCCAACTCGACATTGCCTACCCTGCAAAAGAGAGCCTTCTTGGTCGAGAGCTCTATAAAAGCCAACTTTCCCAAAAAAATTATCAACTTCTTCCCCAAGAGCAAACTCCTACTCACATTGATGAGCTGCATAAAGTCGATTTTCATAAATTAACCGTGCTTTTCTCACTCAATCAAGCTAGTACATACCAAAGTGAAACCGAAAGAGCCAATATCTTGGAGTTCTTAAGCCAGATAATGCTGTCGGATGAGCATGAGCTGTATGTTGGGACACACAATGGCGATGTCGTGGCAAGCGCCATTGTTACCGCGAGCGACGACGCACTGTTGATTTCGGATGTGGTTAACCAGCACGATCACAACCTTGCTGGCTTTGCCAAACAGTTGTACGATCTCTGGACACAAAACCAAGGTACCAAGAGTAAAGTTTGGTTAGAAAAGTAACCTCTTTTTGCAGCGTTAATCTCATGCAATACGTCACATTTTGACAAGAGGCTAATAGCGTTCAGCTATTGGTCTCAATGATAGAATAATGAATGAGCGTCATTTCTCATTATTTACTGGCTGTCTCAGCATTATAGTTTCTATGCTTTCTTTAATACCGATGATAATTCTGCACCGCGCTCGATTAAGTTTATTTTTGAATAAATGACACTTGTTGCATAAAAATTGAGTAATAAGGTGATCCACTGCATATTTTGCGAAGAGAAAAAAGCGCCTATCGACAAAGTGTTACCTTTATCATCCCGAGAAATCAGATAACCCTATAGGATAAAGCTTGGATTCAATGAGAGTGGATTATCGATGCGGTTGGAACAAACTAAGTGTGTAATTTTTGATTGTGATGGAACACTGATTGATAGTGAAAAGCTGTGCTGCCAAGCATTAGTTAACGTCTTTTGTCATTTTGGTGCTTATCTTGACGTCAATGAGTGCTACACACACTTTCAAGGCGGAAAACTTGCTGACATCCTTATGGACACTCAGCAGCGTCTTGGATTGTCGATATCCATTGATAGCCTTGAACCGTTATATCGCTCTGAACTCGAAACACTGTTTCAACGGCACCTAAAGCCAATGGACGGTGCACTTGAGCTTATTGAATTTCTTAAGCGACAAGATATTGAATATTGTATCGCTTCAAATGCCCCTAAATCTCGGATCGAATCTTCGTTGACAATGACAGGAATGCTCGATGATTTTAAAGGTAAAGTATTTTCAGCGTTTGATGCCAATAGTTGGAAGCCAGAACCCGATCTTATTATGTATACCGCAATGAATATGGGCTACCTACCCAATGAATGTATCTATGTTGATGATACATTAAAGGGTATTCAAGCGGGTGTTGGTGCTGGCATTCAATCTTTCCGTTTACGCCCAAGTCATAGTGAGTCGATAGCGAGTGATTCACAAACTGTCACAGCAGAACTAGCAGCGGTTGATATATACAGTTTAGGTGAGATTTCAGCTTGGATTAGTGGCAAACACTACTCAAGGGGGGGTATACCGAATCAGAGAGCTTTGGCAGGTTAGCACATAATTCAAAGCTGACAATTTTACTGAATTGTTTGGTATGAAAACCGCAAGATGCACAAGTAAACTTCTCGCCACTTGTTGAAAGCAGATACTCGTCATGTTGGCATAAAGGGCATTTGATGTCTTCGATGTTTGGTGCTTTTGTTTTATTCATTATGTGTCACCTATTATTTCGGCAAGAAGGGAAGCGAAAAGTAAAGCCATGTACTAGGTTACCTTCAAGCTTAATTAAAAAACATTTTGGACACATGATAATCTTTCCTTTGCGACTGACTTCATGATAATGACAATCCAGAAACCAACCTATATACAGATTATCATGTCGTTAAAAGCCAAATGCTCAACTTTTATGAGTACTCTTCAAAATTTATAGAGGTTTCCTGACAACATCACTTCTTGCTATTCACTCTTAAAATTGAGTGCTATCACTCACGTACTATTTCCCCAATAACCTATTAATACGTAAATACATGAATAGAAAAGAGCTCATGATGAGCCCTTTCGATTGATTAGATGTCGAACGTTCTATTGAGTGCGATATCTTACCAGTGTTTGAGATAGGGAAACCGACGCTTCAGTGAGCTTGGAAACTCCATTTGATGAATTATTAGCCACATCTTTAATGACATCGGATTGGCTACGGATATCGTTAAGCTCGGCTGCAATGGTATTCGCAACGTTACTTTGCTCGTCTGCCGATGTGGCAATTTGAATGCTCATATCCATTAATGCTTGTTCTGAATCCGCAATTGAATTTACATCGTCACCAATGTTTGAAATCAGCTGACTACTAGTTTGTGCTTGGTTGACCGTTTGCTCAGTGATCTTGGCGATGTTCTGGCTCTCTTGCTGTAAGCGCTCAATCATCGCTTGGATCTCAACCGTAGCTGATTGGGTGCGGCTTGCCAGTGTTCTGACTTCATCAGCGACAACGGCGAAACCACGCCCTTGTTCACCCGCACGTGCAGCTTCAATCGCGGCATTCAGTGCTAGTAGGTTAGTTTGTTCCGAGATTGCGTTGATCGTTGTGATTACTTCGTTAATTTGGCTTGTGTTAACGTTCAGGCTAGTGACAGAAGAGGAGGTTTGCTCGATCAAAGAAGAGAGGGTGGTGATCTCTGATATCGCTTGTTGAACCTTGGTATGACTATCGTTGATCTGCTGTGCGTCTTGCTCTGTCTGCTCAGTTGCTCGTGCTGAAATATTAGACACTTCATTTGCTGAAGCCGTCATCTGATCCATTGCGGTGGCAACCGAATCTAGCGAAGCATTCTGGCTCATGATTTGTGCTCCACTGCGCTTCAATTCTGTCTCGAAAGAAGTCGACGTTTCGCTCAGAGTCACGGCACTGCGGTTAACGTTACTGACTAACTCGCTCAGTGTGTCCATTGAACGGTCGAGCGCACTGCCAATCGTACCAAACTCATCTCGACCAGAGTGAAAGCCAAGGCGTGATGTCAAATCGCCATCACCAATTTTTTGAGTGGTTGAATAAAGCACCCAAAGTGCGCCACCTAGGAAAGTTGCGACCCAGTAACAGAAAAGGCCAAAAGGCACACACCATAAAAAGCTGAGTAATAAAGTGTACAGTGCTTGCTGCTTTTGACTCTGGGTGTCGATGTTCGAAACGGTGAGAGAGTAATAGTTACCATCTTGTGCAAGTGCGGTAGCGGTAATCGCGCCACTGTTCATTACGACCGTTTGTTGAGGGCGTGTTTGCTTACGAAGCGTTCTAACAGAAGCAGGGGAATCTGATATTGATAACATGCCTTGCAGTTGATGCTCAACCTGCTGCTTTGCACTCGCGTCAATGTGTTGCACTGTGTGGGCGTAGTTAGCGCCAGCTAGGCTTGCCAATGCGGCGAAAAAGATAATGCGGCGAAAAAGATCAAGAAAATGACCCAAAACTTATCGTTGATAGACATCTTAACAAACAGTTTGTCTATCGTTCGAAATTGTACTTCTTTCATAAAAACTCCATGGTAAATCCTTTACCGTGGACTCTAAATAACCGACCCTGATAAGAATGTGATCTATATCATATTGTAGTGAGAATTTGTGAGATTGTGTTTTTATTTTTGTGATTTTGGTTGGATATTTTTATTGTCTATGGGTTTCATGCAAAGAAGTCAATACTGATTAAAGCTCGCCAAGGCAAACAACTAGGTTTACTCTGTAATTTACTTGTGTACTTATTTATTTGCTAATTGAGCGCTTAGCTCACGATCCGTTATCGATACTTTAATGAGGTTCAATGAACTTTCTCGCCCATCTCCACATCGCTCATCACTGCCAAAGCAACTTAGCAGGTAACCTGTTGGGCGACTTCGTTAAAGGTGATCCGAGCAAACACTATTCAGATTCACTTTGTGATGGGATTCGGCTTCATCGATTTGTTGATGGCTATACGGATCGTCATGATGTATCTCGCGCGGCTAAATCGCTGTTTTCCCGTCAAACACGACGCTTTGCACCTATTGCACTCGATGTATTTTGGGATCACTGCTTAGCCAATCATTGGACTCAGTTCTCGCAGCAGACCTTAGAGCGTTTTTGTTTGGATAGCCATCAACAAATCTTTGAACATCAAGAACCACACTGGCCAGAAAATTTCGTGATGGTTCATCAGAAAATGGCTGAGCATAGATGGTTAGAGAGCTATCAAGACATGTCATCTTTAGAGGTGGTGTTACAGCGAATGGCGTTGAGAAGACCCAAGCTTGGTATGCTTGAGGTATGTTACGATGACCTCGAACGTCACTATGATACGTTGCAGTGTCACTTTAATCAGCTTTATCCCAACATTTTAGAAGAAGCGAAGCAGTTTCATGCACTGCAAATGAAGAAAAATCAAAAGGAAAGGTAAACAGCGCAATGCAGGTTTGCTACAATCCGCGCCTATTTAATCTTTGAGCATCATACTATGTCTGAATCTACAAAATCTTTTAACCAACTAGGATTATCTGAGCATCTTCTTAACACACTGTCAGAGCTTAATTTTACGGCTCCTACCAGTGTCCAAGAACAAGCGATTCCATTGGTATTAGAAGGTAAAGATGTACTGGCTGGTGCTCAAACGGGTACAGGTAAAACGGCCGCGTTTGGTTTACCGATTATTCAAAGATTAATTGAGACGAAAGATAACGTTATTCCAAACCCTAAGCTCGTTCGTGCGCTTGTGTTGGTACCAACTCGTGAATTGGCACAGCAGGTGTTTGATAACTTAGCTCGCTACGCAAAGGGCACCGATATTAAAGTCGTAGTGGCTTACGGCGGCGTGAGTATGAAGGTACAAACGGATAAGCTACGCGGTGGCGCAGATATTCTTGTCGCGACGCCTGGTCGTCTTATTGATCATATGTTCACAAGGAACATCATGTTGAGTCAAACTGATGTTCTGGTATTGGATGAAGCTGACCGCATGCTGGACATGGGCTTTATGCCTGATATCAAACGCATTCTTTCGCGTATGAATGAAGTTCGCCAAACGTTGTTCTTCTCGGCAACGTTCGATACCAAAATCAAAGCGATTGCGTACCGCATGATGAAGTCGCCAAGTGAAATTCAAGTGACGCCGAAGAACAGCACGGCTGACACTGTGACTCAGATGGTTTATCCGGTTGATAAATCGCGTAAAAGCGAACTGTTGGCTTATTTGATCGGTTCAAAGAACTGGCAACAAGTGTTGGTATTCACTAAAACTAAGCAGGGTACGGACGCGCTAGTAAAAGAGCTTAAACTAGACGGCATCAAAGCGGCTTCAATCAATGGTGATAAGAGCCAAGGAGCGCGTCAAAAAGCACTGGACGATTTCAAGTCAGGCAAAGTGCGAGCGTTGATTGCAACGGATGTTGCAGCGCGTGGTATCGATATTCAGCAGCTAGAGCAAGTTGTGAACTACGATATGCCATTTAAAGCGGAAGACTACGTTCACCGTATTGGTCGTACAGGTCGTGCTGGTAACAGCGGTCTTGCGATTTCATTGATGAGCCAAGACGAAGCCTACCTATTGGGTGACATTGAGCGACTACTGGATACGCGCCTACCTCAAGAGTGGTTAGACGGCTTTGAACCAAGCTTAGAAAAAGATGCAGCCCCCGATCGCGGTGGTCGCAGTAAGGGTCGTTCAGCAGAAAAGCGTAAAATGAAAGCAAAGCTTAAGATCCATCAAAACCGTGGTAAAGCTCGTCGTTAATCAGCCAGATTAAAGATCTACAATATATAAGATACTAAAAAACGCCGTTACAGTTGATTCTGTAACGGCATTTTTTATATCAAGTAAATTAATTTACGGGCAGGGCAAACAAAAGCATCGGATTAATGTTGTTCTTGATTGCACTTCCACACACAAGGTACTTCGTAAATCAGCTCTTCTAGGGCAGTAGGATTAAGTACCCACTCATCCTCGATTCGGAACTTACTCACCATTTGTGAGTTGAAGAGTTGCCAATGCTTGAGCAGGGATTCTTCAGGTGAAGTTTTCATATCACCTTCGTTCCATATGTTTTCCATGAACGGGGTTAAACATACCGCGGCGTTAGCGTAAATCATCATTTGCCATTTAACTTCGTAAATATTGATCAGATTGTCTGGATTAGCGTCGTTATATTGTTTTGCTAGTTCATTAATTTCTTTCTCAATATCACCAACATTGTCGATAAAATAATCAACCAAGTTATCTTCTTGTCGAACAGAGTCTGAAATTAGCTGCATTGGTCTGCGTGAATGAATCATGTTGGTGAAAAGGCGCATGGTAAACAAATAGATAGAGATGTTCGGTGCAATATCTTTTGGCAGCTCTTCCATGATCTTGCTGATGTATGACTGAAAATAATCGTGCAAACAATCGCTGATTGCATGCCATATTTTTTCTTTGCTACCAAAGTGGTGGCGGATAAGGCTATGGGATACCCCAGCTTTTTCACTGATGTTTCGCAGTGATACACGGTCATAGCCACAGTCACAAAACATCTCTGCGGCAACCGCCATAATTTGAAATCGAGTTTCTTCCGCGTCTTTGGCGCTTCTTCTACCTTGTTTCTTTTCAGTCATCTTCATTTCACACATTTACCTGATTACCACATTCTACACTGTTTTTACTGAAATAAAAAATACTGCACAGGTGGAAAGTAAAACTTGTATATTCCGTTCTATTTAATATACTGCACACCTGTGTAGTAAATAATAATCATAGAATGGAGAGACATCATGCATTCCAACTTGTCTATCAATGCCACATCGAGCAGGCGCATGGGCGTTGTCATTGCAGCACTATTGCTGACTGGCTCTCTGACGGGATGCGATAAAGTTCAGTCAGAGGAACATCAGCAGGTCGTCAAGCCAGTGAAGCTGTTTGAGATCCCTCAACAGACAGATATGGAGCTTGATAGTTTTATCGCCAAAGTGGATGCGACCGATCGGGCTGCGCTTTCTTTTAATGTGGGTGGAGATATTGAAACATTCTCTGTTCGCATGGGACAAGAAGTGAAGAAAGGGCAAGTACTCGCCGTGTTAGATGCGACGGATTTCCGTATTGCAGTTGATGCAGCACAAGCAAAATTTGATCTGGCGAACAGCCAATACAAGCAAGCGTCTGAGTTGTACTCGAAGAAGCTTGTGAGCACGGATTACTACGATCAAGCCGTAAACACCTTTACTGCCGCTGAAGTTGAGTTGGACCAAGCAAAAACAAACCTTGGCTACACCACATTAGTTGCTCCATTCGATGGCGTGGTATCGATGGTGTTTGGTAAGCAATATCAATTGATCGCAGAAAAGCAGCCGGTACTTAATATTTTGAATCACAGCGAAATGGATGTGACTTTCTCCATTCCGGTATCAAAGCTTGAAGACCGTTCAATTCAAGACCTAACAAGCTCAAACATGTGGGTTGTGATGGATAGCCACCGCGGCATTCGTATCCCGACTCGCTTTAAAGAGATATCAACTCAACCAGACGAAGATACCAACAGCTACCAAGCGGTTGTGTCTATCGAAAAGCCTGAAGATATAAACCTGCTTTCTGGCATGACAGCGCAAGTTGAAGTTCAGAAGAACAGATCGGACTACGGCATTGGTATTGTTGACTCTGCTTGGTTAAGCAAAGAGGCAGACCACGGTGAATTGTGGCGCTACAACCCAGAGTCGCAATTGATTTCTAAAGTACAAGTTACCCTTGATGAACAGGGCAAGGTGATTGATGGCCTGTCTTCTGGCGACCTAATCGTAGAAGCAGGTGTGGATGTGTTATCAGATGGACAGCAAGTAAAAGCTTGGTTACGTGAGGGCGGTATTTAATGAACCTTTCCAAATTATCAGTTGTGGTTGCATCTGCGTTATTACTACAAGCTTGTAATAACGAAGCAGACCACCGTGAGCGGCCTTCACTATTGGTTTCAACCTTTGAAGTTGGTGCGCCGCTTACTGAACAATTCAGAAGTTTTAACGGACAGGTGATGCCTACAGAACTGACACCATTGGCATTTAAGCTTGCTGGTGAAATTCAACAAGTATTGGTTGAAGCGGGTGACAAAGTTGAAAAAGGTCAGCTACTGGCGACCCTAGACAACGCGACATACAAACAAGATTTAACAGATGCTCAATCTCAGTTTGAATTAGCGAGCAAGCAATTGTCTCGCGGTACTGAGATGTTTGGTAGCAAGATGTTGTCGCAATCGGAACACGACCAACTGACAGCTAACTACAAACTGGCATCGGCTAACTTGGCTGCGGCACAACGCAAGCTGAGCTACACAGAGCTGCTAGCACCATTTTCAGGCACGGTTTCTACCGTTGATAAGCAGCGTTTTGAAAACACGACACCGGGTGAAACGCTCCTTAGTTTGTATCAGAACGATAAGGTCTACGTGCGAATCCAAGTATCCGATTCGATCTTAGCGTCGATTAGCCCTGACATGCGCTCAAGCAATTATCGCCCTGAAGCGACGTTTGGTAGCCATGTTGGGCAGTTTCCATTGACGTATCTTGAGCACACCAGCGAACTGCACCCACAATCTCGTACTTATGAATTCTGGATGCAGATGCCGCAACCGGAAAGTGAAATTCTGCCGGGAACAAGCGTGACGGTGAATGTTGATATGGCAAAAGCAGGGCTGAGTGATGTGCAAGGTTATCAACTACCGATGACGACTCTACAAGCCGGTGCTGAAGCGAACCAATTTTACGTGTGGAAAATGGAAGACGGCCAAGCATTCAAAAGCGAAGTGGAAGTCGACAAGATCAGCGGCCAAGGCGCTCTTATCGCACATGGTGTTGAGCAAGGTGATCAACTCGTCAATTCGAATCTAAGAAAGCTTCGTGATGGAATGAAATTGTCAGGGAAAGCAGAATGAACATTGCAGAATATTCAATAAAAAATAAAGTAATCAGCTGGCTGTTTCTGGTCATTTTAGCCGTGGGTGGTATTTCATCATTCGGCAATCTATCCCGTTTAGAAGATCCCGCTTTTACGATTAAAGACGCTATGGTTATTTCAACGTACCCCGGCGCGACGTCGATGGAGGTTGAAGAAGAGCTGACGTATCCGCTTGAAAAAGAGATTCGACAGTTGCCTTATATCGATAAGATCACGTCGACATCATCCGATGGTATGTCTCAAATAATGGTGAGCATGAAGATGGATTACGGTCCTGATGAATTGCCACAGATTTGGGATGAAATGCGTCGTAAAATTAATGATCTTCGGCCGACATTACCAAGTGGTGTTAACTCGGTTCAGATCATTGATGATTTTGGTGACGTCTTTGGCGTGATGATCATGCTGACAGGCGATGGTTATGATTACGTCGAGCTGAAACAGTATGCTGATTATTTAACACGAGAGATCGAACTGGTCGACGGTATTGGTAAAGTCAGTATCGCGGGCGATCAACAAGAGCAACTGTTTGTCGAAATGTCTCTTGAGCGATTGGCGGCATTAAACCTCGATATGTCGACTGTGACGGCGCTGCTATCACAGCAAAACAGTGTGGTCTCAGCCGGTCAGGTGATGCTCAATGGTCAAAGTTTGGCGATCAAACCTAATGGCACGTTGAACACGGTTGAAGAGCTAGAAAACCTGATCATTCATGGCCGTGACACGGGCAATTTGATCCGCTTGAAAGATGTTGCAAACGTTACGCGTGGCATTCAAGAAAAGCCGAATAATGTGCTGACGTATAACGGTAAGCCTGCCATTAACCTTGGTATTGCATTCTCGGCGGGCGTAAACGTGGTTGAGATTGGTCAAGCGCTCGATGCAGAGCTTGAGCATCTTGAAAGCATTAAACCTGCCGGAATTGAGCTGAATTATTTCTATAATCAATCCCAAGAAGTGGATAAATCGGTGGCTGATTTCTTGATCAGTCTTGGCCAAGCGGTCGCGATTGTTATCATTGTTCTACTGTTCGCAATGGGTTTACGTAGTGGCTTAATTATTGGTTTAGTCCTTTTATTGACGGTATTCGGTACCTTCATTCTCATGGACTACAACGGGTTAGAACTGCACCGAATCTCACTAGGTGCCTTGATTATCGCGTTGGGTATGCTGGTGGATAACGCTATTGTCGTCGTTGAAGGTATTTTGGTTGGCCTGAAAAAAGGCAAGACGAAGCTACAAGCAGCAAAAGATATTGTCACGCAAACACAGTGGCCTTTATTAGGTGCCACCATCATTGCCATCACCGCGTTTGCGCCTATTGGCCTGTCCAAAGATGCCACGGGCGAGTTCATGGGATCCCTATTTTGGGTGCTCTGCTTCTCATTATTTTTAAGCTGGATCACGGCGTTGACGCTGACGCCATTCCTTGCCGAAATGATGTTGAAAGAAGAAGATAAGGAGGATGAAAACGAAGACCCTTATAAAGGTATTCTGTTCGTTGTATTCGGAGCATGCCTGAAAGCTGCGCTTCGATTTAGATGGCTTACCGCTGTTAGCATGGTCGTATTACTGGCATTTTCAGTGGTAGGTTTTGGCATGGTGAAGCAGCAATTCTTCCCTGCATCGAATACGCCAATGTTTTACGTCGATATGTGGATGCCGGAAGGAACGGATGTTCGTGAAACTATTAAACAGACTAAGCAGGTAGAAAGCTACATTCGCCAGCAAGATGACGTCGAGTTTGTCACCACAACGGTTGGGCAGGGAATGCAGCGTTTTACCTTAACATACCAACCAGAAAAAAGTTACGAAGCGTACAGTCAACTGCAGGTTCGAACAACAGACCTTGATAGCATGTTCCAAGTCCTACAAGGGCTAGATAAGAACCTAGCCAGCGAATTTGAACAGCCAACTTTCCAGTTTAAACTGATTGAGTTTGGCCCGTCACCGGCGTCAAAAATTGAAGCTCGAATCAGTGGCGCAGACCCACAGGTACTTCGCAGTATAGCGGTAGAGGTTGAAGATATCTTCTTGGCGGATCCTGGCTCGCGAAATGTTCGTCATGACTGGCGTGAGCGTACCAAAGAGTTGGTGCCTCTGTTTAATGAATCAAAGGCACGTCGTCTTGGTATCTCAAAAACCGATCTGTCTGAAACGTTACAAATGGCATTTGGTGGTTACAATATCGGGTTACTGCGTGATGGCACTCATATGCTGCCTATCGTTGCGCGTTTGCCGGAAAAAGAGCGTTTTGATTTTGAGTCACTGAACAATGTGAAGATTTGGAGTCCATCACTGCAAACGTACATTCCCGTTGAACAGGTGATTGATGGCGTTGAACTTCAATGGTCTGAACCACTGATTCAACGTCGCGATAGAAAACGCACTTTAACGGTACTGGCTGACCACGACGTATTGGGTGATGAAACACCGGTGAGCTTGTTTAGTCGCGTACAACCAAAGGTAGAAGCATTAGCGTTACCAGAAGGCTATAGCATTAGTTGGGGCGGTGAATATGAAAGTGCTCAAGACGCGCAAGAATCCCTATTTAGCGCATTACCAATGGGGTACTTGTTGATGTTCATCATCACTATGCTTTTGTTTAACTCAGTTCGTAAGCCGCTGGTAATTTGGTTTACAGTGCCACTATCGATTATCGGCGTATCGATTGGTTTGCTAGGCACGAACATGCCATTCAGCTTTACCGCGTTTTTAGGCTTACTGAGTTTAAGTGGCATGATCTTGAAGAACGGTATCGTATTGCTTGATCAGATCAACAGTGAACTTGCGACAGGTAAAGATCCATACTTAGCGGTTGTCGACAGTGCTATTAGTCGCGTTCGCCCGGTATCAATGGCAGCACTGACCACTATCTTAGGTATGATTCCTTTGGTATTTGATGCGTTTTTTGGCTCGATGGCAATCACCATCATGGCGGGTTTAGGCTTTGCTACGGTATTAACGTTAATCGTCGTACCTGTGATGTACACTATCTTATTTAGAATCAAACCGTCTACTGCGGGTTATTAGGGATTGATATAAAGCGATTCTTTTAAGCCAGCCCAGTCAGTTTTGACTGGGCTTTTTTATTGAGTGGATGCTGATATCGTAAAGTGTTGGTAAAAAGCGTATTCAGATTAGTAGCCGAATCGAGCCGATATCAGAGCTTGGTTGCCATAGGTTCCATTGCTGCCCCAATTGATCCCAACCGAAAGTTGTTCCGTTGAGTGAAAACGCACACCGACACCAAAGAGCGAGTTGGTTTTATCGTTGTCAATCAGTTGGCCAAGTTTCGCGTTCACTTCAACGTTTGCAACCACCCAAGCTCTCATTCCGATATTGACTTCAGTTCTGAAATCGTTGTTGCTATTACGTTCAATGTTGTGCAATAGCAATTGACCCGTGATATCGGCAAATTGCCCCGTTGGTCCATTGAATCCCATACCGATCGCCGCATCCCAATCGCTTTCAAATTCAGAATCGATACGTGCAACAAAGTGCGAGTTCTGCGTGAACATAGTTGTTACTTCACCACCGAAAGTGCTAGGGCTTGCCCCCATACGAAATTCAAATGTGTTGTAGTTAAAGTTGTTTGCAGACGCAGAGAATGAACACAGTGCAGCTATTCCAAAAAGAACACTCTTGTTTGTGCGATCTTGCATGGTGACTCCATATAAATTTGTATTTTCAACAGCATATAAAAAAGTCCGCAAAATGCAGACCAATTAACATCAACTTATATCAAGTTTTTATGTAAAGCCAGTTATTTGAGGCTGTGGTTTACAACAATTGGATGTGTTCAACCTCGATTTCAGGTGTTTTGCCGCCTTCATATTCACCAAAGAGGCGGACTTTCGTATCCGCATTGAGAGGTTGCGTCAAGCGAATGTTGTCATCGAGTTCAATTTGAATATCACTCTGTCCATCAGAGAAGATAAACGTGTCACTTTTTAGCTGACGGATAATTTTACCGTCCACAATAACGTCTTGCTCTGAAAACATACTGGTGTTTTCAAGTAAAGAGGCAACAGCAACGGTTTCTACCGGGCCTGTGTAAGTGATTGGATCTTGGTTTTTATTGTGCTTGTGGTCACTCGCCATCGCGAGCGTAGGAGCAATAATAAGAGTGGTTGCGATAGTTAATACCGTTTTTTTCATGATGGATCCCTTAGTGTTGGTTTAGGTTGATACGAGTTTGGGTGAATAAAAAATCTGCCCTAAAAGGTTTTAGTTTCGATGGCGCTATTAAACAACGTTAGGGTTGAATCCAGAATGAGTAAGGTATTCATTCTGGATTCATTTTATTGAGCATCGATTCGCTCATAGTACCAATAAGCGGATGAATATTGCCAGCGTAGTTATAATTAATTTGAATGCATCCATGCCATTAACGATTGAGTAATAAGTGCATTTATAGAACTGGGTGATTAATGGTGGTCATTGATAGTTTCTGTTGTTTTTTTATTACATTTCATTGTGATTTGGTTATTTTAAATGTGTCCTTTGGTTGTTAGAATACCTTCCTTTCTCACTTCTCGTGGGAGGATATTGTGTTTTTCACACACTTATAAGATTTAAGAATACGGATTTTCTTTTTATGGACGGCGGCCTTTAAATGATTTGAGGCTGCTTTTTGACTTGCCTGCAGTTAATAAGCTCTGGGCTGATTGTGGAGAGTTATCTTGGTGAGAGATCTATCTATGAGTAAAGAGAACAGCATTCGTATTCATGCATTGCCTGACCTTTATTCCGTTTCTATTGAAGGTTATGTAAGTGCGAGTATGGCTAGATGAAAAGTAAAGTAGTTTTGTGTTTATCAGAAGACCGAGAAAAATCTTTTCAAGTAAAGCGATTGTTTGAGCATCTAGGTTTTGCAAACGTTGCTAGTACTATCTACGCAAACGCTCAGATTCCAGAAGGCTGTGAGTTTGCCTACATTGAGTATTCCTATAAAAATTTCAATCAAATTGAAAAGTTGGCAAAATTATTCAATAAAAAAGGTGTAATCTTTCTGGTTCACTCTGTTGAAGCGAATGAACCCTTCCTCAGAGAATTACAAGCTCTTTATCCTTTGACTATGCTTTCCCATGTTGGATTAATTAACCTAGCGGTGTTCAGAGAGAATATTAATCAACTAGAAGCGAAATATCGATACTTCCAAAAAATCGCAAAAGTTCGTGAGTTGGTGCTGGGTGAGAGTGAAACAAATTTAAAGAAGATTATTGAAAGAAATAATAATCTTAGTGAATTGGTCCTTAATTTACTCTATCACCATAAACCAACCACGTATGATCATCTGTTGAGAGAGTTCGACACCCATAAATTGAGCGACTTCCATTTTATTAATTTCATGAAAAATAATGAGGGAAATGGCATTTCATTAGCAAGGCTATCGAGAGTAAGTCGAAAGCTTAGCTTGACTTATTTTTCTAATAAGTGCCTAGCGCAACGATGTTTAGCAAAAAATGATCTGGTTAATTACAGCTTATATTGTTTAGAATCTTTGAATTTCAACCCCTTTGATTGTGAAAGCCTATCGGGTGTTATTTATTCTGCATTAGTGACCGGAAAAGAAGATTGTGTCATTGCAGCAATCAAGTGCAGAGAGCGATACGGCGCACTATCCATCGATGATTTTAATCACCTAGGTGTTTCGGTATTGGTAAAAATAATTAACTCAAAACAATGCTTTCTTGGCTATGTAGAAGGCAGACGCGTACATCAAACTCTTCTTAAGAAGATGATTAAGAAGTTTGGACTCGGTCAAAAACGCTATGTAGATTCAGTTTTAGAACTGTTCTTTGCTTACCTAACATTAAGAGCTGGCAAAGACAAAGCCGCTTTGCATTTGGTTCAACGGTGGGATAGCAGAGGCTACAAACTTGATAGTAGCAGCGTCCCCTTGATCATTAAAAAGACCATTCTTGTGGAACTTGGCAGTTTGAGAGAGTCAAAAAGGTTGTTTGATGTGGTGGCGAACGCCTCAAACGTTAAAAAACCTGATGGGTATATGGACATTGTCAGATTTAACCTTCAAAGGTACAAAAATTTATTGAGTCAGTATAAGTTGCTCCGAGAAAATTTTGAGAAAATAACCTTTAAAATGATGATGGGCGTTTATGTTAACTACCCACTGTCCTATGAGATGAACGCAATATTTTCAAGAAAAGCGATTTTGGCGAGTGATTTTATACCTCTTGAATCCGTAAAAAAGCAGCTATCCAATAATATTCGTTGCCTCAATAAAACTATTGGCTAATGCTTGCTCGATAAATTTAGGCGTATGAACTTTACAAAAATGTCGATATTTTGAGTGTTCGGTACTGTTATCACCTTGTTGGGTTTCAAGACTGCTGAATATATATGATGTTGTCCATCAATTTGTGATAGGTTTTAATCATTTGTATTCAGGCTAGGGCGTGTTGACCTTTCGCGGTTAAATTTTGTTCGAGATAAAAGCGTTTTAATCGCGGCGAGGAGGAAGTAGCCTAGCATTCTAAGCAAATCCTCCTCAACAAAGAGTAAAACGCTTTTAGCCGAACCCTTCGGGCAGCGTTTGCTGGTCATTTCTACTGCGTTATCGGCTTCTCATGTAGGCTAGCTACACATCGAAGCCTCTGCCTTGTATAAATACCCAGCAACTCGCTGCAAAAATCAGCTCGAAAGATCAACGCGCCCTATAAGATTCATATTTATCTTTCAGCCGCAGTGGATAGACAAAGTTTAGTTTAAGAGAAATTCTTAGCTTAAGGTTGTGTAAAGTTTGAAAAATAAACACTTAATGGTTCAAGGTACAACATCAGATGCTGGTAAAAGCGTTTTGGTGGCAGGTTTGTGCCGTGTTTTGGTCAGAAAAGGCGTTAAAGTTGCCCCTTTTAAGCCACAGAATATGGCATTAAACAGTGCGGTGACCAAAGACGGTGGTGAAATCGGTCGCGCTCAAGCGGTTCAGGCACAAGCGTGTAATATTGAGCCTTCCATTCACATGAACCCTGTACTACTAAAACCCAATTCCGACACGGGCGCACAAGTGATTCTGCAAGGCCGCGCGCTGAGCAACATGGAAGCGATGGGCTATCATGATTACAAGAAAGTCGCGATGGATACGGTGATTGACTCATTTGAGCGCCTTGGTGAAGAGTACGAGAGTGTGATGATCGAAGGGGCGGGAAGCCCGGCTGAAATCAATCTTCGTGAAAACGACATTGCGAATATGGGGTTTGCGGAAAAAGCCGATATTCCAGTGATCATCGTCGCTGATATCGATCGTGGAGGGGTTTTTGCGCACTTGTATGGTACATTGGCCCTTTTGTCTGAATCGGAACAAGCGCGAGTAAAAGGTTTTGTGATCAACCGTTTTAGAGGTGACATTGCGCTTCTTCAATCTGGCCTCGATTGGCTAGAGGAGAAAACAGGCAAACCGGTAATTGGTGTCTTGCCATATCTACATGGCTTTAATCTAGAAGCTGAAGATGCGATCACCTCTGCTCAAGAATCTGACGGAGAAGCTAAGCTTAAGGTCGTGGTGCCCATTTTAACTCGAATCAGCAACCATACCGACTTTGATGCGCTACGACTGAACCCTTCAATCGATTTACGTTATGTCGGTAAGGGCGAGCGCCTGAACAGCGCTGATCTCATTATTTTACCGGGGACTAAGTCGGTAAGAGCCGATTTAGACTATCTCAGACAACAAGGCTGGGACAAAGATATTCAGCGACACTTACGTTTAGGCGGCAAGGTTATGGGGATCTGTGGCGGTTACCAGATGCTAGGTAACCTCATCCATGATCCTGATGGTGTGGAAGGGAAGCCCGGTAGCAGTGAAGGATTAGGGCATCTCGATACTGAAACCACCTTAACCCAGCAGAAAACCTTAACCAACGTGCGTGGCACCATCACGCTTTGTGGCAAAGCTGCGCCAGTTAAAGGGTATGAAATTCATGTAGGTAAAACAGATGTTAATGAAACGGTTCAACCGGTTCAGTTGAAATCCAATCGCCTTGATGGCGCAGTCAATCAAGATAACTCGATATTGGGCACCTACTTGCATGGCGTATTTGATAACAGTGATGCGTTGTCGCTTATTTGCGAATGGGCAGGCGCCAGTGACATTACCGTGATTGACCATGAACAATTAAAAGAGTTGGGTATAAACCGGATCGCAGATGCCATTGAAGAATATTTAGATCTTGATTTACTCTGGCCGGAACTCACCGCTTTGGCCTGAATTTAACGGGTCATTCAAGAACTGAAATGCATCATAAATCAGTGGGAACAATGAAAAAGCTAACTATTCTTTTAATTATCGCCTTAAGTACGGCGTTGACTTCTAGTCACCTTTTTGCCGCAGAAAAGCTACGAGTTTATGCGGCATCGTCTATGACTAATGCGGTTAATCTATTAGTTGACGAGTTTGAGAAACAACATTCAGTTGATGTTATTCCGGTGTATGCCAGTACGTCTTCACTAGTACGGCAGATAGAAAGGGGAGCATCGGCTGATATCTTTATCTCAGCAAATGAAAAGTGGATGGCTCATCTCGTCGACCAAAAAGTTGTATCTAGTGACAATGTCACTAATTTATGCGAAAACGAATTGGTGTTGATTTCGCCGAAGGAGACGTCGATATCATTGGAGCTGTCACAAGGCGAACAATGGGCAAAACTACTGACCAATGAAAGGCTTGCTGTCGGTAATACGATGTCGGTTCCCGCCGGTATCTACGCAAAAGAAGCGTTACAAGCCCTAGGGGTATGGGACAACGTAAAGAATCGATTAGCGCCAAGTAACAATGTTCGTGTCGCATTGGCCTTGGTCGAACGCAGTGAAGCAAAACTTGGTATTGTCTACAAAACCGATGCGCTATTATCAAAAGAAGTGAATGTGGTATCGATATTTCCTTCAGAGCTACACACTCCAATACGTTACCCTGTCGCAAAAATGAGCGATAAATCGGTCGCAAACGATTTCTATCGTTTTCTCGATAGCGAAAATGCGAAGGACATCTTAAACAGTTTTGGTTTTGAAGTGCGTTAAATGATGTATTTATCGGAATATGAATACCAAGCGCTGATGTTGAGCGTGAAAGTGGCTGGTTTTGCCATCTTGTGGCTGATTCCTATCGGCATTGGCTTAGCGTGGCTGCTCGCTAAAAAACACTTTGTTGGAAAGAGTATTATAGAGAGTGTGGTGCATCTGCCTTTGGTACTCCCACCTGTGGTCATCGGTTATTTGTTGCTGGTGATGATGGGTAGACAAGGCATCATTGGAGCATGGCTTAATGATGTGTTTGGTATTGTATTCAGCTTTAGTTGGAAGGGCGCGGCGCTTGCCTGTGTGGTCGTTTCTTTACCTCTAATGGTCCGTTCTATCAGGCTAAGTCTAGAGACCGTCGACAGCAAGCTTGAAGAGGCGGCTGCCACATTGGGCGCTTCGCCAATGAGAGTTTTTTTCACCATTACACTGCCTTTAATGATCCCAGGGATCATTACCGGCACCATGCTCTCTTTCGCGAGAAGCCTGGGAGAATTTGGCGCGACAATCAGCTTTGTTTCCAATATTCCCGGTGAAACTCAAACCATCCCATTAGCCATGTATACCTTTATTGAAACCCCTGGCGCAGAGATGGAAGCGGCGCGTTTGTGTGTCATTTCTATAGTGATTGCCCTTGGTTCATTAATGCTATCTGAATGGCTTAATAGAAAGTCGGCACAGCGCTTAGGGGGGAATGCATGAGTGCTTTAATCCTTCAGTACCAGCAACAGCTTGGCGAGATCTTCTTTGATATTGATTTAACATTGCCGAGTCATGGCATCACGGCGATTTTTGGCCGCTCTGGAGCAGGGAAAACGTCACTTATTAATGCAATTAGTGGTCTTAAGCAGCCCGATAAAGGAGTGATCAGCGTATCTGGAACCACTTTGTTTGACAGTGAGAATGGCATTGACCTACCGACTTATAAACGCAATGTCGGGTATGTATTCCAAGAGTCGCGGCTGTTCCCGCACATGAAGGTCTCAGGCAATCTTAAATATGGCATGAAAGGAGTTGATAAGGCTCATTTTGAGCAAATAGTCTCGCTGTTGTCTTTGGGAGCACTGCTTGACCGTTATCCTGCTCGTTTGTCTGGCGGTGAGAAACAACGAGTTGCGATAGGCCGTGCGCTATTGTCTAAACCGAGTATTTTGTTAATGGATGAACCGTTAGCGTCTCTAGACATACCACGCAAGCGTGAGGTCATGCCGTTTTTGGAAAGCCTATCGGAAAAGGTTCAAATCCCGATCATCTATGTCACCCATAGCCTCAATGAGATTTTACGCTTGGCGAACCACTTAGTGATTATTGATCAGGGGAAGGTGCTGTCATCGGGTGTCACAGAACAAGTGTGGGCATCAAGGGCGATGCAACCATGGCAATCGTTCTCTGAACAAAGCTCACTGTTTGAAGCAACACTTACTGAGCATAATAATGATTACGCGCTGTCTCGTCTGACGTTAGGGAAATCGACGTCACTTTGGGTTCAGAAGGTGTCGAGTGACATTGGTGCAAAGGTAAGGCTGCAAGTGAGGGCAAATGATGTCTCTATTACACTAGAGCAGCCGCAAGCCACTTCAATACGTAATATCCTACCTGTGACGATTAAAAGCATAGAGAAGCATCAACAAGGCACAAATAAGCAGAGTGTCGCGGTTGAGTTAGAGCTTGAGTCGCAATGCAGCCTCTGGGCAACCATCACTTTGTGGGCATTGGATGAGTTAGCCTTAGAAGTAGGACAGCAAGTTTATGCGCAGATCAAAGGAGTAAGTGTCGCCCAGAGAGATATTGCGGTGACGCATTAGGTGAATAGGCTCAGGTCTGAATTAGTACAACTGTACTGTTAAGCTATGAATAGCTGTGGGCACAAAAAAGCCGCTTGTGTAAAACAACCTGCGGCTTAATCATAGGTATTACTGTTGGCGATCAGTTTAAAGTCGCACATCGAAATAACGAGTGTATCTAACCTTATACCAATCGTAGTCAATCTGTGATTGGTATTAGACGACAGTAACTTACTTAGTAAAGACTTCTTTAAAATCACGCTTCAAGATCGCATCACGACGAGCTTTCTTGATCTGCTTAACCATGTCTTTCACACAGTTGTGTAGTACTTGGTCTAGCAGTTGAGCACGGTACTCTTCTTTTTCTTCGTCAGTCATGTCTTCTGGAAGTTTAAGAGTAGGGAACTCTTCCATCACGTTAATACCAGCGAAAGCTTGGCTCACTGAGATAAGAGCGTGGAACTGTTCGAAGTTGTCCAAAACATTTTGTGCGCTTGCTGGCAGGCTATCCCAAGCTTCGCGTACTGCTTCTTCAGACACTTCATGAATAGAAGTCACCATAAAGTGCATCTCTTTTGGCACTTCATCGAATTCGATAACTTGACGAAGCTCTGGCGAGATTGTAGTTAAATCGATTTCTTGTTGTTCGTTGTGTGTAGTGTCCGACATAGTATTTCTCTTTAAAAAGAAACAATGCTAAAAAGATCTGTACAAAAGTCAATATAATATGGAAATTAGGGCATGATTTAAGCCTTAAATTGAGCTACTTTGAATATTCGATACGATATAAAGGTGATGTGATGATAGAAAAGGGATCTTCGATGCGCATATTACTGGTTGATGACGTTCAACTAGACAGGATTCAACTTGCTATTCGACTCAAGCAGCTAGGGCATATTGTTGAAGCTGTAGGTAGCGGGAAAGAGGCCCTGAGTGTCTATTCTGGCTTCGAACCAGAACTGGTGTTGCTCGATATCAGTATGCCCGACATGGACGGTTTTGAGGTGGCGAACGAAGTTCGTTCTCAATTCCCTGAATGGATACCTATCATTTTTCTGAGTGGTCATGAAGAGCCAGAAATGATCGCAAAAGCGATTGAGGCTGGTGGCGATGATTACCTCATTAAACCTGTCGACAAAGTCGTTCTCAACTCTAAACTTATTGCAATGCAACGTATTGCGCATATGAGGCGAGAGCTCAAACAAAGTACGGCAAAGCTAGAAGAGTTCAATATCCTGCTTCAGCAACAAGCGAACGAGGATGGACTGACCAAGCTGTACAACCGTCGATATATGGACAGTAAACTTGAAGAGATGATTGCGTGGCACGGGCGGCATAACTTACCGATGACGGCTATACTGTTAGATGTCGACTATTTTAAACCTTATAATGATAATTACGGGCACATTCAAGGTGATGATTGTTTGAGAGGTCTTGCTAGTACGCTTAAGAACCTATTCATACGTGCCGGTGAATATGTCGGTCGCTATGGTGGTGAAGAATTTATTGTGATCCTAAGTGATACAAACAGAGAAACCGCTAAGTCACATGCAATCCGTGTTAAAGATTCGCTGTTTGAAATGAACTACCCACATAACTATTCTCAAGTATCGGATAGAGTGACCGTGTCACAAGGTGTGCTCACTTTTGTTCCTAAAGGCGATGAGTCCCTAGACTCTATTTATGAAAAGGTAGACCAAGCTCTCTATCAAGCGAAACAAAGTGGCCGGAACACCTATATACAGCGTGATATTAGAGGGATTGTGTAGTGGCTTAATACAGCTAAAAAGCCATACATACAGCAGGTAAACCGGTCAGGGAGTCCCAAATATTGGGTTAACTGTGTGAACTGAGCCGGTTTCGGCCCGCTTTTTTTGCTTTGTATAGTGCGTTATCTGCAAGCTTTAATACCTCTTCTGGTTGCCTAGTAGACAAACTATCTGAAAGACCAATACTGACGGTAACATTGACCACTTTGGTCGGTTCTTCACTTTTTCCACGATGTTTTATACCGACTTTACGATCATCTGGCCGATTTTGAGTATTACGTATCGTCATATCTTTGTTCTGGATATCGGTGATCAAGGCTTGCAAATGGGGTTTAACTTGTTCAGAGTGCTTACCTTTAAAGATGATTGTAAACTCTTCCCCACCATAGCGATACGCTCTTGCCCCGCCAGACGTTTCTTTTAACATACCTGCCACCAACTTTAATACATCATCACCAATATCATGCCCATAGGTGTCGTTGAATTTTTTAAAATGGTCAATATCGATCATAGCCATCGAATATTTGCGACCCAAGTGTTTCATATCGACTTCTAAGGCGTGCCTTCCCGGGATATTGGTCAGTCGGTCATTGAAGGCCATCTCATGGCTAGCAGACATTAAATACACGATGAGCAAGATTCCCGATAATGAAAACATCGTACTAGAGATGTATTGGACATCAAAGAATATGAACGTACTCGATGAGAGTAAGATAGCACTGTAAACCACCACATCGATGGATCGGTTATACACCAGAACTAAAATGGCAGTCAGCCCCAATAGGCACAGGCTATACAGTACCAATACGAAAGGAAGCTTAGAGAAGTCTCTTACGGTAAATAATAGGCCTTCACTCCATGATTCAAAACCTCCGGCATGAAAGTGAGAGACAATCAATTTTGCCCAAACCATGAAGAGTATGACGATGACGGTAAATAGAAACATCGCTTTTGAGTTCACGCCGGTGTCAGGAAAGGCGTACACCAATAAGCAACTAACAGGCACTAAGGCAGCAAGTAACGACAACTCCAGTAGTGTGGTTCCAGTATTTAAGGGGGTTTGTAGCCGGCCTTGGATAATCAGGTACGCGATAAGCATTGTTAACGAGATCATTGCCATGCGCCCTTGTTTGAATATATGGCATAGCACAACGGACACGCTCAATAAGATATATGGCAGGTTACTAGCAAACCCTAAGTTTGAGTCTGTCACGAGAATGACACTGTCCATACCTATGAGTAAAATTGCCAGCAAAAATAGAGGAAAGCAAAATCGAAACATACTCGACGTTACAAAAGAAGAGGCCATTGGATACGGTAAACCTAACTATATTGATGATCTTGTAATTTAATTTCACATTTAGAATACGATTAAATAAGAGAATGCCAAGCTTTTTGCGTAAATTGGTGCAAAAACATAGCTATAGGTCGGTAAGTGTGCAATTGTTTTTATATTATTTTAGTTGATCTTAACCTCAGAACGAACTACAAGTATATAAAATGGATTGATTAGTTGTTATAGATGCTAACAATGTTTATGCCGCTAATCGGTGAAAACTGCAAATGGAGATGTAGTATGCAAATTAGTGTCGATGTACATAACTATATGGAAACTTTGGTAGGGAATGTTTTAGCTACCGAGGAATATGTGTCGAGTTATACCAATGAACAGTTGGCCGATCTCGCGTGTTTGGCTTTAGGACAGCTTAAGCCTATCTACATCCGCTTTGATGTCGATTTTCTTTCGGCACTACCAGAAGACAAACTGGTACTTTATAAAAGAAATAGTGAAGTCGCCGTTAAAAATGCAGAAACCATGATCATTGATGACAGAAGACGCAAACGACATGACAATGTGCCTGTCATCTTTAGTCAACATAACTTTGATGATGATGTTGAACTGGAATGGTATGAAAAGCCATTGTTGGACCGTAAACAGTCATGATAGTTTAGTGTCAGTACGGTCATTTAAGGAGTAAAAACGTGGGATTCTTTTCTAGATTATTTGGTGGTAAAGAAAAATCCGAACAAAAAGTAGAGATTGAACTAGTCGAATATAAAGGTTTCAATATCTATCAAGATGCCATTGCAGAGTCTGGTCAGTACCGTGTTGCTGGGCGAATCGAGAAAGAAATTGGCGATGAATTAAAAACGCATCGCTTTATTCGTTCAGATGTTGTTTCAAACAAAGAAGATGCCAATGAATTGATGCTCAAGAAGTCGCAGATGTTTATCGATCAAATGGGCGACAATATATTTAGTTAGTCAATTAGAGTTAGAATTGATATTGGTCATAATTTGGAGAGCTTTCAGTGTATATGCTGAAAGCTCTTTTTGGTTTTAGGGATGAAGAGCAGCTAGAGAGTTGTTATCTAAAGGATTATTGGCATGTGGTTTGACCTCTATATTCGAGCGATCCATGATTTATTTAGGCTGAGTGCTTAAATTCCGTCCAATTTGTTATAAGTAATAACTTTTGCTGTTCTTTGAATAAAACGCTTGAAGTATTAGTTGTCGTTAGATACAAACGAATAAGTCATTGTGCCAATAGTCAAGGAATAGCTATGCAAATTGGTGTACCAAGAGAAACACTCGCAGGCGAAACGCGAGTCGCTGCTTCACCGAAATCGGTAGAACAGCTTCTAAAATTAGGATTTGAAGTTTGTGTTGAATCACAAGCAGGTGCGTTAGCAAGTTTTGAAGATGCCGCTTATGAACAAGCCGGAGCAAAAGTTGTCACCGCAGATGAAGCTTGGAAATCCGATATTATCTTTAAAGTTAACGCTCCAATCGTTGATGATACTAAGAATGAAATCGACCTACTTAAAGATGGCGCGACATTGGTCAGCTTTATTTGGCCAGCTCAAAATCCAGAGTTAATGGAGCAGTTGTCAAGTCGTAACATTAACGTGATGGCGATGGATTCAGTGCCTCGTATCTCAAGAGCTCAGGCGTTAGATGCGTTGAGCTCTATGGCTAACATCGCCGGCTACCGTGCGGTTGTGGAAGCGGCGCATGAGTTTGGTCGATTCTTCACGGGTCAAATTACGGCAGCGGGTAAAGTTCCACCTGCGAAAGTACTGGTTGCTGGTGCTGGTGTTGCTGGCCTTGCAGCGATTGGCGCGGCGGGTAGTTTGGGTGCTATTGTTCGTTCGTTCGATGTTCGTCCTGAAGTCAAAGAGCAAGTCGAGTCAATGGGCGCTGAATTCTTGGAAGTTGATTTCAAGGAAGATACCAGCGCAGGTGATGGCTATGCAAAAGAAATGTCTGATGCTTTCAATAAAAAAGCAGAAGAGCTTTATGCGGATCAAGCGAAAGACGTCGATATCATCATAACAACGGCACTTATTCCTGGGCGTCCAGCACCTAAGTTGATCACCAAAGAGATGGTAGACAGCATGAGTGCGGGCAGTGTGATTGTCGATCTTGCGGCTGCCAATGGCGGTAACTGTGAATACACGGTTGCGGATCAAGTCATCACAACTGCCAATGGTGTGAAGGTTGTAGGGTACACCGATATGGTTGGCCGCTTGCCGACTCAATCTTCTCAGTTATACGCGACAAACCTTGTTAACTTGCTGAAACTGCTTTGCAAAGAGAAAGATGGCAACATCAATATCGATTTTGAAGATGTTGTTCTGCGTGGTGTTACTGTAGTTAAAGAGGGTGAGATTACTTGGCCAGCGCCACCTATTCAAGTCTCAGCTCAACCACAACAACAAGCGAAAGCAGAAAAACCAGAACCAAAAGTTGAAGAGCCTGTGTCGCCGATTAAGAAAGTGGCGGGTATGGCGGTTGCTGTTGGTGCATTCGCTTGGATAGCTTCGGTGGCTCCTGCTGCGTTCTTATCTCACTTTACCGTTTTTGTTCTCGCCTGTGTGGTGGGTTATTACGTAGTTTGGAATGTAAGCCATTCTCTGCATACGCCTTTGATGTCCGTGACTAACGCGATCTCAGGGATCATTGTGGTCGGTGCACTGTTACAGATAGGACAAGGAAGTGGCGTTGTCACGTTCTTATCATTTATTGCCGTATTAATTGCAAGTATCAATATCTTTGGTGGCTTTACCGTGACCAAACGTATGCTTGAAATGTTCCGTAAAGACTGAGGAGTAGCAGATGTCTGAAGGATTAGTACAAGCAGCTTATATTGTTGCTGCTGTATTCTTTATCATGAGTTTGGCTGGGTTATCGAAACAGGAATCTGCGCGTGCAGGTAACTATTACGGTATTGCGGGTATGGCAATCGCCTTGATCGCGACGATATTTGGTCCTCATTCAGCGGGTATTGTATGGATCATCATTGCGATGGTGATCGGTGGTGGTATTGGTATCCACTATGCAAGAAAAGTAGAAATGACCGAAATGCCTGAGCTAGTGGCGATCTTGCACAGCTTCGTCGGTATGGCGGCGGTACTTGTCGGTTACAACAGCTACATTGATCCACCGGCTGCTGTGTCTATCAACCCTGCAGATATTCATGCAGAGCACGTTATCCATCTAGTGGAAGTGTTCCTTGGTGTGTTCATCGGTGCGGTGACGTTTACAGGTTCTATTGTTGCTTTTGGTAAGCTTCGCGGCGTGATCTCATCGTCTGCTTTGAACATTCCTCATAAGCACAAGTGGAATCTAGCGGCTATCGTAGTTTCTACATTGCTAATGATCATGTTCGTAAAAGCGGATGGCAGCATGTTGGCACTGATGGTGATGACACTTATCGCATTCGCATTCGGTTACCACCTAGTGGCATCGATTGGTGGTGCAGATATGCCAGTGGTTGTTTCTATGCTCAACTCGTACTCAGGTTGGGCAGCAGCGGCGGCAGGTTTCATGCTTGCGAACGACTTGCTTATTGTAACTGGTGCATTGGTTGGTTCGTCAGGTGCAATCCTGTCGTACATTATGTGTAAGGCGATGAACCGTTCGTTCATTAGTGTTATCGCTGGTGGCTTTGGTCAAGAAGTAACAGTATCTGATGGCGATGAAGAGCAGGGTGAACACCGTGAAACTTCAGCTGAAGATGTGGCTGATATGCTTAAGAACTCTAAGTCAGTGATCATCACTCCAGGGTACGGCATGGCAGTAGCTCAAGCTCAGTACCCAGTACACGAAATCACTGAGAAGCTAAGAGCGCAGGGCATCAATGTTCGATTTGGTATCCACCCAGTTGCTGGTAGGTTACCGGGTCACATGAACGTACTGCTTGCTGAAGCGAAGGTGCCGTATGATATTGTTCTTGAAATGGACGAAATTAACGATGACTTAAATGAGACAGATACGGTATTGGTTATTGGTGCAAACGACACCGTGAACCCTGCAGCATTAGAAGATCCAAACAGCCCGATTGCTGGCATGCCAGTGCTTGAAGTTTGGAACGCTGAGAACGTTATCGTCTTTAAACGTTCGATGAGTACCGGTTACGCGGGCGTTCAAAACCCACTGTTTTTCAAAGAGAACACGCAAATGTTGTTTGGTGATGCTAAGGCGAGTTGCTCTAGTATTTTAGAGCATTTATAAAATGAACAGCATTGGTTGAGCATGAGTTATGCAACAAAACACGCTGATAATCAGGAGCTCATTTGAGCTCCTTTTTTTGATTTACTCACCATAAATTGTGGTGGCTTATAACGCGTAACCGCAACAACATGGGATTATTTGATATTACAGAGCTTTAGATGAGGTTAGAAATTTATCTTTTATAGGGAATAGTATATATTTGCTTGATCAGTATGAATCAGTGCTTAATTTGTGATCATTAAAAGAACTTATCTCCTCCTCATCGTAACGTTACTCGTTTCAGTCAATGTTTCTGCTGACTCTCTGCCTGAGCGTATCGATCAATTTACTAAGTTGTTTGATCATCAACAAGCCATCGACTCTTATGATATTCGTGAACTCCAGACAGACTATCCAACGCGTTTGATCACCCCATCTTCTATGCTGCCGCAAACCGCTGAATATCCGCTCAATGATATTCAACGCTTATATCAGCTATCAAAAACCTGCGGTGGAAAATTACCACTAAGCCCTTTGATTACCGAACCTTTAGTCTTCACTCGTGCAATGTGTAAAGGCACCAAGCTATCGGAAGGCTGGTTTAGCCGGAGTGGCTTAATTCACCCAGGGGGTGGTTCGTATGCTGCACGATATGTTGACAAGTATCCTGAAGAGTTCGATTCTTTAAAACGTTTTATGCATATTCAAGAGCGGCCAAACACCGCCCATGATGAACTGTTGTCTCGATTGCAGCACATGGATAGCGAAGCCATTACCGCATTGTTAGCAGGTGCCAGCATGTTCGTTGAACTCGATGAAATGTGGCTCAAGCGCGGTGACATATATTATCTGTATAATGAACCGATGTGGAATAGCAATGCCAAGGACGCGGGGCTATCGTTCAGTTTGTCTTCAGAAGGGAACAGCTGTTTCGTACAACGTGGTAATGTATGTTGGGAAATCGAAGATCATTCAGATCTTCTGAGGATTGCCATGTTCATCTTGGTGATCGCCAACATCATGCTGGTCTTGGGTTGGGCGGTTTACCGTTGGAACAGTAAGAAACAAGAGATGAAAAGCCGAATGTTGGTTCTTCAGATCTTAACGCATGAATTGAGAACACCAATTGCCAGCTTATCACTCACGGTCGAAGGGTTCCGACGTGAGTTCGAGCACTTACCTGAATCGGTCTATGATGAGTTCCGCCGATTATGTGAAGACACACGCCGATTAAGGCAGTTGGCAGAAGCAAGTAAAGATTACTTGCAGTCAGATAACCAACCGCTGGCGACAGAATGGGTGCCAAGTGTTGACGAGTGGCTTCAGTACAAAATTGAAGAAGATTTCGCACCGGGAATTGAACTGCGTATAAACCAAGATATTGCCGCAAAATTGAATGTATATTGGTTAGGAACGTGTATCGATAACCTGATAAGAAATGCCGTCAAATACGGTGTGGCCCCAGTGATATTAGAACTGAATACTTCTGACAAAAAACTGACATTCAAAGTTATTGATAATGGAGACTTGTCGGCCAAAGATTGGGGGCAATTAAGAAAGCCATTTGTCAGCAAGAGTGGCCTTGGTTTAGGTCTGACGATAGTTGAATCTATGGTCGGAAAAATGGGCGGTCAAATGACGCTGATTGGCCCCCCAACAACATTTATTTTGGAGATTCCTTGTGAAACAGACATTGCTTCTCGTTGAAGATGATAAAAATTTAGCTGACGGCCTATTAGTCAGCCTTGAGCAAGCTGGGTATAGATGTTTACATGCAGAGTTGATCTCTGAAGTTGAAGGCTACTGGGAACAAGCGGATCTGGTTATTCTTGATCGCCAGCTTCCTGATGGTGACTCTGTCAGCTCTCTGCCTGGTTGGAAGAAAAAGAAAGATATTCCAGTGATTCTGCTTACGGCACTTGTCACGGTAAAAGATAAAGTGACGGGGTTAGATTCGGGTGCCAACGATTACCTGACTAAACCCTTCGCTGAAGCTGAGCTTTTTGCACGAATTCGTGCTCAACTTCGTCGACCTGATGCCGAAGAACAAGATGAAACGAAAGTCATCGCACAGAACTTAATTATCGACAAAGCAACCCGCGAGGTTTTTTTCAACGAACAAGAAATCACGCTAACACGCACAGAGTTTGATCTATTGTTATTCTTAGCAAGTAATTTAGGTCGAGTTTTTACCCGTGATGAATTGCTTGATCACGTGTGGGGCTACAATCATTTCCCAACAACGCGTACCGTCGATACCCATGTACTGCAGTTAAGACAGAAACTCCCAGGTTTGGAAATTGAGACCTTACGGGGCGTTGGTTACAAGATGAAAGCGTAATGAGAAAAGCCTTATTTTCACTCTGTATATTGATGGGTGTATGCCAAACATCACAAGCTTCTGATTGGTTTCAGAGCAGTGATGTGCTAACACAGGCACACAAACATCTATTAGATAATGACTTACCCTTAATGTTTGATTCATTAGTGGAAGTTTGGCAGATCAACTCTTCTAAGGTTCGAGAAGAGCACCTTAATAATTTGTTTTATCAAGCATTAAACAAGGATTGTGGCAAAACCCTCACCCAAACGACCTTACCAACTTGGATTAACTCCGTTGTTGTTAAAAGACATGTTATTCAAAGCCCGGGACGAGATACCTTCCGGGTTGTTGTTCATGTTGAATCAGAACACGACATTAGCCGTATAACTTTCGAAAAGTGGGTTGATAAAGCCGTCTCTTCAGATAGTGAGCTGACGGAAGTGAACAAAATCGTCAACAATGAACCAGTGCGTGTTTATAACAAACGCTATGATCTCCCTTCTCAACTAGATTCTGGTCTCTATCGTTTAAGTGTCAAAACAGATGAAGGGGTGACTTGGAGTGCTTGGATTATCCTCGGTGAAGTGAGGATGCGACAGCAGCTTCGCTGGGCGTCGAAAGATACTTGGCGAGTCGATAAGAAAGAGCTTTTAAACCCATATTGCCCATTACCTAAATTGGATATTGGTCTATACGACTATGTGGAAGAGGACTACGAGCAAGTTTGGGGAAGAAGTTTTGAATCCGATTATCCAATGAGTCTGAGCGGTGAAGATATCCCCAATGACCGATATGTCTTAGCTGTTTCAATGAGACATTCTCGTTGGCAAGGCGACATAGCGATAGAACAAGCACAAACTATTAGTAAAACCTATGATATTTCTAGCGAGGAAGAGGTAAAGTAATTTAAGATTGTACCGCTAACTATCTAAGGGATCTAAAAAAGATAAACGGAATGAAAAAAATTACTAAACTACTCGCAGCGTCAATTTCCTTTGCCTGCCTACCACTTTCTGCTGCTAACTACGCCATTGAAGCGCGCGGTGATGCAATGGGTGGTGTTGGTGTTGTATCAGCAAATTTCCTAACCGCTCCATTTTATAATCCGGCATTGGTTGCGATTTATCGTCGCAATGATGACATGGGTATGATTGTTCCAAGTCTTGGCGTGAACTATAACGACCCAAACAACTTGGTCGATGATCTTGACCATCTCGTCAATCTTCTTGAATCAAGCACTGTGACACCGAATGAGCTAGATGAAGCACTTGTAAATTTAGATGGCGATAATCTGAATTTACAAGTTGGCGGTGCCGCCGCCTTTGCGATTCCCAATCAATTTGTGGCCGCTAATGTTTTTGCTAAAGTTTATACCGAATCATTTGTTACCCTTGACGTTTATTCAGACGGAAATTCGCTGACTAATGCTGAGTTGACTGCAATACAAGCGGTGTCGATCGGCATCGCTGAAGCCGGTATTTCACTAGCTAAATATCAAACGTTTATGGGCCAGCACCTTTCATTTGGTATTTCACCAAAACTGCAAAGAATCTACACATACAACTATGTCGCGAGTACCACAGATTATGAACTGACTGATGTTCGCGAAAACGGAACAGGTGAAACCATTTTTAATATCGATGCCGGTGCACTCTGGTTTTTCGGTCCATTCCGTGTAGGGCTGGCGGCGACTAACTTAATTGATCGCGATATTGAAACAAAAACTGCAACAAAAACTTTAACGGCCACAGACGGCACGACCACGACGGTCGGGAAAAGCTATAGCTATAACTTAGGCCCAATCTATACCGTTGGCGCTGGTATTGTTGCTGACTATTTTACGTTGAGCGTGGATTACGATTTGAATGAGGCGGAGAAGTTTAAATCATTTGATGACAACGAACAGATGATTCGTGTTGGTACCGAAGTGGACTTACTACGTCAGCTTAAGTTAAGGGGAGGGTATTACAAGAACCTAGCTTACTCTGATTCAGAGGGAACCTTCACCGCGGGTATTGGCGTGTCGCCACTGAATTTGTTCCAAATAGACATTAGTGCGAACTACACCAACGAAAACGCAATGGGTGCATCACTTAATTTCCTTGCTAGTTACTAATTCTCCTTATATAGTTCTGCTCCCAAATAGAGGAGCAGAACATGCTAAACGACTTACCAACCCTTTCTCATGAAGAGCAACAGAAAGCTGTTGAGCGTATCCAAGAAATGATGACCCAAGGCGTCAGCACCGCACAAGCTATCAAAATTGTTGCGGTGCAAATTAGAGAAGAAATGAGCAACAAACAAGAGTAGGGCAGAAGCCCTTCTTTTTTACAACTTAACGCACTATAACTAAATAAACTGCACTTCAATATAATATCCTGCCTAATTAAAACACATCGTGAATAGCCACAGATTGGGTTACCCCTCAAAGCTTACACCTTTAAATCAATAGGTTAGTGTGGCGTTATTAACTAAAGTAAAGGTCACAACTCCCTTTTGTGTAATTTAATTACAAGAGGTACTGAGTAGGTTTAGCTTAATAAATCTGGTGTCATGATTTTTGACCCTGAATTTAACGGTCAATTGTCGGGTTTTTGAGGGGGTGATACTGTCACTTTTATATGCTTATATAAACAAATAAACATTAAGCGGTACGTTGAGAGTAAATATCCAATATGACGATCTGGCCTTTTTGATAATTTGATTGGAGTTATACCAATCTAAGTAAAAATATGATCTAATTGAGGCTGTTACTTCTTCGTGAAAAAAGACGCTATGGACAGCCTC
>NZ_CANLBV010000035.1 GCF_947488985.1 uncultured Vibrio sp.
TTACTTTTGGCGAAGCAAATTATAACTCTTTACCATGCTGTTTAAAAAATACTCACGAAAGATCAACACGCCTTAGTATTTTGTTTTTTGCTCATGAGGCGCTAAGAACTCCCCTTTGATTCCCAGAATATTTCGATAGTAAGTTTCAAACATCAGAATATTCTGAACATAGCCTCGCGTCTCGTTGAAAGGGATCATTTCAATAAAAGCGTAGGCATCGAGCTTTTGATCACTGCGAGAGCGCCACTGTTTAACACGGTTAGGCCCTGCATTATAAGCAGCTAAAGCGAAAATACGGTTGTTGTTATATTGAGCAAGCAAACCATCTAGATAATGGCTACCAATCTCTATGTTTTTTCCCACATCATAAAGTTGAGCGCTCCCCTGATACTTTATTTTGTACTTGTTCGCGGTGTACTGGGCCGTTTTGGGCATGATTTGCATAATGCCACGCGCTCCCACAGGAGATTGAGCCTCAGCGTCTAAAGCGCTCTCTTGTCTTGCCAAAGACATCAAGGTGATTGGATCAATATCGTGCTTTTCGGCATAGAAGTTAAACCACCACTTGTGAGCGACAGGGAAACGTAAGCTGATGTTATCCCACATCTTAGCCGAGATACTCGCTGTTACCGTAAAATGGTTCCAACCTTTGCTTGCTGCGTGTGCTGCTAACATGGCTTTTTGATCTTTATTCGCATTCGTCAACAGCCAGCTCCATTCACTCTTCGCTGCCGCAATGTTATCTCGGTCAATCAACTCGCTAATACGAACCAAAGAGGTATCGAATGGTTTCACCGTTTGCGCGTTGTATTTGAGTGTCGATGTTGGGTAACTTACGGGCTTATCTAACTGCTCAGCTGCAGCCACACTGTAGAAATTCCGCTGACCCAAGATATCTGATAGTCGCTTATTGCCTTGGTCAGTATCACCCGTCGCAATTTCAGCTCTGCCCTGCCAATATTGCCAACGCAGCGAGGCTTGATGCTTTTCATCTAAGCGCGCTATCCACTCTTTCAAACCCGTCCAATCGGCATGTTGAATGGCTAAGCGAGCACGTCGTTCCAACAATTCTTGCTTTGATGAACTCGCGAGGTTTTTGTCTCGCCACACCATCAAGGTTTCAGAGTCGGTGTTAATCAGACGAAACGTTAGGTAATCGGCGAGCTCTTGAGATTTCTCTTGCGAGAATTTCTGCGCCTTGACAAGGTCATCAAACACTGCTTGAGCACTGCTTGCTGATTTCCTTGCTAGCTTTTTGAAAGCAAATTGGGTCTGAGCTTGGTAAAACTCATTGGCAGGATGCTTCTTGGCAAACGCGAGTACATTTTCAGGTTTGTTGTATAAAGCCTTCATCTGCTTAGCTTGAGTAATTGACTTATCATGATCCAATTGCTTAGTCAGATAGCTCATTAACTTACCGTTACGGCCCTCGAACGCTAGTAGCATTCGCTCCAGAATCAGCTCGTCGGTTCTTAGCCCCGCTTGGTCCCAGCTTTTAAATAGAGGGTCACAACGGTCATCGACACCGCGACCACTTAACCAAAGCTGCTTCGCTCCTTTAAAAGCGAGTTCTCGGTTACCTTGCTCATAGTGAGCACGGTAATAGATACATTGATACTCTTCCCCTACTGGCTCCTGAGTTTGAAACTCTAAAATAGTCTGCCACTTTTTCCCGGAAGCTAGTGAGGCTAAGTAAGGCGCTCGAATACGCTTTGAGAAAGGCAGTGCTTTATTTTCATTAATAAAAGCATCGACTTCTCTTGGAGAGCGCTTACCTAAATTGATCAGAAAGGCACGATAATCGGTGTAAGGCGTTAAAGGATAGGTTTCAATTTTACTCCGCATGGCTAAGTACGCTTTTAGATCACGGTTATCCAAAACCTGCTGCGCTCTGTCATAAACATCACGCTGCATTTCCAGCACGGATGCGTTGCTAGCTAAAGTCATCGGTGCCAGAAAAAATGAAGACAAAATTGCCGATGCAGCCACAGCAATTTTCGAATTACCAATGTGGAAAAACATGCGCTCTTTCCTTAGTGCGTGTATCAATGCGTGAAGTCTATTTACGCCCGACATTACATCAAATGTAAGGAGGTTGAGTGTAAATATTACTAATGTTTAACACCTCATCGAAGCCACTTACTTAAATATTGTTTAAATGACTAGGCCGTGTTGACCTTTCACGGTTAAATTTCGTTCGAGATAAAAGCGTTTTAATCGCCGCAAGGGGGAAGTAGCCTAGTCATTCTAAGCAAACTCTCCTCAACAAAGAGTAAAACGCTTTTAGCCGAATCCTTCGGGCTGCGTTTGCTGGTCAACACGCCCTAATGTGACAATAGTAGGTAAGGATAAGTTCAAGAATGCCTTTTCTTTGCTAGGAGTAACATCTTTAGGGATATTGGTATAAAATAGCTAATAATTTTGAACACTAAATTAGGATCGATCGGCAATGGCTGAATACGTATATACCATGTCTCGGGTGAGCAAAACGGTTCCACCTAAACGTCAAATTCTTAAAGACATTTCTCTTAGCTTTTTTCCTGGCGCTAAAATCGGTGTTTTAGGTTTAAATGGTTCAGGTAAATCTACCCTACTGCGTATCATGGCTGGTATTGATACTGATATTGATGGTGAAGCGCGTGCACAGCAAGGCCTTAAAGTCGGTTACCTACCGCAAGAACCGGTACTCGACGAATCAAAAACCGTTCGTGAAATCGTAGAAGAAGCGGTTGCTGACGTTGCTGACGCGCTTAAGCGCATCGATGCGGTTTACGCAGCGTACGCAGAACCAGATGCTGATTTCGATGCACTGGCAAAAGAACAAGGCGAACTAGAAGCACTGATTCAAGCAAAAGACGGTCACAACCTAGAGACAGCGCTAGAGCGTGCTGCTGATGCACTTCGTCTTCCTGAATGGGATGCGAAAATTGAATTCCTATCGGGTGGTGAGCGCCGTCGTGTTGCTATTTGTCGTCTACTGCTTGAAAAGCCAGACATGTTGCTACTTGATGAACCAACTAACCACTTGGATGCAGAATCAGTCGCATGGCTTGAGCACTTCCTAGTCGATTACAGCGGTACTGTTGTGGCGATTACCCACGACCGTTACTTCCTAGACAACGCTGCTGGCTGGATTCTAGAACTTGACCGTGGTGAAGGTATCCCATGGGAAGGTAACTACACCTCTTGGCTAGAACAGAAAGACGAGCGTTTGAAGCAAGAAAAAGCCGGCGAAAGCGCGCGTCAAAAAACCATTGAGAAAGAGCTAGAATGGGTTCGTCAAAACCCTAAAGGTCGTCAAGCTAAGTCTAAAGCTCGTATGGCTCGTTTTGAAGAAATGACAACCGGCCAATACCAGAAGCGTAACGAAACCAACGAACTGTTCATCCCGCCAGGTGAGCGTCTAGGTGATAAGGTTCTTGAAGTGAAGAACCTAACCAAATCATTTGGTGATCGCGTTCTTATCGACGACCTATCGTTCAGCATGCCAAAAGGCGCTATCGTCGGTATCGTCGGTGCCAACGGTGCAGGTAAATCAACACTGTTCAAGATGCTAAGTGGTGCAGAACAGCCAGATTCGGGTACAGTTGAACTTGGCGAAACCGTTAAGCTTGCTTCTGTTGATCAGTTCCGTGACAGCATGGACGACACCAAAACAGTATTCCAAGAGATCTCTGAAGGCGCTGATATCATTAAGATCAACAACTTCGAAATCCCTGCTCGCGCATACTGCTCGCGCTTCAACTTCAAAGGCAACGACCAACAGAAGATCATCGGTCAACTTTCTGGTGGCGAACGCAACCGTGTTCACCTAGCAAAACTGCTCAAGGCGGGCGGCAACGTACTGCTACTCGATGAGCCGACCAATGACCTTGACGTTGAAACGCTACGTGCTCTTGAAGAAGCCCTGCTTGAGTTCCCTGGTTGTGCCATGGTTATCTCGCATGACCGTTGGTTCCTTGACCGTATTGCGACCCACATCTTAGACTACCGTGATGAGGGGCAAGTTAACTTCTATGAAGGTAACTATACCGAGTACACTGAGTGGCTTAAGAAGACTCTAGGCGCACAAGCGGCTGAACCGCACCGTATCAAATACAAGCGTATTGCTAAGTAAATAAGCTTGTCGTTTGAGCAAAGGCCGCGATTAACGCGGCCTTTGATGTATCTGGCTTAGGCGTATCTGACTTAAGTGTGTCTGACTCAAGAGCATCTGATTTAGATATTACGCATCGATAGAGAGAGTATTTATGGTGGAAAGGCGTCAATTCTCAAGAGTTATTTACCAAGTACCGACGGAGATCTCACAAGGGCAAGTCAATATACTTGGAGCCGTGCAAGATTTATCGCTACGTGGTCTACTTATTCAATGTGACGAACTGCAGCAACTCAGTCTCGATGTCCCAGTACATATCAGCTTTAGGCTGATAAACAGTGATATCGATATTCAATTAAAAGCAATGATAGTCTCTACCATCAATACCTCAATGCGTTTACGCATAGAGCATTTAGATATTGATAGTATCAGCCACCTTAAGCGCCTTATTGAGCTTAACGTTGGCGACGATGAATTGCTTTATAGAGAGATTGAACACCTTAGCGATTTAGGCAGTGAATAATATCTCCATACCCCTTTTCTATTAAAAGCATTTAGTTAATACAGAACCATGTCTAAAAAATTATCCATTACTATTCCCTCTCGTCAGGGGGAGCAGACGTTTTACTTCGGCCGAAAAGCCGTGCTCTTTTGTACAACCGCCCTATTTTCTGTTCCTCTCTTGATTGGTGGAGCAGCATACATGCACTTCGAGAATCAACAAAAGCTCGCACTGCAAGCCGGTGACGCACAGCAGCTGATTGAAACCTTGATTGTTGAAAAAGATCACACCGAGTTTCTTTACGATGAGCAGATAGAAACTAACCACTCGCTATCACAGGCGCTAACGGAGAAAGAAGGTGAGATTCAATTGCTGGGTAAGCGGGTATTTGATGTTGAATCGGTACTTGGTCTTGCTGATGAAGAACTGCTGACTGATGAGATCTCTTTGGAAGAGCGCATTGACGCGGCTGCAGTAGATTCTGCGGTAAGGGCGACAATGTTTCGTTTGATTCCTAACGACAGCCCAATGGCCTATCAACGCATCTCCTCTTCTTATGGCAGTCGCACCAACCCAATAACGGGTAAGCGCCACGTACATACCGGTATCGATCTAACGTGTCAGGTCGGCGAAGATATTCTCGCACCCGCTGACGGGGTGATTGAAACGGTACGACCAAGCAACAAAGGCTTTGGTAATTTTATGACCATGCGTCACTCATTCGGCTTTATGAGTTCTTACGCTCACCTGCAAAAATTCAAAGTCCGTAGCGGCCAATTTGTTAGCAAAGGCGATGTGATTGCCAGCTGTGGTAACACAGGCAGCTCTACGGGCCCACACTTGCACTATGAAGTACGCTTCCTCGGTCGCTCACTGAACCCGCAATATTTGATGGATTGGACGCCTGAAAACTTCAATTACGTCTTTGAAAAAGAGCAAAAGGTGAAATGGGGCCCACTTGTTCAGCTGATCGATAATGTGGTTCGCTTGCAGGTCAATCTGACTAATATGCCTTACATTAACTCCACCATCGATACCGTATCGAGCGAAGAGAGTAAAACACCTATCACGACTAACTAGTTGTTAATTACTAGGGCGTGTTGATTTGGCCTATGATGTTCTCATTGCATTTAGCCTACTATAGGCCAAATGCTTTCACAGCGTTCAGCGCAAACAAAAAGAGCGACCAGATGGTTCGCTCTTTTTTATGCTTTCAAATCGTATTAACCACGATGAATCGAGTCATGTGCTTGTTTTAATAGGCTTTGACTCTCTTGCAAGAATTGTTGTGAGTAGTCACCAAACCAATCACTGACTTGATTAAAGCTATCAACAAACTTGGCTTTATCTTTGCCGTCTAGGATCTCTAACGCTTCGCCAAAGCAACGATGGTAGCGTCGAATCATCTCAATATTCTCGTCCGAAGAAAGAATAATGTCACCGTATAAGTTCGGGTCTTGAGCAAACAGACGACCAACCATCGCAATCTCAAGTCGGTAGATGGGTGAGCTTAACTTCAGCAGCTGGTCAATATTTGGGTTCTCTTTGCTCAGATGTAAGCCGTAAGCAAAAGAGGTGAAGTGACGCAGTGCTTGAATCAAGGTCATGCCGTGATCGTGCTCGGCGGCGTCTATCTGGCACAAACTCGCGCCCCAAATACCAAATTGGTTCAATAGCCATTGGTAGCTTTCCGAGCCGCGACCGTCACTGTAAACAATCACCTGCTTAGCAAGGCTTGGAACATCAGGGCCAAACATTGGGTGTAAACCAACCACTGGGCCTTGGTGCATCTCCATCATGGCTTGCAGAGGTTTTGATTTAATCGACGTTAAGTCACACAAAATACAATCACTTGGCAGGTTGCCCAGTTTCGCAATCACACCTTCAGTTAGATGAATTGGCACTGTGACTACCACCAGCCCTGCATTGTCTAATATCTCATCAGCCTTATCCCAATCTTGGCTACCGAGGATTTTCACTTCGTAGCCAGAAAGCTTGAACATACGACCAAACAAGCCACCAAGCTGACCATTACCACCAATAATAACCACTGAACGTAACTCTGGGTTAAGACACTTAAAACCAGAATCTTTCTCGCTGGCATAAGATTCACGCATAGTACGGCGCAAAATATCTTCGATTAACTGTGGCGGAACACCTATTTTCTCAGCTTCTTGGCGACGCGATGCCAACATGGCCGCTTCACGTTCCGGTACATAAATAGGTAATCCATGTTCACTTTTTACTTCGCCCACTTTCTCTACTAAAGCGAGTCGTTGAGCCAGTAAATCCAACATTTGCTTATCGACAGCATCAATTTGGTCGCGTAATTCGTTCAGTTCAACGGCCATTTTATTCCTTACTCATCTATAAATCCGTGCTAACGCAGTTTCGTTAGTCACCGATCTTAAAATGCCCCATTGGCTGAGGCATTTAAGTTTTAAACTTTGACTAACCTTTCAAGCGGTTTTCTAAGAACGGAACGAGTTCCGTATGTGCATGCTTTAATAGTGCCTCAGTTGAATCCCAATTGATACATGCGTCGGTAATCGATACGCCGTATTTCATCTCATTGAGAGGGATATCTGAAGATTGATTGCCTTCGTTGATATGGCTTTCAATCATCAGACCGATAATCGACTTATTGCCTTCACGGATCTGATGAATGACATCTTCGGCTACTAGTGGCTGACGACGGTAATCTTTGCGAGAGTTCGCATGGCTACAGTCAACCATTAATGCTGCCTCTAAGCCAGACTTGCCTAGCTCTTGCTCACATTCATGTACCGATACTGAATCGTAGTTGGTTTGCTTACCGCCACGTAAAATCACGTGACCGTTTGGGTTACCTTGCGTCGTTAATAGTGCTACTTGACCTTCACGGCTGATCCCCATGAAACGGTGACTAGAAGACGCCGCCTGCATCGCATTGATTGCGGTACCTAGGTTGCCATCGGTACCGTTTTTAAAGCCGATTGGCATTGAAAGGCCGCTCGCCATCTCACGGTGAGTTTGTGATTCCGTGGTACGAGCGCCGATTGCCGCCCAACTAAACGTATCCGCTAGGTATTGTGGGCTGATTGGGTCTAGCGCTTCTGTTGCTAACGGAATTTCCATCTCAGCAAGTTCAACCAGTAGCTCACGACCAACATGCAGACCATGCTCAATATCGAAAGTGCCATCTAGATGCGGGTCATTGATCAAACCTTTCCAGCCTACCGTGGTACGAGGCTTCTCAAAGTAAACACGCATCACAATATACAGTTGATCGCTAAGCTGCTCAGATAAAGCTTTTAGGCGTTTCGCATACTCTCTCGCTGCTTCAATATCATGGATAGAACAAGGGCCACACACCACCAACATACGGTGATCTTTTTTATGGACAATGTTGGCTATCGTTTGACGAGACTCTTGAATGAAACGACGAGCATTATCACTCAAAGGCAGTTTTGCTTTTAACTCTTCAGGTGTAATCAGTACCTGTTCGTCGATGATATTGACATTGCTTAATTCACTTTTCTGCATAACTCAACCTGTATATTTATTTTTACACCCAACATTTCCATTTGGGCTAACAATCTTTAAAAACACAATAACAGCTAAAAAAACGATTGCAAGTGTAAACAATGAAAAACATTTGTTGTAAAATTAAATTTACACAAGACATTTAAAGAGTTAAAGCACACAAACCGACTTAAACCAAAGAACACAGAGACAAAAAAGGCGATATTTATCATATCGCCTTATCTAAAATTGTAATGTGTTTATTTATCACTCACTACTTAGCATTCGCTTAATCGTCTCTGAAGCCTTTTTCCATCTTGCATCAGAGTGAAGTGTCGACAAATCAAAGCTGTGTTTTTTAAGCAACGAGTTGGCTAAAGGCACCTCTTGAATCGTTAACTGATCAAGAGCCTCAATTTGTGCGTCTCGTTTATTGCACATTAACACCATATCGCATCCTGCATTCAAGGCAGCCTTTGCTCTGTCGGCTGGCCCGCCCATAATGGCTGCGCCTTCCATGGTTAAATCATCAGAGAACACCAAGCCTTTGAATCCAAGCTGTTGCTTCAATACTTTCTGCAACCAATACTGAGAGCCACTTGCTGGCTGATCGTCATAGTGAGAAAAAACCACGTGTGCAGGCATCATCGCATCCAAGATTCCCGCTTCAATTTGCGCCTTAAAGATAGCCATGTCGGTTTCGAAGATGTCGTCTCTTGGGTCATAAGGCGTTTCAAGATGCGAATCTGCAACCACACCGCCATGTCCAGGAAAATGCTTTCCAGTTGTCGCCATGCCAACCGATTTCATGCCCTTAATAAAAGCACTACTGTGGCGGACAATGGTATCGATATCTTCACCAAATGCTCGGCTCCCAATTGCTTTACAGTCATGGCCTTTGTCTAAAACAGGCGCAAAACTGAGATCGATATCATGGGCAACTAGTTCGGCTGCCATCAACCACCCCGCTTGTTCTGCTAATTGCTCGCCATTGCTCTTGGTCGCGAATTCTTGAGCAGCAGGGATAATAGAAAAACCGTCACGAAAGCGTTGTACTCGACCGCCCTCTTGGTCAACGCCGATTAAAATAGGACGTTTTGCGACCTTGCGAATCTCTTTATTTAACGCCGATAACTGTTTGCTATCGTGGTAGTTTCGAGCAAATAAGATGAGACCACCAACGGTTGGGTGCTCTAAAATTTCTCTGTCTTCAGCGGTCAGTTCGTAGCCTGCAACATCAACCCACAACGGTCCCATATTTATCCCTTATTAAAGCTAATTTCATCAACTTCCCGAGGTTATTCTCTTTAAATTTGCTTTACAATGTTTTTAAACCCATCAGTGGAAGAGTTTAGAAATGCAGTGCAAACGCTTAGCAATAGATCATAAAGAACTGTATATCGGTGTGATGTCAGGGACGAGTATGGACGGTGTTGATAGCGCATTAGTCTCGATTGAAGGCGATAGCATCACATTGCTTGCCCATGATGAATTCCCAATGCCCGATGATCTCAAAACGCGCCTGCTTGAAGTCTGTATTGGTCAAAAAACAGATTTGATTGCGATTGGTGAACTCGACCACCAGCTTGGCCACCTTTTTGCTGATGCGGTGCTGCAACTTCTCGACAAGTCAGGTACTGCTACATCTTCTGTGACTGCGATTGGTAATCATGGTCAAACGGTGTTTCATCAGCCAACAGGCGATTCTCCATTTACCATGCAGTTGGGTGATGCCAACATCATTGCCGCTAAAACACAGATTCAAACGGTTGCCGATTTCAGACGTAAAGACATGGCTCTTGGTGGGCAAGGGGCGCCATTAGTTCCGGCTTTCCACCATACGATTTTCCATCCGCAAGACAGCTCGGTTGTGGTACTGAATATTGGCGGTATTTCGAATATTTCAGTACTGCGCCCGAATCAGCCAACACTTGGTTATGATACTGGCCCTGGCAATATGCTCATGGACGCTTGGGTCGAGAAACACACTGGTGAGAAGTTTGACCGTGATGCGCAATTCGCACTTAAGGGGCAACTCAATCAAGCTTTACTCGAACAGCTGTTGAACGAATCTTATCTATCTCAAATGCCACCGAAAAGCACTGGCAGAGAACTGTTTAATCTCCCGTGGCTAGAACAACAATTAACAGACTTTAAATACCTGATGCCAGAAGATGTCCAACGCACACTTTGTGAATACACCGCACTCACCATAGCCAATAACGTTGAAACTTATTGCTTGGGCAACCAGCCTGCGCTGTACGTGTGTGGCGGGGGGACAAGAAACCCATTATTGATGCTGAGGCTCTCTGAACTGCTTCCGAGCTGGCAAGTGGATTCAACCACCAGCAAAGGCGTTGATGCCGATTATATGGAAGCCATGGCCTTTGCGTGGCTTGCTCAGCGTCATGTTCATCAATTGCCAAGCAACTTACCCGAAGTGACGGGCGCAAGCAGAGCAGCCTCTCTCGGCGTTCTCTATCGGGCTGACTAAACAGTTTTAGAGCCATCATTTTAAAATCACCATTTAAGGATCATTATGAGTAACGACGCTCTGATATCAGCACTCTCGCACCTCGTTTCAGAGGGGAGAAACCCTGACACTATGGATATTGATCTGCTCAGCTCTCTCGAAGTGGTTGAAAAGATTAACCAACAAGACAAACAAGTGCCACTGGCGATCGAAGCAGAACTGCCACAGATCGCTCACGCGGTTGATAAGATCGCTCACGCCTTTCAAAACGGTGGTCGGTTGATTTATATGGGCGCAGGCACCAGTGGTCGATTGGGGGTGTTAGACGCGTCAGAATGCCCACCAACGTTTGGGGTTTCCGACAAGATGGTGATTGGCCTCATTGCTGGAGGGCCAGAAGCGATTTTAAAAGCCAAGGAGGGAGCGGAAGACTCGCTGACTCTCGGTATTGAAGACCTGAAAGCGATTCAGTTTTCAGAAAATGATGTCGTCGTCGGCATCGCTGCCAGCGGTCGTACACCTTACGTGATTGGTGCGCTCAACTATGCCAATCAAATTGGCGCGGTGACGGTGGCGCTGTCTTGCAATCCAGATTCACCGATCGCTGAGATCGCTCAAATAGCAATAAGCCCTGTGGTTGGCCCAGAAGCACTGACTGGATCCACTCGTTTGAAATCAGGGACAGCACAGAAACTGGTACTCAACATGCTGACCACTGCCAGCATGATCCGCATCGGCAAGAGTTATCAAAACCTGATGGTTGATGTAAAAGCGACCAACGAAAAGCTGGTTGCCCGCGCCGCTCGCATTGTTATCCAAGCAACAGAGTGTGATAAAGCACTGGCAGTATCAACGCTGGAAACCACCGATTACGACGTTAAACTGGCGATTTTGATGATACTTACCGGGCTTGATTTAGAGTCAGCCAAGGCTCAACTAGAGCAGCAAAATGGCTTTTTGAGAAAAGCGGTTGAGAATAATCAGTGATCTAAGTTGTGCGTTTGCTTGACCTAAGAACTAATGGAGATGGGGCTAACGCCCCATTCCTATGATTGCAGAACAGTGACTGAGTGCGGTGTTGAGTCTGAATAGAATCATTCAGCTTGCTATCGTAACCCTTATCTTGACCTCGCTCGCCTTGAGAAAAGCCTCAAAGCGATGTGCCCTTCAAATTCAATCGAATATCGAGACCAAAGACCCGTACACATACGGTACAGGTCTTTTTATCTTTGATTTTTTTATCGCTTGCTTGGACTAATAGTTGTTTGAATACTCATCCCAACCGCGCTGCCACTCCATGCGGAAGCGTTGAGCGTCTTCGGTTCCTGAACAGACCCCTTCATAGACCAAACCAGACAAGCCAATCTGATAGGCATGGCTGGGGTTACAATACTCGGATACACCTAGGTGATAACCTTCGGTGTAACTTGCTTGATCTACTGCACCAAGTGCTGCCATATCGGAATAAGAGCGCTGAGTACGCCCCTTAATGCCATCGCTATAACCAATCTCTTGCCAATTGCCTTGTTTTGCTAACTCTTCAACATTGTTGGCACTGCACCCAGCAAGACCTAATGCCGCCATGGATAGTAATAATGTTTTTTTCATTTTAATCCTTTACGTTCTACTTTAACGCTTCCTGACGAAGAGCTCTCTTTTATCTGTAATTCTCCGCTGAACGCCTATTGATGTCCACTTATTGTCTGTTGTTCGCCACTTTAGGCCAATTTCGACCACTCGGAATCAGTAGTCGCCGCTAAGCTAGCTCAAACAACCTCTCCATAGAGCTAATAGGCCTCTCGATAGAAATATCCGCCACTCAGCACAGTGAACAAACCACTCAATCAGTTATAACACCGTTAAATTGGCTATTCGACCACTCACTCTTGTAGCGGAAGTTTCTTCTCATCGACTCCTTTAATATACATCCTGACTTAATTAATACATTCAGGGATAACAAATTATGATGTGGTTTCTTACCTGTGTTGCAGCACTCATTGGTGGCTACTTTATTTACGGTACCTTTATCGAGAAGATTTTCGGTATCAATGAAAAGCGCCAAACACCCGCTCACACCAAGCAAGATGGCGTAGACTACGTTCCGATGTCGACACCAAAAGTTCACCTAATTCAGCTACTTAACATCGCTGGTGTAGGTCCAATATTCGGCCCTATCATGGGTGCTCTTTACGGCCCAGCGGCAATGCTTTGGATCGTGCTAGGTTGTATTTTCGCAGGTGCAGTACACGACTACTTCTCAGGTATGTTATCTATCCGTAATGGCGGTGCTTCGGTTCCAACTATCACTGGACGTTACCTAGGCAATGGCGCAAAACACTTTATGAACATCTTTGCCATTGTTCTACTACTTCTTGTTGGTGTGGTTTTCGTATCTGCTCCTGCAGGCATGATCACTAACTTAGTGAACGACCAAACTGATTTCGCGATGTCTGCAACGACGATGGTTGTTATCATCTTTGCTTACTACATCATCGCTACGATTGTCCCTGTCGATAAAATCATTGGTCGCTTCTACCCACTGTTCGGCGCGCTGCTTATCTTTATGTCTGTTGGCCTTATCACTGCGATTGGTCTATCTGACGAACACCAAATCATGGGTGGCTTTGAGATAAGCGACATGTTCACCAACATGAACCCGAATGACCTACCACTTTGGCCTGCCCTATTCATCACAATCGCATGTGGTGCTATATCTGGCTTCCACGCAACTCAGTCTCCTTTGATGGCGCGTTGTGTGGAAAACGAGAAGAACGGTCGCTTCGTATTCTACGGTGCAATGATTGGTGAAGGCATCATCGCTCTAATCTGGTGTGCACTTGCTCTTTCTTTCTTCGGTTCAGTTGAGTCTCTATCTGACGCAATTGCAAACGGCGGCCCGGGTAACGTGGTATACAGTGCTTCATTTGGTCTCCTGGGTGTATTTGGCGGTATCCTGGCTTTCCTCGGCGTGGTTATCCTACCAATCACTTCTGGTGACACAGCGTTCCGTTCAAGCCGTCTAATCCTTGCTGAATACTTCAACATGGAACAGAAAACATTGCGTAACCGCCTACTGATGGCACTACCACTGTTCGTTATCGGCGGCATCCTGACTCAAGTTGATTTCGGTATCATCTGGCGTTACTTCGGTTTTGCTAACCAATCAACAGCAGTGATGATGCTATGGACAGCTTCAGCTTACCTACTTCGTCACAACAAACTGCACTGGGTAACAACGGTTCCAGCTATCTTCATGACGTCTGTGTGTATCACATTCATCCTGAACAATAGCCAACTGGGCTTCGGTCTACCAATGCAAATCTCAACTATCGTTGGTGTGATTAGTGCACTAGGTGTTGCGGCTTACGTAATCAAGATTTCTAAAGGCAAAGGCGAAACTGACCTTGCTGATGAAGAAAAAGAAGCAAGAGGTGAAACTAAAACAGCCTAGTTCTTTAGACTCTTTGTAAAAGACCAGTCTTCATAGAAAGACAAGAACAGCCAAACACAACTTCGCTTGCTCCCGTAATCACTGAGTGATTCGTGAAACCTAAGACTAAAGCCCGTCAACTGTGATGGGCTTTATTGTTTATAGCCGCTACGGATCCACCTTTGGGGCTTCGATATAAGCCACGAAAAGACAAGCAAAGCTACCGTTACCAAGCAATGAGCTTTACACTTAACAAGCGTCTCAATAGGTGAACATATGGAACTCATTCTCTCTCTGCTGCAACAAACCTGCGTCTACTTAGTGATTGCTTACATGCTAAGTAAAACCCCACTGATTCTCCCTTTGTTGAGCATCTCTTCACGCTTAAGTCATAAGATCAGCTGCTACGTTCTATTTTCCCTATTCTGCATTATGGGTACCTATTTCGGACTGCAGATCAATGACGCCATCGCTAACACGCGAGCGATGGGCGCGGTAATGGGCGGGTTGTTTGGTGGTCCTGTGGTTGGCTTTGCCGTAGGCTTTACTGGCGGGATACATCGCTATTCACTAGGTGGTTTTACGGACTTAGCTTGTGCTATCTCAACAACAGCAGAAGGCCTGATTGGTGGTTTGCTGCATGTATATTTAGTCAGAAAGAACAAAGCCAGTCAGCTATTTAATCCGCTGGTCGTGTTCTATGTAACCCTGTTTGCAGAGATCATTCAGATGTTGATTCTACTCGCAGTCGCCAAACCGTTTGAGCAATCCTACGCGCTAGTTTCCGATATTGCTGCGTCAATGATCATTGCAAACTCAGTGGGTGCCGCGTTATTCATGAGCATAATCCAAGACCGAAAGACTATCTTCGAGAAATACTCCGCCACCTTCTCGCGCCGCGCACTCACCATCGCCGAGCGCTCGGTGGGTATTTTGCATGGCGGCTTCACTTCCGATAATGCACAAAAAATCGTGCGTATCGTTTATGAAGAAACCAATGTAGGTGCAGTGGCGATTACCGACCGAGAAAAGATCCTCGCGTTTGTCGGCATTGGCGATGAACACCATATTCCAAATACCCCGATTTCATCGCAGAGTACCCTCACTTCGATGGAAAAGAACGACATCATCTACCTTGATGGTAAAGAAAACCCGTACCAATGTTCTCTATCTCAAGATTGTAAGTTGGGCTCTGCGCTAATCATTCCATTACGTGCTGGTAACGAAGTCGTCGGTACCATTAAACTGTATGAGCCTAAGCTGAAGCTATTCTCGACCATTAACATGTCGATGGCAGAAGGTATCGCTCAACTATTGTCGAGTCAGATCCTGTTCAGCAACTATCAGCAGCAGCAAACCCTGCTCACCCAAGCGGAAATCAAACTGCTGCATGCACAGGTGAACCCACACTTCTTGTTTAATGCACTTAACACCATCAGTGCCGTTACACGTCGTTACCCTGATAAAGCGCGAGAGCTTATTCAACACCTGTCTCACTTCTTTAGAAGCAACCTTAAGCAGAACATCAACACAGTGAAACTCAAAGACGAGCTGGCGCACGTCAATGCGTACCTCACCATTGAGAAGGCTCGTTTCACCGACAGACTAGAAGTGGAATGGGACATAGACCCACAGTTGTACGAATCACAACTGCCGAGCTTTACTCTGCAACCACTGGTTGAGAACGCCATCAAGCATGGTATTTCGAACATGTTGGAAGGTGGCACAGTGAAGATCTACAGCGAGGCTTTTGAGGGTGGATTCAAACTGATCGTCGAAGACAATGCTGGTAACTATCAGAAGCCGTCTCAAGATCATGTCGGATTAGGTATGGAGATTGTTGATAAACGACTCACTAATTTCTTTGGACAAGACTCAGCACTAAAAATAGAATCTCAACCACAGCAATTTACTCGAATGAGCTTTATCATACCTATACTAAAATAGCGGTCTTTTCGTAGGTGATAGCTTCTCGGTAAGCATATTTAGAAGACATAGATAGAAAACGCAGGGATAGAATCAAAATGAAGATTGTAGGATGTTAAAAGCACTAGTTGTCGATGATGAGCTTTTTGCTCGCGAAGAATTGATTGAGCTGCTGACTGAAACTGGAGAAGTGGAAGTCATTGGCCAAGCGAGTAACGCAATTGAAGGGCTTAAGCAGATCAACCTTCTCAAGCCTGATGTGGTGTATTTGGACATTCAAATGCCTCAGGTCACAGGGATTGAATTGCTGAGCATGCTCGCCCCGGAAACCATGCCCTACGTGGTGTTTGTGACCGCCTACGATCAATATGCGATTCAAGCCTTTGAAGACAATGCCTTTGACTACCTACTTAAACCCGTTGAACCTTGTCGATTAAACAAGAGTGTTTGTCGCCTGAATAAGGTCATCAAACAAAACCAGAAAGCGCCAGAGCAAGACATCTCTGCGATTGCTCCCTGCCACTTAGAGCAGATCCCGTGTATTGGTCATAACCGCATTGTGATCATGGCAAGCCAAACGGTTGAATGCGCCTATTCCGATATCAGTGGTGTACATGTTCGTAGCGCATCACAAACAGCAACCTCACAATTAACGCTTAAGATCTTGGAAGAAAAGACCGATTTGATCCGTTGTCATCGACAATATTTGATCAACATAAAATCAATCCAAGAGATCAAGTTGCTAGAGAATGGATTAGCTGAGATCATCACACTGACGGGCTTTGAAGTCCCTGTTAGCCGTCGCTACCTCAAGACGTTAAAAGAGCAACTCGGCCTCCAGTAAGCATATTTCAGACCGAGATATAACACGATCAAAAAAGCCAACGTATCAACGTTGGCTTCCTACTGTTTACAAATCGATAATGTTTACGATTCAACTGTGTTGCGAATCGATCTTGTCACGAACCGATCGAGATTAATCGACTTGCTTAATCTGCAGCTCTTTCGGTACTTCAAAGAACATGTTCTCTTCACGACCTTGAATTTCTTCAACGTCCGTTGCTCCTAGCTCACGGATGCGGTCTAAGATTTGATCGACCAGCTCTTCAGGCGCAGAAGCACCAGCTGTTACACCGATTTTCTTTTTCCCTTCTACCCACGCGGTTTGAATGTCTTCAGGGCAGTCGGTTAGGTAACCTGGTGTACCTAGCTTCTCAGCCAGCTCTTTCAGCCGTGTTGAATTTGATGAGTTCTTAGATCCGACCACTATCACAACATCAACATCATTCGCCATCTCACGCACGGCGTCTTGACGGTTTTGAGTCGCGTAACAGATGTCGTCTTTACGAGGGCCTTGAATCTCAGGGAATACACGACGCAGCTCTTCAATCACATCCGCCGTTTCATCCACCGACAAGGTAGTTTGGCTCACGTAGTGCAAATTTGTTGGGTCATTCACCACCAGGTTCTGTACATCCTCCGGTTTTTCAACCAAGTACATACCACCCATTTGGCTAGCGTACTGACCCATAGTACCTTCAACTTCAGGGTGACCTGCGTGACCAATCAGTACTACTTCCATATGTTTTCGGCTCGCACGAGCAACCTCCATATGAACTTTCGTCACCAAAGGACACGTTGCATCGAATACTGTAAGTTCGCGCTCTTTCGCTTCTTTACGAACCGCTTGAGATACACCGTGAGCAGAGAAAATTACGATGTTATCGTCTGGCACTTCACTCAGCTCTTCGACAAAAATAGCACCACGTTGCTTAAGCCCTTCAACAACAAAGCGGTTATGTACCACTTCATGGCGAACATAAATCGGTGGCTGATACATTTCAAGTGCGCGCTCTACAATGCTGATCGCACGATCGACACCGGCACAAAAGCCACGAGGGTTAGCTAACATTATTTTCATTTCATTGCTCATCATTTACCGCGGTACTAAGGTTGTTTCTATAGAGTTCGCCGTCAGCGAGGTTCGCATTCTACAGTGAAGCGTCTAGACAGTGAAGCTCTGGGTTGAGTGTCATAGCTGTAAGGCGGTGCTATTCTAACGTTAAGAGAGCTATTCGACAGCTAAGATATTGACATCAAACGTAACGTCTTGGCCTGCAAGTGGGTGATTAAAATCAACCGTCACTGAGTCACCCGCGATATCTGTAATAATACCTGGGATTTCCATACCGTCAGGGCCAGAGAATACCATGATGGTGCCAATTTCAACATCTGTACCACCAGCAAATTTTGCTTTATCCATATGGTGAATATGATCTGGATTAGGCATACCAAACGCATCTTGTGCTTTCAGTTCGATAGACTTTTCCGTGCCTTCTTCAAGTCCAAGCAGGCATGCTTCGAAGTTCTCACTTAGGCTACCATCACCCATAACGAACTTTGCTGGTTTACCCATATTTTCCGTACTATCGGCAACTGAACCATCCTTCATCTTAATCGTAAAATGTAGGGTTACTGCTGAATCATTTTTAATTGCTGCCACGTTACTTTCCTTAGACTTCTTTATTATTTGAGAACGCATTCTGCTTTGCTCTCATATTAGTTGCAGCATAAAAAAAAGCGCCACCGGAATCAACCGACAGCGCTTAGGGCTATTCTATTCTGTGAGTCATAGACTGACTTTAGGGTAATCTATTTCAAAACGTTTTTACTTAAGGCTTATTCGCCTATTTGCTTTCGTCTTTCTTGCGAAAACCATCGAGGATGATCATCGCGGCACCGATACAGATTCCCATATCCGCTAAGTTGAATGCAGGCCAGTGGTAAGTGCCCCAGTAGAAATCTAAGTAATCGACAACAAAGCCGTGTACGACTCGGTCAAATACGTTGCCAACCGCACCACCAATGATGATTGCATAAGCGATGTTGTTCCACTTTTCTGTCGCTGGTAGCTTGCTCATCCAATACGTCAGCATTCCCGTTACCACAAAAGCAATCGCAGTGAAAAACCAACGCTGCCAGCCACTCTGGTCGCTCAAGAAGCTAAACGCTGCACCGTAATTATGAACATACAGAAAATTAAAAAATGGCAGCACCTCAACACGATTTGCCCAGCCATAACCCATACTGTCCATAACCAGCAATTTGATGCCAATATCGGCGAGGAAAACCAGCAAAGCCAGCCATAACCAACGCACACCCGATTTTTTTAATGAAACTTCACTCATTTCTATTCCTAGTATTTACGAAGTTGGTATTCATTATCACCTGATTTAAGTGATCATCAGTACCCAACTTGGCGAAACACATTTCCTATAATTAAAAATAACCCCAGTTGATACTGGGGCTATAATTTTTACAAAAAGTTCAGTCTTTCTCTGAGCGGTTATGCGAACTTACGCACTTCGCCTTCACCGTCGATGTTCGACACACAACGACCACAAACTTTCTCGTGACCTTCGATAGTGCCTACATCTGGAGTGTGGTGCCAGCAACGGTCACACTTCTCAGCTTCAGTCGCCGCTACTTCAACGAATAGACCTTCAACGTCTGTCGCTTGAGCCGCATCAGACTTCTCGCTTAGTGGCTTAACAACCGCAGCAGAAGTGATAAGTACGAAACGTAGCTCATCTTCTAGCTTGTTGATCTTAGCCGCTAGTGCGTCGTCAGCGTATAGAGTCACTTCAGCTTGCAGTGCACCACCGATTGTTTTCTCTTTACGAGCATCTTCAAGAAGCTTGTTCACTGCGCCACGAACAGTCTGGATTTCAGCCCAGAATTCATTGCTTAGCTCTTCGCCTTCAGCAAGACCAAATAGACCTTCGTACCATTCGCCAGTAAACACGAACTTGTCACGAGCGCCAGGCATCTCATTCCAGATTTCATCTGCAGTGAACGACATGATAGGTGCCATCCAACGAACTAGAGCTTCTACGATGTAGTAAAGCGCAGTCTGACAGCTACGTTGAGCATGGCTGCCCTGTTTTGCTGTGTACTGACGGTCTTTGATTACGTCTAGGTAGAAAGAACCCATTTCGATAGAACAGAACTGCATTAGACGCTGAGTTACACCGTGAGTATTGTACTCGCCGTATGCTTTAACGATCTCTTCTTGTGCAGCTTGAGCACGGCCAACAGCCCAGCGATCAAGTGCCACCATTTCTTCAGCAGGAACTAGGTCAGTTTCAGGGTTGAAACCGTTCAAGTTCGCTAGGAAGAAACGCGCCGTGTTACGAATACGACGGTAAGCATCCGCTGAACGCTTCAGGATTTCATCAGAAACCGCAACTTCACCAGTGTAGTCTGTAGAAGCAACCCATAGACGCAGGATATCTGCACCTAGCTTGTTGGTTACATCTTTAGGCGCAACAACGTTACCGATAGATTTAGACATCTTACGGCCGTTACCATCAACCACGAAACCGTGTGTTAGCACTTGCTTGTACGGTGCTTCGTCTTTCATCGCGATAGATGAAATTAGAGAAGACTGGAACCAGCCACGGTGTTGGTCTGAACCTTCAAGGTAAAGATCAGCACTGTGAGTGCGCTCTTCATTCGGGAAGTTGTACTCTTCGCGAGAATCAACAACAGAGAAGTGCGTCACACCTGAGTCGAACCATACGTCTAGCGTATCCATTACTTTTTCGTACTTATCAGCGTCTTCTGCGCCCATAAGTTCAGCAGCGTCTACATCCCACCAAGCTTGAATGCCTTTCTCTTCAACGAGCTTCGCAACTTTTTCAATAAGCGCAGGGCTTTCTGGGTGAAGTTCTGCTGTTTCTTTATGAACGAACAGAGCAATTGGCACACCCCAAGTACGTTGACGAGAGATACACCACTCAGGGCGACCTTCAACCATACCTTCGATACGGCTTTGACCCCACTCAGGCAACCACTCAACACTCTTGATGGACTCTAGTGCTTTAGCACGTAGGCCAGCTTGATCCATCGAGATGAACCATTGTGGTGTTGCACGGAAGATGATTGGCGTTTTATGTCTCCAACAGTGTGGGTAGCTGTGCTCGTAAGCGTGGTGATGCAGAAGTGCACCTTTCTCTTTTAGAACTTCTAAAACAGAATCGTTCGCTTTGAATACGTGCTGACCTGCAAATAGCTCAGTATCTGGCAGGTAAACGCCGTTTGAGCCTACTGGGTTAGCGATTTCTAGGTTGTATTTCTTACCAACCACGAAATCCTCTTGACCGTGACCAGGCGCAGTGTGAACCACACCAGTACCTGAATCTGTTGTAACGTGGTCACCAAGAACAGCAGGAACAGTAAAGTCGTAGAACGGGTGGTTGAACTGAGAAAGCTCAAGATCAGCACCAGTAGCAAAACCAAGGTTGTGGAAGTGCTCGATACCTGCACGATCCATTACGTCTTTTGCTAGTTCAGAAGCAACAACGATACGTTGAGCAGGCTGGTCGCCATTCGCTTCAACTTGGATAAGCACGTATTCAAGATCATCACGTAGACATACTGCGCGGTTAGCAGGCAGAGTCCATGGTGTTGTTGTCCAGATAACGATAGAGATTTCGCCCTGACCCGCGTGGCCTTCAGCTAGAGTAAATTTCTCTAGAAGCGCCGCTTCGTCAGCTGCTGTAAATTTCACATCGATAGATGGCGATACTTTATCTTTGTATTCAACTTCAGCTTCAGCCAGAGCAGAACCACAGTCAGTACACCAGTGAACTGGTTTGAAACCTTTAAGAAGGTGACCTTTGTCTGCGATTTTACCTAGAGAACGAATGATGTTCGCTTCTGTGCCGAAATCCATAGTGCGGTAAGGTTTGTCCCACTCGCCCATGATACCAAGACGTTTGAAGCTCTCTTTCTGACCTTCAACTTGGCCCGCAGCGTACTTACGACACTCTTCGCGGAATTCAGCAGCCGAAATCTTCTGACCAGGCTTACCTTTCTTCTTCTCAACCATTAGCTCGATTGGAAGACCGTGACAGTCCCAACCAGGGATGTACGGTGCATCAAAACCAGAAAGGGTCTTAGATTTAATAATAATGTCTTTAAGAATCTTATTCAGCGCGTGGCCAATGTGAATGTCGCCGTTCGCGTATGGAGGGCCATCATGCAGTACGAAAGATTTTTTACCTTTCTTTGCCTTACGGATTTCGCCGTAAAGATCTTCTTTGTACCAACGCTTAAGCATTTCTGGCTCACGATTTGCCAGATTGCCGCGCATTGGGAACCCTGTTTCTGGTAAGTTCAGGGTATCTTTATAATCACTCATCGATTCTTAATTCCGTTATATTGGGCGAAGTTAGACATTATGTTAATCGGTGGAATCATCCGATTAATTCTTTAGCTGAAGCAGCCACACCCTTGCGGCTTCAGCATCCAATTCTATTTGATTTTTTAGTGCGTCGAACGATTCAAATTTTATCTCGTCGCGCAGTTTATGCAAAAGTCGTACTTCTAACTGTTTACCATATAAATTGGCTTGAAAGTCAAAAAAATGCACTTCTAATTGCTGCCTTACCCCATTCACCGTTGGTCGTTGTCCAATATTAGCAACGCCACCGACAGCAACACCGTCGATATCCAATGCTTCAACAACATACACTCCCGAAACAGGAGAAACACAACGCTTTAATGGAATATTAGCGGTAGGGAAACCGATAGTTCTCCCTAGTTTTCGACCATGGGACACTCGACCACTAATACTGTAATCACGCCCTAACATGGTAGCACTTGCAGCCAAGTCATCGACCGCTAATGCATTTCGTATCTCAGTACTACTGACGCGTAATTGGTTTAAGCAATAGCTTTGGGTGCTGACCACCTCAAAACCGTACTTCTCGCCTGCAGCTTTGAGCATAGCGAAATTACCAGTGCGACCTTTACCAAAGCAAAAATCGTCACCAACCACCAAGAACTTCACACCAAGCTTATCAACCAAAAGATCTTTAATGAATGCTTTGGCGGATAAACTGGCAAAATACTGATTAAAATTAACACACAATAAACGGCTAATCTCTAGCTTGCTCAGTTGCACGTATTTATCTCGTAAGCGAGTTAAACGTGCTGGGGCTCTATCTCGGGCAAACAGCTCCATAGGCTGCGGCTCAAACGTCATAACAACAGAAGGGAGACCTAATGCTGCTGCTTGTTTAGAAACCTGACTCAGCACCTCTTGATGTCCTAGATGAACACCATCGAAGTTACCTATGGTTAATACACAGCCATGATGCTGCGCTTTAATATTGTGTATACCTCGGATCAGTTCCATTATGATCAGCTAAAACCTGTTATTTGCATCATTTATTGTGTGAAACCGACGGATTATATACTAATCAGTATTAATCTGTCGCTGCTTTTAAATGTTTTACTCGGATACCTAAAATCAGTACCGAAATAATATAAACAAAGCCACCAAATCCAATCAAGCCTGTTAATGTCAGCGCTCTCTGACTGAAGCTCCATTCAAGCCACTGTTGCATATTATCCAGCTGCCACAAAATCGCCATTACCATAACCACACCCGAGACAAGCAACTTAGTACTAAACCATAGGGTGGTCTGAGTGAGTTTGTAGACCCCCGCAAGATGTAACCCGCGATACAATAAGCTCATATTGACGAAGGCCGACAGCACCGTTGCTATCGCTAAACCCACATAGCCATAGAAATAAGCAAAAATGGCGTTAAAGACCATATTGGTTGTCATCGCTATAATGCCGTACTTCACTGGCGTTTTGGTATCTTGGCGAGAGTAATAGCCCGGAGCTAAAACTTTAATCAGCATAAAGTTAAGCAAGCCCGATGCGTAGGCGATCAATGACATTGATGCTTGCTGTACATCGTGAGGAGAAAACTCACCGCGCATGAAGAGCACCATCAACATAGGTTTAGCTAAAACAATCAGGCCTAACATAGCCGGAACGCCAAGCAGCAACACCATACGCACGCCCCAGTCCATGGTGTGTGCAAAGCCTTCACCCGCCTTATCGACGTGCTTACGAGATAAGGCAGGAAGGATCACAGTCGCGATTGCTATACCAAACAGCCCTAGAGGGAATTCAAGCAGTCGATCAGAATAGTACAACCAACTGATGGAGCCTGTTGCGAGGAAACTGGCAATAAAAGTATCAAATAATAAGTTGATTTGACTGACGGATACACCGAACAAAGCGGGGATCATTAAGGTGCGAATCTTAACCACGCCCGGATCTCTCCAGCCCCATTTCGGCTTAACCAACACCCCAGCCTTGATCAAGAAAGGCATTTGAAAAAGGAATTGGACTAAACCACCAAGAAACACACCAATGGCCAAGCCAATTTCTGGTTGTTCTAGATTCGGAGAGATAAACCATGCCGAAGCTATGATCATGACGTTTAAGAACACAGGGGTAAAAGAAGAAACCGCAAACTTACCGAGTGTATTAAGGATGGCACCAGATAAAGCGACAAAGGTGATAAACCATAAGTAAGGAAAGGTAATCTTGAGCATAAAGCTTGCTAGCTCAAACTTTGGGGCTGATGGACCATCATTCAGCCAGTCGATAAACCAACCGGCACCAAACATCGCAGTGATCACGCCAGAGCCCAAGACTCCGACAACGGTAACGATTGAGACTAAAACCCCGAGCGTACCAGACACTTTAGCAATGAGATCCCGTGTCTTATCTTTATCACCGGCGGCGTGGTATTCCGTTAATACAGGAACAAACGCTTGAGAAAACGCACCTTCTGCAAAAAGTCGACGTAAGAAATTAGGAATTTTATTAGCGAAGAAAAATACGTCGGCACTCGCTCCTGCTCCCATCAAATTTGCTACTACTACATCACGTACTAGCCCTAACACACGGGAAACAAAAGTCATTGCACTGACAATCAGGCCTGACTTTAATAGTCGTTTACTCACAGAAACCTCTGACACTGGTTGATTACTTTCAAGCAAGGATAAATACTATCCTGTCCTTAGAAGCATAATTATTAGCATTGGTCTAAAAATGCTGTTAGAATCCCCGCCATCTTAACCGCGATGACCTTTCCATACCAAAACTTGTTTTGGCTGAGATTGGTTTTTGCACAAATCATTTGACAATTGAGCGCCTATGAGGGATAGTCCTCGCCCTTAAATTGTCACCGAACTAAGTTTTTGGGAGTTAGACCTTGGCAAACAGTAAATCTGCTAAGAAGCGCGCTATCCAAGCTGAGAAACGTCGCCAGCACAATGCTAGCCGTCGTTCTATGATGCGCACTTACATGAAAAAAACTATTGCAGCTATTGAAGCTGGCAATAAAGAAGCTGCAACTGCTGCTCTTGTAGAAGTTACACCTCTTCTAGACCGCATGGCGACTAAAGGCCTTATTCATAAGAATAAAGCTGCACGTCATAAGTCTCGTTTCGCTGCTGCAATCAAAGCTCTTTAATAGATATTTGATTACAACGCAAAACGAAAAAAACCGGCCTCGGCCGGTTTTTTTATATCTAAATTTTGAGTAAGGCTATTATTTGGTTAACTGATAGCGAGTGAGCTTACTGATCGTTATGTCACTCACCGATAGACAATGAAACGAATAACAAACCATCATCTAGCGGCAATAAAGTACCAGTACTAAGCTACTTACAATACATGCCATGCAGTAGGTTAATCATTGTTTTTACTTGCTCGCTGCTCAAAGTGTAATACACGGTTTGAGCTTCTTTGCGAGTTTCGACCAAACCATCTCTTCTCAACCAAGCAAGATGTTGAGATAAAGCGGACTGGCTCAATTCCAACTTACTACATAGCTCCCCAACCGACAGCTCAGTATCATGCAATAGGCATAAAATCTGTAAACGACGCTCGTTGGCCATCGCTTTAAGTAGAATCACGGCTTGTGCCGAGTTCTTCTCCATCTCTTTTACGTTCATAGTTTGGCTCCCTACGACTTCTTACGCCAACTACGGGCTATCCGAATTTACGACATATTGTAGAGTGATGATAATCGATATCAATTGATTAACAAACTAACTCACTCGAACAATTTGCTAAAATCTGCGTCGCATACATTTTTTACCGCAGGGTGCTGGATCATCCTCTCGGCAAAGATAACGTAATACTCCTCTTTGAGCTCATCAATACCGCCCAGCAATTGCAGCGATGTCTCTTTTTTAATCTCAGACATATAAATGGTTGGGGCTAAGAAAATGGCATCGTGATGATAGCGTGCAAAAGCTTTCATCAATGCGGCATCATCAAACTCACCTAAAATATCAGGTTTGAGTCCTTGTCGATCAAACCACTGCAGTACTTTACGCCCCATTGAGGTTCGGCTACCAGGGAGCAGCAGTTTTCTTTGTTCTAATACGGCGGGGAAACTCGCGTTCTCTACTTTGCCCGAACAGAAAAAGCTCATGCTACTCTCGCCCAGTTTCTTACTAAATAAGCCTGGGCTTTGGCTAGAGTCAACTGGGCAATCTGACAAGATCATATCCAGCTTATGCTGCGAGAGTTGCTCAAGTAACATTTCATGGGTTGATTCAAAGCAACGCAAATGAATGCTGTTATCTGGAGGTGTCGTCGACATCAATATCTTACTGATCAGTCTTTTAGACAACGCGTCAGCAACACCAACATCAAACAAAATATTGGAATGTTGGCTGTAATTCACGATATCCAGCATTTCGTAGCTCAGGCCAAACATACGATCGGCATATTTAAAAACCAACTGACCAAGCTCTGTTGGCTCAACACTGCGCCCATTGCGCTTGGTCAACTTGCCATCCATACGCCCTTCTAACGCTTTTATCTGACCTGTCACCGTTTGTGGTGTGAGAAATAGTGCTTCAGCGGCTTTAGTAACAGAGCCTTGCTTACAAACCATCCAAAAGTAATAAAGATGGTTATAGTTGAGGTGCGACATAGATGTGCCGTAATAAAAGAGTAGATATCCTTTTATACCAAATATGCTCCCCCCTCTCAATATATTCGTAAAAACCGAAACCAAAAAGGAAAAACAACCCCTTTATCCGAAATATAAGATTTAACAATGTCATATTTCAACCAGTCATTTTAACTTTTTTATCAGTTTCATTATCTACACCACCTATCCAACAAAGAAATAAAAGCAATACTAAACAATAAGTTAAATCAGACACATTCCAAAAAATAATCTTTAAAGAGTCAATCATCACAAAAAATCGCCGCCTAAGCAAAAATGTAATATTACTGAAATATTCCACCTCTAACATCGTGCTCAGATTAAACAAACAGACCACAACAGACTAAAACGGTCCAATGGAGAAAACATTATGAACCAAGCTACTACTGCAGCAGCGCCTATAACGAGCACTACTCGCTGGCTACGCTGGGCTAACTTGGCGTTCATGCTTTACCTACTATTACTTTCAGTATCAATGGTGGGGACAGGCTTCAAATGGGCAACAGGCGAACAAGCAAAGGTTCTTTTTGAATTTGCTTCACACCCTGTTGCCGGCTTAATGATTGGTTTGGTCGCCACAGCGCTGATTCAATCATCAAGTACTGTGACTTCAATTATCGTTGGTCTTGTGGCTGGCGGTTTACCTGTTGAGCTAGCCATTCCTATGGTCATGGGTGCCAATATTGGAACTACGGTAACTAATACACTGGTTAGCTTGGGTCACGTTCGTTGTAAAGATGAGTTTAAGCGTGCATTCGCCAGTGCAACGATTCACGACTTCTTTAACCTCTTAGCCGTTATTATCTTCCTGCCGCTTGAGATGGCGTTTGGTATTCTAGAGAAGATTTCTCATTGGTTGGTATCGCCGATGCTTGCTACAGGTGATATGAGCATGAAGGGTCTTAACTTCATCAAGCCAATCACTCAACCTGTCGTCAGTGCGATTAAAGAGCCTCTATCAACATTTGGCGACACTGTTGGCGGCATCATGCTTATCGTTCTTGGTATCGCGACTATCTTCGTAGCTATCACAGTAATGGGTAAGCTAATGAAGAGCCTAATGGTTGGCCGTGCTCGCGAGATTCTAAAGAACGCAATCGGTCGTGGCCCTATCCACGGTATCGCTTCTGGCTCTATCGTTACTATCCTTGTTCAGTCTTCTTCAACGACGACAAGCTTAATGGTTCCGCTAGTAGGTTCAGGTGTTCTTAAAGTACGTGATGTTTACCCATTCACTCTGGGCGCAAACATCGGTACATGTATTACCGCGCTACTTGCTGCAACAGCTGTCTCTGGTGAGTTCGCCGTCTTTGCACTGCAAATTGCTCTTGTGCATTTAGTGTTCAACATCATGGCAACGGTATTCATTTTCGGTATCCCGTTCCTACGTGAACTACCAGTTAAAGCAGCTGACTTGATTTCAGACATGGCTGTGAAGAACAAAGCTGTAGTGGCTGGCTACCTTGTGGCATTATTCCTTGTATTGCCGGGTACCATCTTGTCTCTAACGGCTTAATCGCTGAATCGGCTTATAGCTAAACCATTAGATAGCTAACCGTAAATAAAACACATCGCTTATAACAAAGCCCGCAACCTATGGTTTGCGGGCTTTTTCTTTTCTGTACTGCAGATACGGGATGTGAGTGAACGAGTAGCGAGTAGCGAAGAGCCAGAAGCAGATTAGAGATACGGGTAAGCGAGTAGCGAAAAACACGAACTGTGATAGTCGTATTTGGTATATCGCCGGCTCAAATCTAGATATGTTTTTCGTATTCCTAATTTAATTTACTCGCTTCTACTCCTAGCTTTTCGTATCCCTAATCCCGTTTACTCGCATCTGCTCCTGATCTTCGCATCTCGAATCCCGGTTACTCGCCACTATAATTTAGAGACAAAAAAAGCTGCGCAGAGGCAGCCTTTCAATCAAACAAAGTGGGTTAGATTACACCGAGAATGGGTATTTAATCGCTTCGTGGCACTCGTAGCCTTCAACCCAAAAGTCATCCATCGTCACCCAAGTTTCCAAGTCTTCTAAAGACTTAATCTCTGGGTTGATATGAAACGTTGGTCTAGCGAGAGGCTCACGCTTTAATTGGATATCACGCATTGGTGCCAGTTGATCTTCATAGATATGAGCATTCACCAACTTATGGTAAGCCACCCCCGCTTTTTTACCCGTGATTTGCGCCATGACTGCAAGGAATACATACACTTGAACCATATTGAAGTTTAAACCTAATGGAACATCACAAGAGCGCTGAGTGCTGTTGAGATACAAGGTATCGCCAAGCAGAGAGAAATGATGGCTGTACATACAAGGACGTAAACACCCCATGTGGAACTCGCCTGGGTTGTAGAAGTTTAAGATCTCACCACGGTCATCAATACCGTTCGTTAGATCATCAACAATCTTCTTCAGTTGGTCGATATGACCGCCATCAGGCTTTGCCCATGCACGACCTTGAACACCATAAACACGGCCCATGTCATCTTCACCCTTGCGGTAAGGGTTATTCAACCATGCTTCGTTCAGGTTCGAGTTCGCATCCCAAGTTTTGGTGCCTAGCTTGCGGAAGTCTTCCGCATTATCGTAACCACGGATATAGCCAAGTAGCTCTGCAACGGCGGCTTTCCAAAAACTTTTACGCGTTGTGACCAATGGGAATTGGTTATGACCAACATCATATTCAAGGTCCGCATTGATCACGGTGAGGCAGCGCTTACCTGTGCGTTCATTTTCAATCCAGGTTCCATTATCAACGATACGCTGACAGAGGTCTAAATACTGTTTCACACCAATTCCTTACTTCGTTTGTTGTGGTAATTCGTCTTTGTAGTGGCCGCGCTTATATGCCCACACTACCATCAGCACACCGATGATAACCATTGGCAGTGACAGGATTTGTCCCATAGAGATAAACCCACCGAACAGACCTAGGTGGGCATCAGGCTCACGTACGTACTCGACTAAGAAGCGGAATCCGCCATACCCTGCGAGGAATAATCCAGATACAGAACCAAGAGGGCGAGGTTTTTTGATAAACCAGTTTAAGATAAAGAACAGTACAATGCCTTCCAGCGCCATTTCATAAAGCTGAGACGGGTGACGAGGCAACGGGCCACCATTCGGGAATACGACCCCCCAAGGCACATCAGTCACACGTCCCCAAAGCTCACTGTTCATGAAGTTACCTAAACGCCCCATACCTAAACCGAACGGAACCAAGGGAGCAATCATGTCGGCGACGCCAAAGAAGGTACGACCATTCTTTTTGGCGTACCAGAACATTGCAGTAATCACACCAAGTAAACCACCGTGGAAAGACATACCGCCGGTCCATACTTTAAAGAGATAAAGCGGGTCAGCAAGGAACAGATCAAAATTATAGAACAGCACATAGCCTATACGCCCCCCCAGCACCACACCTAGAAAGCCAGCAAACAATAAGTCTGAGACTTGCTCTCGGGTCCAACCACTACCGGGCTGATCAGCTCGACGATTCGCCAACCAAAGGGCAAAAATAAAACCGACGAGGTACATTAGGCCGTACCAACGAACTGAGATTGGTCCTAGTTCAACAAGAACAGGATCGATACTTGGGAATTCGATAAAACCCTGAGACATACTTGGCTCTCTATCTAAATTAAATAACGGTTAACTCAATAGCTAACAGAAAACACACTACAGCAGCATCGTAGCTGCTATAAACACTAAAAATACCGCAAAGAATTTCTTGAGTACGGGGGTTGGCAGCTGAGTGGCCAGTTTTGCTCCCACTCGTGTCGTCAGCACGGAAGTACAAGATATTGCCACTAACGCAGGCAGATAAACATAGCCTAAGCTATACGCAGGCAGGTCTTCAACGGCAGAACCATGCCAAATGAATCCCAACATACCCGAAATCGCAATAACACAACCACACACCGAGGATGAACCGACGGCCTTACGCATTTCTACGCCATGCTGGCTAAGAAAAGGCACCGATAACGACCCACCTCCTACCCCCGCTAAGCTTGAGACCAAACCAATACCACCACCGTATAACATGGTCTTCGTTGAGCCCGGCATGGCTTTTTGACTCTTAGAGCGAATCGACAACAGCATTTGCAACCCCAACATTAACACGATGACACCAAATACTTTTGGCAGATATTGAGCCGGGATCACATCGGCGACAAAAGCCCCGAGGAAACCGCCAATCACTACTCCGGGAATTAGCCACTTAACAACAAAGATTTCTACATTACCCAATTTTAAATGGTTAATCGCAGACGATCCTGAAGTAACAATGATGGTTGATAGCGAAGTCGCCAATGCCATTTGCATAGCAAACTCTTGAGGGATGCCCGCTTTAGGCAGCAAAAAAAGTAAGGCAGGAACCACCAGTAAACCACCGCCAATGCCCAGCAAGCCCGCTAAAACACCAACAACAGCCCCAAGACCTGCTAACAAGCCTATTAGTTCATATGGCATGTTTAATCCTATTTCTTACCAGCTCGTATGAAGCCAGTAAAACCATGCTCTTCAAAATAATTGAGCATCATACTATAGATGTCACCACCATATGATTTTGAAAGTGCGCTATTTGCTAAATCCTGCAATTCACACAGGCTAGACTGACGGATCAAGTACTTTACTCGCGCTACATTTGAGGTATTCATACTTAACGTTTCATACCCTAGCCCGATCAGCAGCAGTGCGCCCATCGGATCACCAGCGAGCTCACCACAAATGCAGACCGGCAATTGATGCTGCTGACATATATCATGAATTTGCTTCAATGCCATGATCACCGCAGGGTGCATGGATTCATAGACATCAGAGACGCGGGAATTGTTCCTATCAACGGCCAATAAATATTGGGTTAAGTCATTGGTGCCTACTGAAACAAAATCGACCTTATGCGCGATTAGCGGTAGCAGATAAAGCATTGACGGCACTTCAATCATGATACCAATCCGAGGCATCCGTACCCGGGGATCGAGCTCACGTACTTCATCGTAAGCTTGCTCAATAAGCTGAATGGCATCGTCTAACTCTTGAGCACCAGAAATCATCGGCAGTAAGATACTCAAATTCTGGCTATCACAGCTTGCACGCAGCATTGCACGCAGTTGAATAATAAAGATATCAGGATGATCGAGCGTAAAGCGAATACCACGCCAACCAAGGAATGGATTGTCCTCTTCGATAGGGAAATAAGGCAATGCCTTGTCACCACCGATATCGAGCGTACGCATCACCACTTGCTTCTTAGGATAACTTGCCAGCACAGAACGATACTGTTTGAATTGTTCGTCCTCTGACGGAAACCTTTGTTGCAACAAGAAAGAAATTTCCGTTCGGTACAGCCCGACTCCATCTACTCCTTGATTGATCGATATGTTGGTGTCAGCGCTCAAGCCAGCATTAAGCAGGATCTCAATCTGCTGGTTGTCTTGCGTCTTAGCGGGTAAGTATAACTCTCGGTTGACCATCGAGGAGAGCTCGCTCTCTTCTAGTACCAATCCTTGATATTCAACGAGTAAACCCTGAGTCGGCTCAATAAAGATCTCACCGCTATAGCCATCAACAATCGCTTGTTTACCATTGGCCTGAGCGAGATTTATACTCACTCCCATCACAGAAGGAATACCCAAAGCACGAGATAAGATCGCGGCGTGAGAGTTGGCTGCCCCTTCCAATGAAATCACAGCCAACAACTTTTCTTTAGGAATCGATGCCAATACAGAGGCCGTTAACTCACGAACGACCAGGATAATCGGCTTATCTAACGTGCGGAGTTCATGTTCAGAATTATGGAGGAAATAGAGCAGCCTTTGCCCAAGCTCGCGGATGTCTTGTGCTCTCTCACGAAGATACACATCTGACATACGAGCAAAACGGTTGGAGTAGCTCTCAACAACCTGTCTTAATGCCCAATCGGCTTTGTCACCTTTTTGGATCTGACTCTTAAGATCCTTACGTAGCATCGGGTCATTGAGCAAATGAGTAAACAGATCAAATATCGCTAACGCATCTTTATTGATTTCGCTGTCCAAGCGCTTTCGCATACGCTTAAAATCATTGAGTGCATTTTCGACGGCCACCGCCAATAGCTCGTGCTCTCTTTCTACATCGAGGGTCGATGCAGGATACACATCTGTTAAGTCCGGCTGGGTGTTGTCCCACCACAGATCGCCAATCGCTACACCCGATGATGCAGGAATACCTTTGGTCGCTGGCAGCTTTTGTTGCTCAAGTAACCAATGGCCTTGAGTTTGGGCATGCGCGACAATAACCGCAAGCTGGGCTGAGAGCGTAACTAGAAAAGACTCTTCCATCTCGCTGAATAAACGAGGGGACTTTTGCTGAATAACCAACACACCAAGCACTTGCTTGCGATGGATAATTGGCGTACCAAGAAAAGAGTGATAGATATTTTCTCCAAGCTCTGGAAAAAATTTATAAGCAGGATGCTTAGATGCCTGTGCAAGGTTGATGGGTTCTGCACTTCTTTTGACAAGACCAACCAGGCCTTCATCAAAGCCAATGTGGATACTATTGCCTTTAAAGATAAGACCTTGAGTTGCCATCAACTCAAGGCGCTGCATATCATTATTGGCTAAATACACGGTGCAGCATTCCGTCTGCATCGCATTGCATGTCTCTTTCACCAAAATATCTAGAGCTGTCGACACATCTTCAACTCTTGATACGTGTTCAACTATTTCCCTTAGTTGACTGAGCATGCTTAACCTCTACGCAATTTGCGTTTTCCTTTTGTTTTTCGCTCTTTAAACGGCATCGCCATAGAAGCGAACTCTTTCATCGCTCGACGGTAAACATCACGCTTAAAAGAAACTACTTGTCGAACTGGGTACCAGTAACTCACCCAACGCCAACCATCAAATTCAGGTGTACTTCCACGCTGCATATTGATACGCGATTCATCGCAATCTAAGCGCAAAAGAAACCACTTCTGTTTTTGTCCAATACAGACAGGTTTAGAATCCCACCGAACCAGCCGTTTAGGTAGCTTATAGCGTAACCAATGACGACTTGCCGCAACGATCTTTACATCCTTTTTAGTAAGGCCAACCTCTTCATATAACTCGCGGTACATTGCCTGTTCCGGAGTTTCACCTTCATCGATTCCCCCTTGAGGGAATTGCCATGAATGTTGCCCGTATCGTTTAGCCCAGAAGACCTGACCATGGTTGTTACAGATTACAATACCAACATTTAATCGGTAACCATCGCCATCTATCACTGGCTAACCTCTAGTCTAATTTTTTAATTACTCTGATTTTTCCACATATCCCCAATAGGAGCAAACTTAGTGGCGTGATAAACACTATATTTATGAATATTATCTAATAATATGAAGGCGTTTCGCTCAATTCCTAGTTACCCACATAAGAATGAGACATAGACCTCATTTATTCACCTTTTCTGTGAATAACTATGTGAAGAATTGCTAATAATCGTTTCTCTTAATCCATAGATTCATCAACACTCAAAATCACAACCGAGAAAAATAAAAATAAAAACCAATAAAAACAGATATATAAACCAAACAAACCTCATTTTATAAACAGAACCAGAGTCAAAGATCTTTCAAAAAAAACACATGATTAAATATCAACCACTCCGGTGTTTATCCACACGAGCAAGTGAAACACTCACTTTGAAGACGATTTAGCAAGCATTTTATTTACCATAAACCCCTGTTTATTTATACATTAAATTAATCTTTCAATTATTTCCCTTCATCTCCTGTGGATAACCCTATTTTTGATCTCTAACCTAATGAGGTGATCATTTCTTAATCAGTCGTCAAATGATGATAACTTCTGGTAAAATTGTTTTTTTAAACACGCCTTTGATTATGAAACCAGAACCACAAACACAACAAGAGCTACTTAACAGAGCATATGCCATTGCCGGAATGACCTTCAAAGAGCTCGCCGAAGAAGCCGAGATGGTGGTGCCAAACGACCTCAAGCGAGATAAAGGCTGGGTTGGGCAACTGTTGGAATGGCACTTAGGCGCACCTGCGGGCAGTAAACCGGAGCAAGATTTTGCCAAACTCGGTATCGAGCTAAAAAGCATTCCGATTGGGTATTCTGGCAAGCCACTCGAAACCACCTTTGTTTGTGTCGCTCCGTTAATGGGTGTGCAAGGCATAACTTGGGAAACCAGCCACGTCAGAAATAAGCTGTCTAAAGTGTTATGGATCCCTGTCGAGGGAGAAAGAGAGCTCCCATTATCAGAAAGGCGTGTTGGATCACCGCTACTGTGGACGCCAAGCGCTGCTGAAAATGAAATCCTAAAAAGAGATTGGGAAGAGCTGATGGAGCTGATCGTATTGGGCAATGTTGAACAGATAACAGCGAGACACGGCGAAGCGTTACATTTACGCCCTAAAGCTGCCAACAGTCGCGTATTAACAGAAGCTTATGGTGCTAGTGGTAAACCGATCAAAACCAAGCCGCGAGGTTTCTATCTACGAACTCAATTCACCCACAAATTGCTGACTGACCACTACGCATAGATCTTTATTACTACATCGACATACTAACTATCCCAGGGCGCGAGCATACTTTGATTAATTTATAACCCAAAGAAGATTCGAGCCCGATAATCATCGTTCCAACCCGCTTTCTTCAACTTCACTTTTTGGCTTGGCGCACCACAATCACATTGCTTCAGCATGTTCATTACAAAGCGTCTAAACAACGCTATATTTTCTACTGCACCATCTAACGT
>NZ_CANLBV010000036.1 GCF_947488985.1 uncultured Vibrio sp.
CGCTGGCATTCATGTTGATGTGGCTACCGATGTATTGTTGAACGCGAAATGTACAGCAAAGATCAACACGCCCTAAAAAACGGTTGCTGAATTTCTATTTTTTAGGGCTTACCTTTTCGGATGCATAAACCAAATAAAGCCACCCCTAACACCTCCGGAGCGAAGTCATTCTTGATTCGCGCCGGCTCACTAAACCTGCCATAATTCGCTTTCTATTTTTCTAAATCACGTACTCTATGATATCTAAAACCTTTTCTGCGGATGGTGCGCTAGGTAAAGCGATCCCTGGGTTTCAACCTCGACAAGCTCAGTTAGACATGGCTGAAGCCGTTTTACAGGCTATCCAGCATCAGAGTCAGCTGGTGGTTGAGGCGGGGACGGGGACGGGTAAAACCTTTGCTTATCTCGTGCCCGCATTGCTCAGTGGCAAGAAAACTATCATTAGTACGGGGTCTAAAAACCTTCAAGAGCAGCTGTTTCATCGCGATTTACCTTTGATGGTGGACGCGCTTGGATTTTATGGTCAAGTGGCGTTACTCAAAGGTCGTTCAAACTATTTGTGCTTAGATAGACTCAGCCGTCAAATGGTCGAAAGCCATGGCACTCACACCGATCCAACACTGTTAGCTCAGTTGGTCAAAGTGCGCAGTTGGTCGTCATCCACACAAACCGGTGATTTGGGCGATTGTGACGATATTGCGGAAGACAGCCCGGTTATTCCGACCATCACCTCAACTAATGACAACTGTTTAGGCAAAGAATGCCCGAGCTACACCGATTGCTTTGTGCTGAAAGCCCGTAAGAAAGCCATGGACTCGGATGTAGTTGTGGTTAACCACCATTTATTCCTCGCGGATTTGGCGATTAAAGAGACCGGCTTTGGTGAGCTGATCCCAGATGCGGATGTGTTCATTTTCGATGAAGCGCACCAACTGCCAGATATTGCGAGTCAGTATTTTGGTCAGTCTGTGTCGAGTCGACAAATTCACGAGCTCGCCAAAGACATTGAAATCGGTTACCGAACGGAAGCTAAAGACATGCGCCAACTGCAAAAAGTGGGCGACAGGTTAGTTCAGTCAGCATCAGAGCTGCGCATCGTACTCGGTGATACGGGCTTTCGTGGTAACTGGCGTGAGGCGTTAAAATCAGAATCGATTGCTAGAGAGCTGGTTCGTGTGCAAGATGCTTTGCAATTGGCCATGGATGTACTGAAACTGGTGCTGGGTCGAAGCCAGTTGCTCGATACGGCTTTCGAACGTGCCACCATGATCAAGTCACGCATGGAACGTGTATGTGACGTATCGATTACCGGTTATTCGTATTGGTATGACACCACACCGCGCCACTTTGCTTTGCACATTACCCCGCTGTCGGTTGCAGATAAGTTCCACGAACAAATTGAGCTCAAGCCGGGCGCTTGGGTATTTACCTCGGCAACCTTGGCGGTGTCGGATGATTTCGACCATTTCACCTCTCGACTCGGGTTAAAACCGACGGCACAGTTTTCACTGCCGAGCCCATTTGATTATCCGAATCAGGCGCGCTTGTGTGTGCCTCGTTATCTCCCAGAGCCGAACAGCCCAGGCCTCGCCGATAAGCTAGTAAGGATGCTGACCCCGGTGATTGAGCAAAACCAAGGCCGCTGTTTCTTTTTGTGCACCTCGCACAGCATGATGAAAGAGTTGGGGGAGCGATTCCGTGAAACGCTGACGGTCCCAGTGCTGCTGCAAGGTGAAACAAGTAAGCAAAAAACCTTGGCTGAATTCATGGAATTAGGGAACGCATTGTTGGTGGCGACGGGGGCATTTTGGGAAGGGATAGATGTTAGGGGCGACGCATTAAGCTGTGTTATCATCGACAAATTACCCTTTACCGCCCCTGATGACCCTTTACTTAAGGCTCGAATCGAGGACTGTAAGTTAAAAGGGGGAGATCCTTTTGCACAGGTACAGTTGCCGGACGCAGTGATCACCTTGAAACAAGGTGTCGGCCGATTGATACGTGATAAGCGTGATAGGGGCGCTTTGATTATTTGCGATAACCGATTGGTGACTCGCGATTACGGTGGTCTATTTTTGGCGAGTTTACCGCCTATCCCGCGTACCCGTGACTTAGGGATCATTAAAGAATTCTTAGCTAAAGACCATTCAACCGCTGGCAAATAGTTGGCATGGTTGAGCTTAGCCATTATTTTTAGATTAGATAACGAATATTTGAGACACAAATGAGCGCGAAAATTCTTGCAGTAGATACCGCCACTGAAAACTGTTCAGTCGCATTAGTTATTGGTGAAAAGGTGTTCGCACGTAGCGAAGTTGCCCCTAGAGACCATACCAAAAAGATTCTGCCTATGGTTGATGAAGTACTGAAAGAAGCGAATGTCGCTTTAACAGACATCGACGCTATTGCGTTTGGTCAAGGTCCGGGTAGTTTCACGGGTGTACGTATTGGTATTGGTATTGCTCAAGGCTTAGCATTTGGCGCAGATTTACCGATGATCGGTGTCTCGACACTGGCAGCAATGGCGCAGGTGAGCTACCGTAAATTTGGCGAAACGCACGTTGCAACCGCGATTGATGCGCGTATGAGCGAAGTGTACTGGGCTCGATATCGCCGTGAGCAAGACGGTCGTTGGACCGCAGTCGATGCCGAATGTGTCACGCCCCCAAGCGAATTAGCGGCGAAGCTTGAAGCTGATTCTGAAACATGGGCAAAAGTTGGCACAGGCTGGGAAGCGTATGCGGAGCATATGGACACCCTAGCGATCCATACCAAAGCGTGTGACGTACTGTTCCCTGAAGCGCAAGACATGGCTTTGCTTGCTCAGTTTGCTTACGCAGAAGGCAAAGCGGTAGCGGCTGAAGAGTCAGAGCCGGTTTATCTGCGTGATAAAGTTACTTGGAAAAAGCTGCCAGGTCGCGAGTAAATCGGTATTATTAGGCTCTACAATTTATCTTGTAGAGCTTTGATAAACTCAAGCAAGATCATTTAAATCAGGTACAAAACTCTTTAAGCATGGTTTCAATAAACGGCTTACCTCCTTCTTCGATAGGCAATACATCCAAAACCAATCGAACCAACAAAAAGAATGAGGTGAAAAAAGGCGATGCAAAAACCTCAGTAGGTCAGCCTACTAAGGTCGCCAATGCTGTCTCGCATTCCATTCGTCAAGTCAAAGAATCGGACATTCATAAAGCTCAGATCCAGTATGATCTCCCAGAAGGTCGCGGGCGACGTGCCATGGAAGAGTATATGGATGTGATGAACCAAGCGAAAAAAGAGGAACTCGCGCAGCTTATTGGGGTCGATATCTATATCTAGCTTTGTGTCTTCATTTCTCCTGCTCTAAGGATCTGCCTTATGTTTTCCCTCATATCTCAATCTCGCATCTTTTACCTTGTTGCTTTATCTTCAATGGTGATGGGCTGCTCGTCTCTACCTGAAGAGCTGAATGCCAACTCCGAACCAGTGGTCACCGATTACCAAGAGTGGGTAAATACACTGCCCGATGCCGATGATGTGCGTTTAGGTGGCGTGATCGCTAAAGTAACCAACATGCAAAACAAGACACGCGTTGAAGTGGTAAATTTGCCTATCTCAAGCAGTGGTAAGCCAGATATTAATGTCGAACCCAAAGGGCGTTTTGTGGCTTATATTGAGGGTTATGTTGAGCCATTGAGCTTTGCCAAAGGCCGTTTAGTCACCTTAGTCGGCACATCCAATGGTACCGAAGATGGCACCATTGGCGATTACCCTTACACCTTCCCTGTGATGAACGTTTACAATCAACGTTTATGGCAGATCACTGAGCGCGTGGTGATCAACGACTTGGCTCCTGCCTATTATTCTTGTCGCAGTCTACATTGCCGCAGTTTTCAGACGATGCCGACGCACGGGCGGGTGATCAAAGATGTTCAATAGACGATAGTGATCGTGTATTCGACATCGCAACGGATAACCGATAACAGATAGGGGCAGCATGCAACCAGTGATTGAAAAATCCTATTCTCTTGCGAGTGGCCAGCTCGCAACACAGCAGATCAAGAACTCACAAACGACCGTAACGACGGTCGTTTTTATTCATGGTTGGCTGGATAACTCGGCGAGTTTCTCTTCCGTTTTAAGCCATGTAGCGGCGCTTTCACCAAGCTCACACCTGATTGCGATTGATCTATTTGGTCATGGGCTTTCGTCGCATAAATCGGGCAGTTATTATCCATTTCACGACTATATCGATGATTTACACCAGTTGGTGACTAAATTGTCGCCAAACAGACTGGTGCTAGTAGGACATTCGCTTGGTGCATTGATAGCAAGTTGCTATAGTGCCGCCTTTCCTGAGAAGGTATCAGGATTAATTCAAATTGAAGGTCACGGACCTATTTCTGAAGCTCCCCAAGAAACGGTTTCACGTTTGAGAAATGGGGTACTCAGTCGGCTTCGACAGCGAAGAAAGCCTTCACGTCCTCTGGCAAGTCTTGAGGATGCGATTAAACTGAGAGCTCACGCCAACCAAATCAATGCTGAACTTATTGCGCCGATTGTTGAACGAGGAATTGTCGAGCAAGCTATAGCTCAACCAGCTACTGTTCAACAAGATATTGCTCAACCAGCTAATGTCCAACAAGCTATTGTTCAACAAGGAACGGCTCGACGAAAAGTTGTTGAGCACGTTATGGTCGAGTCTGAAAACACTTGGCAATGGCGATGCGACCCTAAGCTAAAGTGTGACTCGCTATATCGTATGTCACAGGCGCACACTGATGCGATCATGGCGGCGATAGAGTGTCCTCAATTAATCATTTTAGGCAACAATGGATTCCGAAATTTGCAGCATAATCGCTACAAACCAGCCCTTAGTTCTCTGGATATCGAGACGGTTCCCGGCGGACATCATTGCCATTTAGAGAGCCCAGAGTTAGTTTCACAGCTAATTTTTGGTGTAGTTAACAAAATTTAAACACGTGTTTGAGCCTTATAGTGCTCATGCACTAAAGCTGTGCTGTAATACCGCAATGACCAATAGCGGCGAACAGTCGTCAGCTGATAAACGAGGAGTAACATCGTGGATAAACCTTGGCTTTCACGTTATCCAAGTGACGTACCAGAAACGATCAACCCAGATCAGTACCCATCTCTTGTTGAAATGTTCGAACAGTCGGTACAGAAGTACGCAGACCAACCTGCATTCGAGAACATGGGCTCAGTGATGACGTTCCGTAAGCTTGAAGAGCGCAGCCGTGCTTTTGCCGCTTACTTGCAGAACGACTTAAAACTGAAGAAGGGCGATCGCGTCGCACTCATGATGCCAAACCTGCTGCAATACCCCATTGCCCTGTTTGGTGTACTGCGTGCGGGTATGATTGCAGTGAACGTCAACCCACTGTACACGCCTCGTGAGTTGGAACATCAACTGAACGATTCTGGTGCAAAGGCGATTGTTATCGTTTCAAACTTTGCGAGCACGCTAGAAAAAGTGGTCGATAACACACCGATTAAACACGTAGTGTTAACAAGCCTAGGGCAAATGCTGCCACGTGCGAAAGGGACGATTGTCGATTTTGTCGTGAAATACGTAAAAGGCATGGTACCTAAGTACGATCTACCGGGGGCTATCTCCTTTAGAAAAGCGCTGCATAAAGGCCGTCGTCTTCAATATGTGAAGCCGTTTATGGCGGGTGACGATATTGCCTTCCTACAGTACACGGGTGGTACCACTGGTGTAGCGAAGGGCGCAATCCTAACGCATCGTAATATGATCGCGAACGTGCTTCAAGCAAAAGGGGCATACGGCCCTGTTGTGCAAGAAGGACGTGAGTTGGTTGTCACGGCACTGCCGCTGTATCACGTATTCGCCTTGACGGTGAACTGCCTACTGTTTGTTGAGATGGGTGGTCGTAACCTTCTTATCACTAATCCTCGTGATATTCCGGGCTTTATTAAAGAGCTGCAAAAGGTGCCATTTACGGCCATTACCGGTGTAAATACTCTGTTCAATGCACTAGTGAATAACGAAGATTTCTTAGAATTAGATTTCAGCAATCTGCGCCTCTCTGTTGGCGGTGGCATGGCGGTTCAACGCGCGGTGGCCGAGCAATGGAAAAAAGCGACCGGTATTCACTTGTTAGAAGGCTATGGCTTAACCGAGTGTTCGCCACTGGTAACGGGTAACCCATACGACCTTAAAGATTACACAGGCGCTATTGGCCTGCCTGTCCCATCAACAGAAGTTCGTATTGTCGATGATGAAGGCCAAGTGGTTGCCAATGACCAAGTGGGCGAGTTGCAAGTGCGTGGCCCTCAGGTGATGCAAGGCTACTGGCAACGTCCAGAAGCGACCAAAGAGGTGATCGACCAAGACGGTTGGCTATCTACGGGTGACATCGTTAAGTTTGATGACGAAGGCTTGCTGCATATCGTAGACCGTAAAAAAGACATGATTCTTGTGTCTGGCTTCAACGTTTATCCAAATGAGATTGAAGATGTCGTTGCTCTGCATGGTCAAGTGCTTGAAGTTGCGGCTATCGGTCAACCTCATGAAGTCTCGGGTGAATTGGTTAAGATCTACGTTGTGAAGCGCGATCCGAGCCTGACCAAAGAAGACATCATCGCGCACTGTCGTGAACACCTAACAGGCTACAAGATCCCTAAACTGGTTGAGTTCAGAGACGATCTGCCAAAGACCAACGTGGGTAAGATCTTACGACGTGTGCTACGTGAAGAAAACGATGCCGAGCTTGCTCACTGATTGACGCTAAAGCAGCGTATCAGAACCATTGGGCGCTTAATCTAAGCGAGCGCTGAAAAATGGTGTTAGAATGCCGACAGTTAATGTCGGCATTTTTGTATCCGGCAATCAAAGAGAAACCAGTGAGAGTTTTTGTGGATTATCAAATCATTACCCAATTGAACGACCTTGAGCGAGTTTGCCAACAAGCACGTGAAGCGGATGTCGTTATGCTTGATACGGAGTTTGTTCGTACCAGAACCTATTACCCTCAATTAGGCTTGATTCAGTTATTTGATGGTGAAACGCTGTCACTGATTGACCCTATTGCGCTGGATGACATGACACCGTTCGTTGCGTTGTTGAAAGATGCTTCAGTGATGAAAGTATTGCACGCTTGTGGCGAAGATTTGGAAGTGTTCCAGAACGCATTTGGCTGCACGCCAACGCCGATGGTCGATACGCAGATCATGGCGGCTTTCTTAGGTCATGGCTTATCAACGGGCTTTGCTGCTCTGGTTTCAGAGTTTGTCGGGGTTGACCTTGATAAGAGTGAATCTCGCACCGATTGGCTAGCGCGTCCACTTTCTCAAAAGCAATTGGACTACGCAGCGGCAGACGTTCACTACTTGATGCCAATGTACAACAAGCTGCTAGAAAAAGTGATGGAAGCAGGCTGGTGGGAAGAGGCTCAGCAAGAGTCTGATTTACAAGTTGCAAAGCGCATCCGTAAAGTTAACCCAGATACAGCCTACCTTGATATTAAAGGGGCGTGGCAGCTTAAACCTAAGCAGCTAGCGATCTTACGACCTCTAGCAACTTGGCGTCTAAAAGAAGCGATCAAGCGCGATCTAGCGTTGAACTTTGTCTTCAAAGAGCAAGATTTATGGGCTGTGGCGCGTTTTGCGATGAAAGATCCTAAGCACATGGAGCAAGAAGGTTTTGATTACCGCTCTGTGCGTCGCCATGGTGCAAAGATCAGCTCAATTGTTAAGTTAGCTGAACATACACCAGAAGAAGAGTACCCAGCACCAGTTGAACGTCTAATGGACTTCCCTGGCTATAAGCAGCTTTTCAAAGTGTTGAAAGATGAAGTGAAAACCGCCTCGCAACACAGTGGTTTAGCGACGGAGTTTTTAGCATCGAAAAAGCAACTCAACCAAGTATTAAGCTGGGTTTGGAAGCACGATCGTAACCCTGAGAAACTGCCTGATGTGATGCAAGGCTGGCGTCTAGACGTGGTTGGTGAGAAGCTGAACAAAGCGATCAAGTAGTCGCCTATAGCAAAAAAGAGAGCCTCGGCTCTCTTTTTGATTTAATCTGCTTCTAGCTTCTAGCTTCTAGCTTCTAGCTTCTAGCGATGCTTACTTATCGTCTTCTGGCAGCTTAACGTTCAGCTCTAATACTGAGATGTCGTCATCTTTGTGTTCAAAAGTCAGATCAACCATGGATGGGTCGACTTCAACGTACTTAGCAATCACCTTAAGAATGTCTTCTTTTAGCTGCGGTAAGTACGAAGGTGCAGGATCGTCATGGCTGCGTCGCTCGGCAACAATGATCTGCAAACGCTCTTTGGCTAGGTTCGCGGTTGTCTTTTTCTGTGGCTTAAAAAACTCTAATAATGACATTGTGTATTAGCCCCCGAACAATCGTTTGAAGATGCCTTTCTTCTGTTCCGTTAAGAAGCGGAAGTCCACTTGGCTACCCAGTAGTCGCTCTACCGTATCATTGTAAGCCATACCAGCATCCGTCTCTTCATCAAAGATAACCGGCACGCCCTTATTCGATGCGTTGAGCACGGCTTGGCTTTCTGGAATCACCCCCAGTAGAGAGATGTGTAGGATCTCTTCAACGTCTTCCACGCTGAGCATCTCGCCTTGAGTGACACGTGCTGGGTTGTAGCGAGTCAGTAAAAGGTGTGTTTTCACAGGCTCTAAGCCATCTTCAGAGCGGCGAGATTTAGAGTCAAGAATACCAAGAATACGGTCTGAATCGCGGACAGAAGAGACTTCAGGGTTGGTGGTAACAATGGCCTCATCAGCGAAGTACAACGCCATCAGAGCACCTTGCTCGATACCTGCAGGAGAATCACAGATGATAAAATCGAAACCCATTTCATCCAATTCATCAAACACGCGACGCACACCGTCTTTAGTCAGGGCGTCTTTATCACGGGTTTGAGAAGCTGGGAGAATGAATAGGTTGTCGGTGCGCTTGTCTTTGATCATCGCTTGGTTCAGCGTCGCTTCACCATTGATCACATTAACAAAATCGTATACGACACGACGCTCACAACCCATGATTAAATCGAGGTTACGCAGACCGATATCAAAGTCGATAACTGCGGTTTTTTTTCCTTTTAAAGCCAACCCCGAGGCAATAGCTGCACTGGAGGTCGTTTTACCTACGCCGCCTTTACCTGACGTTACAACGATAATGCGTGCCATTCTTTTTTCCTTTTATTTCTCTTATATTGCGAGGACGTCAACGTGTAATACATCGTTCGCCATACTGAACATGGTTTTCTTCTTCCAGTACTCGCTTTCAATTTGATCACTGAGCCAGTAATTTCCCGCAATGGACACCAGCTCGGCTTGTAAATCATTACAAATTATTTTTGCTTCAGTTTGACCACTTGCCCCTGCAATCGCACGACCGCGTAGCGTACCATGGATATGAATGCTGCCATCGGCAATCACTTCTGCGCCCGCACTAACGTGGCTCAAAATGAGTAGATCACCATCTTTAGCATAGACCTGCTGACCAGAACGGATAGGTGTTTTTATCACTTTTGTGGGCGTTATCTTAGCCGGAGCTTGAGAGGGAGACTTACTGGCCGTCATGACGGCAAAGCCAGCCTCTTTCGCTAGGTTTTGCATACGCTTATCTGAGCAACCCGCAACACCAACGGGGATCATTCCCGCTTGTGATATGCCATTTTTCAGCTGTACGAAGTCGATATCGCCTTCGACCTTACTGATGTTGATGACAACCGGAGCAGCAGCGAAAAAAGTAGGTGCTTGGTCTACTTTTTGTTGAAGAAAAGAGACGGCATTTTCGACTTGATCATCGGATAAGTACAAAACCGATAGCGTAAAACTGCTACCTTTTAGATCTGGATTATTAGACATCGAAAAACTACAGGGCCTCAATCGCGAATGGATACAATTTCTTTATCAATAAAATAAAGGGCATTGCCTGAAACTAGGTTTATCATGTTATATTCCCAAATCAAGCACAGCAAGTGATCTTGTTGTCAAATGGACGTTTTGTTCTCAATATTTTCCTAACATAAACTATTGATCTCGCAAGTGAGAGATTTATAGCCATCAACATTTAGAAAGGTTTGTCATGCTGTGTTCTATATATAAAAGCCCAAAGAAAGAAGGAACATACCTTTATATCCCTAAGAAGGATGATTTTTCACAAGTTCCTGACGCATTGATGCAAATGTTCGGTAAACCTAGTTTTGTCATGGTAATTAAAATGGACGGCCGTAAACTGGCTCAAGTGAACATCGACAAAGTGAGAGAATCACTGAACAACGATGGTTTCTTTTTGCAGGTTCCGCCTCCACCAGTTAACGAACTTGAACTGTACAAAGAGCGTAAAGCTCAGCAAAACGTTCAAGACCAAGAGTGATAGCCACCTAAATTCAGGGAGGAATGAGCGTTGAGTAAATTTTCGAAACCCCTATTAGCGGTATCGGCACTGATATTGGGTAACAGCTTAGCCATTGGTTCACTGCAAGCTGAAGAGCTGAGCTTTGAGCAATATGTCGAAAAGCTAAAGCAGCAAGGCCGTGAGCAAGGCATTTCTCAAGCGACGATCGATGAAGCTTTTACTGGGGTGACCTTTAAGCCTAGAGCTGTCAAAGCCGATAAAAACCAACCTGAGAAAAAACTGACTCTGGATGAATACATCCCTCGTGCGGTTCCAGACTGGAAGGTGAAGCAGGCGAGATCGCTGTATAAGAAACATTACCAAGCGTTGAAGCGCATTGGTGATGAATACGGGGTTCAACCTAGGTTCATCGTCGCTTTGTGGGGTGTAGAGAGCAACTTTGGTAAGTTCACTGGCAATTACAGTGTGATCGATGCCTTAACGACCATGGCCTATGAAGGGCGCAGAGAAGCCTTCTTCCGCAGTGAAGCAATGGCAGCTTTAACAATCCTTGATCAAGGCCATATCACCGCAAAAGAGATGAAAGGCTCATGGGCGGGTGCAATGGGGCAGCCTCAGTTTATGCCAAGTTCATTCTTAGCGTATGCGGCTGATGGCAACGGCGACGGTAAGAAAGATATCTGGGGTACCGAAGAAGATGTGTTTGCCTCGGCGGCGAACTATCTCAGCCAATCAGGGTGGGATGACAGCTATACTTGGGGTCGTCAGGTTCATGTTCCGTCAACGGTGTCGATTGAGCTGCAAGGTCGAGATGCAGACAAAGCGAAATACCTAAAAGAGTGGTCTGAACTCGGTATTAAGCGCTATGACAACCGCCCACTGCCAGCGCTTGATGAAGACATCAAAGCTTGGCTGATCATGCCAGATGATGAAGCCGGCCGTTCGTACCTCATTTACAACAATTACAATGTGTTAATGAAGTGGAATCGCTCTTACTATTTCGCTTTGGCGGTCAGTCACTTAGCCGATAGAATCAAGTTTGATTAATTGGCTTGCTCGTGTGATTAGCATTTGGCCTATCATAGGCTAATTGGAAGTGGCTAACGAAATTGATAGAAAGGACTCTGCGGAGTCCTTTTTTATTGGTCATTTTTCAGTTTCTTAAGTTGAACCTTCTCCGAAATATGAAGAACTATAGCTAAAATGTTACCTGCCTAAGCCTCTACTTAGACAGGTAAGCCATCTCTACTTAGGTAATCTTACAGAATTTTTTGATATTGATTGAGGGAGTTAGGAAGCTCTTCCCCTCGGTCGAACAGCTCAATGTAATACCACTCATTTTCAACATCTTGATGGCCATTGTTTACCAACAAATGACCATCATCGGAGTAACCGCCCACCATGGTAGAGCGCCAAGTTGTATGAGTTTTCAAGCAAGTTATAATAGCGCTACCACCATGAAAGTCGATGCGTCTTAGTAGAGTGTCAGATTGGAAGCATGTCACCAAATTACCTCTGGATAAACCACTAAATGAAACCGCATGGTCACCGTAGTTTTCATGACTGAGCTTGTTGATTAAGGTATTCCAAGAGCTATAAATGCCAATGCCGTGGTGAGATTTTTCTCCCGACAATTCAATTTCATCTAAGGTGATATTAAGCGATTTCTGCAGGGTGATATTTTGTATGTAGTTATTAACCTATACGTTTTTCATTCAAGAGCCTTGTGGATTTTCAAGTTTTCCCAAGGATAAACGATGGCATCCCAAAAATAGCTTGGTTTTTAAGAAAAAAAACAAGCTAATTCAATTGAACACGAGCTATTCGTTTGTCACGATCAAAAAAGCCGCAGCGTTGATTACGTTGCGGCTTTGTCATTCTAGGATGAGTGAATAGATGCCAATAGTATCGCTACCGAGGTCATCGTTTATTTGTTATTTCGAATGAAATTGTGCACAAGCGATCATCGTATTCTCAATGAGGCTTGCGACCGTCATAGGGCCAACGCCACCCGGAACTGGTGTGATGAAGCTGGCGTTTTCTTTCGCGACGTCGTATTCAACATCACCAACCAATTTGCCAGACTCCAAGCGGTTGATACCCACATCAACCACCACCGCGCCTTTCTTAATCCAGGCTCCCGGAATAAAGTTAGGCTTACCAACCGCAACCACCACAACGTCTGCTTGGCGTACGTGGCCTTCAAGATCTTTAGTAAAGCGGTGGCAGGTCGTCGTTGTACAACCCGCGAGAAGCAGCTCTAGAGTCATTGGGCGACCGACAATATTTGATGCGCCCACGACCACTGCGTGTTTACCACGTAAATCGATATTGTAACGGTCGAGTAGGGTGATAATGCCTTTCGGAGTACAAGAGCGCAGTTTCGGGATACGCTGAGCCAAGCGGCCAACATTGTATGGGTGGAAACCATCAACGTCTTTTTCAGGGACAATGCGCTCAAGGACATGAGTGCTATCAATGCCAGCTGGCAGGGGCAGTTGAACCAGAATACCATCGATCTCTGGGTCTTGGTTCAGTTGGTCTACCAGCGTTAATAACTCTTCTTCTGTTGCCGTGGCTGGCAAATCGTAAGATTTAGACACGAAGCCAACTTCCTCACAGGCGATACGCTTACTCCCTACGTAAACCTGAGAAGCAGGGTCTTCACCCACTAAAATAACCGCGAGGCCCGGAGCGCGTAACCCAGCTTCAGTGCGAGCTTTTACACGAGCAGCAACTTCAGAGCGAACCGTTTGAGATATTAGCTTTCCATCAATATTTTGAGCAGTCATGAATTTCCTTAGTACTGATATTCAAATTAGTGGCTGATGTTTTTGGCGCATTATTTCAGAAAATCTTTTTGATTACCATAAAGCAAACGTTTGCCTTGGTCTAAATTTCAACACCAATAGGTTTCTTGCCCTTTTTTTACCCACTTAGATCAGAATGTTACATAAAGCCATTGCTTTACTGATTCGAATTCGTATAATTCGTTCCTGTAGCGCGCCCTTAGCTCAGCTGGATAGAGCACGTCCCTTCTAAGGATGTGGTCGAAGGTTCGAATCCTTCAGGGCGTGCCATTTATTTAGAAAGTCCCGATAATTCAATGAGTTGTCGGGATTTTTGCTTTTTAGCGTCACTGTCCCTTTTCATACCTTTGAGAGGACAGATACTTGAATTTTGACACCCACGTCACGCTTTCTCTGCACACACCTATCCCTGTATTGATATTCAGAAAGCTCAATACTTCAAAAGCTACCTCTGCACTATCCAGTATCGCCTAAAGCGTTTAGCTGAATGGTTCTCTGATAGCTGTGTAAAAGACATTTCTCCAGAGCTTGTGATCCGTACCAGCAGAATTAGACACCAAACGAAGATACTTTCCATACCTGTAGTTATTCCTGATTTACTAATTTAGCAAATCACTGACAAAGTTTTGTCCAAAGCCTTCATAGGCTGAATTTTTACCCGTGGTACGTTCTACCTCAGAAGTGCCCTTTCTAGTTTAAGCGGTGCTCATATCAAGACTGGCGGAAGGTCTTTTAGCTTATATTTTCTAATCAGTTTGGTGTCTACTTTTCTGGGTTCTTGCTTATTTGTCCATAACTGATGGTGCGGATCAAGCGCTTATTAGCCCCGAATTCTAATCGTCCAGCACGGATCGTCTCAACATAGCACCAGCGCTCTTGTTGCAATCATACCTGCATAAAATAGGTCAACACCGGCGAGAAACGGGAGTACCCGCCAGCAGTATTTGAAGTGTTGGAATCTATTCGCCCAAACTGCGCTTGCGGGTCATTTCTAAACCGACAGGCAACAGCACGAGGCTATAAATTAAGATACTTGATAAAGCTATGGTCAGCACTAATCCAATAGAGTGCATGCCTTGATGCTGGGCTAAGATTAGCGCACCAAAGGTCATTAATGTCGAGAGACAGCTCACCACAGTGGCTTTTGGGGTTGAGGTCGCAAAGAATGCATCAATGCTACCGACAGCGCGGAAGCGATTGACGATATGAATGCCGTTATCAACACCTAATCCAAAGATAAGCGGAATCACTATGATGTTGGCCATATTTAAGGACAGGTCCAGCCAGTGCATCATGCCTAACGTCGTCAGTGAGGCTAAGGTCAAGGGAACAAAGATCAGCGCAATATCGCGGGCGCGGCGGATGGTGGTGGCGAGCAGCAATGTGATCGCCACCACCGCAATCATAATCGCTATTTGAAAAGCTCGGACGATGATTTTCCCTACCTGTTGCTCTGCGACCGCACGGCCTGTCGCGTTGGGTGCGATATCTTGAACTTGATTAATGAAGCGCTGGACACTCTCGACCTTGGCCATATCGCCTTTGGGCACGATCGTCAGCAGAAATTGCCCATCAGAATCTCTGTAGCGGTGGATGAGTGACGATGGGATATCGTCTAGTAAGGGCATCGGCTGTGGTGTTATTGATTGTGCGAGAACCTGAGTACCACTAAATAGGTGATAGGCACTTTCTTGCGCGAGCGAGTCCGGCAGCAATTCTGCGTTGGGCCACTGCTTCTCTATCGCGAGAGCCTTGAAGGCTAAGTAATCTAAAGGCCCCGTTTGCAGTGGTTCAGACAGAACACGGGTGAGTTTGCTTTGTCTCTCAATCCAATCCTCAGGTAAGAAGTCGTTGGCAATCGTTACGCTACTCACCGTATCCAAGTTGAGTAATTGCTGCTTCCATTGCGCCGCTTGAGTAGCGTCTTGAGCAACCGCATTGAGTTGGTAGCTAGATCCTAAACCTAAGCTTTGCAGGCGGTTAAGGGATTGCACTGACTCAGAATTTGGATTTTTCAGCACTAAAGTTGAGAAATCAAATTTGAACTGGCTGGCACCGACCGCAGTCACAGCAAACAGCAGAGCCGCAATCGACACCACCAATTTTCGTTGTTTGGATAACCAATGCCCATAGCGCTGGCCCAAGCCATGATTGACGTGGAGGCGTACGCTTGGGTAGCCGAAGAGTTGAAAAAATAGTGGGATAACCGTAAATGTTGCCAACAAGCCCAGTAACATCCCCAGCCCAGAGATGACGCCTAGCTCTCCCAGCCCAATATAGGCGGTTGGGTAAAAGCTCATAAAGCCGATCCCAGAGGATAGGGCACAGAGTCCCAGCGGACGAAATGAGTGTTTTAATGCATGCTTAAGACTTGATTGATTGCCTTCACCGCTGGCTCTTATTTCTTGAATATGCAGGCATAAGTGGATGGCAAAATCGACGGCAAGACCGATAAACATCACCATAAACACGATAGAAATTGTGCTGAAATGCCCCACCACGGCGAGTCCGGCAGCGAACGTCCACGTTAAGCCAATCAGTACCGTGGTATAACAGGCGATAATGACACGCACAGAGCGAATCCCAATCGCTAAGATCAAGAGCAAGCCAACCAGTGATGCGCTGCCAGCCAACGCGATGCTGCTGTTCGCGTCTTGGATCTCATCATAATCGAGAGGCGTTTGGCCTGTGAATGTGACTTTGACGCCTTCAGGCTTATCAACTTGAGCGAGCACTTGGTCTAACGTTGCGATAACTTGCTGGTTAGGGTTCTTTAGGCTGTTGTCTGGTTCAGCGGTTAGGGTGATCACATGATTGGCTGGCAGTGTGATGGAAGCTTGGAGCAGGGCTTGCCAATCCACCTCTTCCCCAGAGGTTGCGGTCAATAGAGGCGCGAGTGGATCTTGGCTATTTTCTGCCTTTTCCGCGACCAGTGCTAAATAGGTTTCCAGGCTTTGTGCCTTTGCGCCAATGACGGCTGGTGCGATTTGGTTGTCGAACTGTTTTTGGAGATCAGAATAAGCATTTTCAGAGAGAAACCCCAGCGCGTAACGATCAAACCAAGGGAGAGTGCTAGGCGCAAAAACATCGGTGAAAATGGCGTCTTGGCGAAACGCTTGCGCTAAGTTATCGGTGTAGGTTTTTGCTGCCACAGCAGAAACATTATCACTCGCTTCACTGCTCACCAGAACCAACACATTTCCGGTATTAGGAAATGCTTGATTAATGCTTTTTAGGTTCTCAACCCATTCACCTTCTTGCTTTACCAATGAAGATAAATCGGCATTGACTTCGAAGTGTCGCTGGCCATACCATGCGCTATAAGCCGTAATAGCAGCAATGAACAAGGCAAAAAGAGCAGGGTGGCGCTGAATAAGGGAGTACAATTTGTTCATGAAGAGAAAATGCTTACTGATGAATGTCTTATGATAACCATTATTGGTGCTTATTAGCATCGCTTTGATCAATGAAAATGCAGAAGGGGTGCTAGGAGAGCCTAGCTTGAGGAGTAGGCACTTGCTTGTAGCAGTGTGAGTGCAATGTACAAATCGTTTTAAATAGAAGGGATGGCTTGCGGTAGTTAATGAGAATTTTCTGCTATTTTGCGGACACTAAAACTTTTCCATTGGAACTAAAACCACTCATAACAACATACAATCAATAATTATTGACTATTTTATCTTTATACTCGTAGACTACGAGATATTACTCAATCAGCGGTACTTGCTTGCCTTTGGGTGCAATCTTATCCATCACGTAAACGCAGCTATACCTTCCCCCTTTTTGTGAGCCGTTCATTGAACGCGAGAATGATCGTGAAAAAATCTAAAGGATCAAAATGTTAAACTTATGGCCATTAATTGGCATTGTGATTATTACTGTGGGGCTAGCTCTACGACTTAATACGTTATTGGTGATTCTTGTTTCTGGCGTTGTGACAGGTTTGATTGCTGACATCAGCATCATGGAAATCCTGTCGACGCTTGGCCAGTCATTCACACAGAATCGTTATATGTCATTGTTTATTCTAGTGTTGCCTATGATTGGCCTGCTTGAGCGCTACGGCTTAAGACAGCGCGCCGAAGCGCTCATTGGTGCCATGAAAAAAGCGTCAGTGACTAAGATCATTATGTCTTACCTACTGATGCGTAAAATCACCAATGGTTTAGGCCTGAATATTGGTGGCCACCCTGCGATGATTCGTCCTCTGATTGCCCCTATGTCAGAAGCGGCTGCAGAAAAATCGAGCCCAGAGCTGAGCGATCAGCAGCGCCAAACGATTCGCGCACTGTCAGCAGCCAGCGAAAACTTTGGTAACTTCTTCAGTCAATTGCTTTTCATTGGTACTGGCGGTTTGCTGCTGATCAAAGGGGTACTGAGTGATAATGGGCTGAATGTCGAACTGGGAACCATGGCATTATGGGCCTTGCCGACTGCGCTGGCTTCTTTTAGCGTGTTCTATCTTTACACCCGATTTATTTGCAAACGTATGTTAGAAAATACGCCTTCAGCAAGCGCAGAGACAGAGGACAAAACACAATGCTAGAGTACGTATATCAAGCGGTTGGACTGTTATTGCTGGCTTTTGCTGGGCAAAGTTTTGTTGATAAACAAAACCCAAAGCGCATCGGTACGGGTCTGTTCTGGCTCATTTACGGCCTGACCTTTAACCTTGGCTCGATGCTGCCGGATTGGGTGATTGGTGTTATGGTGCTTGCACTGACCGCTTTGGCATCCGGTGGTTTCATGGGTATGGGCCATTACGGAACAACAGATGATAAGCAGCGCTACCAAAGCGCATCAGTATTAAAGAATAAGCTGTTTATTCCGGCAATTGTGGTACCTGTCGGTACTGTATTGATCAGCCAATTTACTGCGCTCGGCGCGCTTGTCGGCTTAGGGGTTAGCTCGATTGCCGCGATTGCTGTGGCATTGGTGGTGACCAAAGGTACGGCCAGTCAGAGCCTCAATGAAGGACGCCGTTTAACGGATTCCATCGGTTGGGCTGCGATTTTATCTCAGTTCTTAGCGGCGCTTGGTTACTTGTTTAACCAAGCGGGTGTCGGCGATACCGTTGCTGGTATCGTTAAGCTGATGATCCCGGAAAATATTCTGTTGATTAAAGTGGTGGCTTACTGCGTTGGCATGATGTTGTTCACTGTCATTATGGGTAATGCGTTTGCTGCATTTGCCGTGATCACTACAGGCATTGGTATCCCGCTCTTGATCCTTGAAAGTGGTGGTAACCCAGCCATCATAGGTGTGCTTGGTATGCTTTCTGGCTACTGCGGCACATTGATGACCCCTATGGCGGCCAATTTCAATATCGTTCCAGCGGCACTGTTGGAATTAAAAAATAAAAACCATGTCATCTTGATGCAGCTGATCCCTGGCTCATGCATTTTAGCATTTAACATCTTTATGATGTACACCTTCGCATTTTGAGGTCAATTATGAAAAAAGTACTAATTACTGGATTTGAACCCTTTGGTGGCGCAGCCATTAATCCAGCTTTAGAGGCAGTACAACGTCTTAATGATGCTGTACTAAAAGGCGGCCAAATTGTTACTTGCGAAGTACCCGTGGTGCGTTATGAGTCGATTGATACGGTTAAAGCGGCTATCGATACGCATCAGCCTGATTTTGTGATCACGGTCGGTCAAGCATCGGGGCGTGCGGCGATCACACCAGAGCGTGTTGCGATCAACGTTGATGACTTCCGCATTCCAGATAACAAAGGCTTGCAGCCGATTGATGAGCCTGTCATAGAGGGCGGCCCAGATGCTTACTTTACGACGCTGCCTATCAAAGCGATTACAAAGTCACTGCAACAGCACAACATCCCATGTCAGGTGTCGAACACGGCAGGTACTTTTGTGTGTAACCACTTGTTCTACGGTATTCAACATTACCTAGCACAAAAAAACACGCCACATGGCTTTGTGCATATACCACTGTTACCGGAACAAGATAGCAGTGGTAAGCAACCGACAATGACACTGGATATTATTGTTGAAGGGCTTCGTTTACTAGCTCAAGCTGTGATTGATAATCCTGAAGACATTGCTGAGACGGGCGGTCAGATCTGCTAAGTCTCCATGTATGTTAAAAACTGATGGCTGTTAGAAGCTGATGTCTACTCAATCTCAGACCCATTAGAAAATAAGATCTATTAGAAACTAGGCGCTTAACTCCGGCGAGCGGCTTCAATATACAAAAACCGGGTGCGTTGAAAATCAACGCCCCCGGTTTTTTATTTAGCGATCGATTAAGAGTAATCAGACGCGTAAGTTTCTTCGTAAGTGTGTGAGTAAAGCTCGAACAAGTTACCAAACGGGTCTTCTAGGTAAACCATTTTCGCTGGCTTGCTGTCGTCTTCTGGGTGGTAACGGGTAACATCCATGCGTTTTTTGCCGCCGAATTGTTCAACTTTCGCCATCACGCCTTCAAAGTCGTCAGTTTGCAGGCAGAAGTGGAAGATGCCTAGGCGAGAGAAGTCCACTACGTGACGCTCTTGACGCTCTTTCATTTCAAACATCTCGACACCGATGCCGTCAGAGGTAACAAGGTGTGCAATGTTGAAGCCTTTAAAACCTTCGCCAAATACATCAATACACATGCGGCCGATAGCGGTTTCGCGCTCTTCGATCACTTTGGTGTTGTCCATTACAATGCTAAGGCCCAGCGCTTTGGTGTAAAACTCAACTGCTTTTTCCATATCGCCAACCATGATGCCTACGTGATTCATTTTCATAACTTGCTCCAAATTCGTTTTTAGCTCAGTGCTTTAAGAAGACTAGCTTCGGTATTTCGTTTCGATGGAGAGAGTATAGGGAGATGGGTTGATTAAGTTAAATTATTATAAATTATATTAATGATAATTTATTTTTATATGGAGAGTGAGCGATATAAAGATAGGATAGCTGGTTCTAGCAACCTGCGAATGTTGAGGCCAAGATTAGTGAACGCGTTACTATAACAATCACGATGTGCTATTTAGTTCGCTATTGAGCTATTGAGCTTTTGATACATAAGACATAGGACATAAGACATAGGCACGGCAATACGATTTATCCGTTATGCGTAGTGAAATATAAACAGAGCCACATATCCGGCATATGGCTTTGTTTACATCTCACCCATTCTGTCTGTTCAAGATAAGCCCGTTAAAGCTCATTACTTGTCAAAGAGAGTCGCTAGGCCTTGCTGGCTTGTGCAGCAGGTGTCAACGGTTTGGACTGAGCCTCAGGAATCAAAGACATTAACCCTGTGATCGTCAGTGCCGCAATACCCGACATCGTCACTGGCGAGCTCAATATGCTTTGTACTAACTTGGGTGCTTCTTTTAATAAGTCAGGCACCAGCATTACTCCCAGCCCTAACCCCAACGAGATGGCGATTGTCATAATTCTGCGACGATCGAGTTCTTCATTGGCAATAATCTTAATTCCCGCAGCGGCTACCGTGCCAAACATCACCAAGGTTGCCCCGCCTAAAACCGGTTTTGGAATGGTCATCAGTACCGAACCTAAGATAGGAAATAGCCCCAATAGAAAGAGGATAGCCGCGATAAAGTAGCCGATGTAGCGACTCGCGATCCCTGTAAAGTGAATCACACCATTGTTTTGGCTAAAGGTGGTATTAGGGAAAGTATTGAATATTGAGGCGATGAGTGAGTTAACCCCATCAGCGAGTACGCCTGCTTTTAATCTGCGGATGTATTTTGGCCCTGAAATAGGCTGGCCCGAAAACAGGCTGTTTGCGGTCAGATCACCCGTCGATTCAATCATGGTGATCAGGTAAATAAAAGCGATAGGTAAAAAGGCTTGCCAATCAAAATTAAAGCCATATTTGAATGGAACCGGAATGCTCAATAGAGGTTGAGAATCAAATGTCACTACCGGGGCTTTGCCCATCAAAATCGCGACGCCCCAGCCAACAAGCAGCCCGACTAAAATCGACGATAATCTCACCATGATGTTGTTGCTTAGGTTAAGCGCGACTATGGTTCCGAGTACGATAGCACCGAGCATCAAGTTACTCGAGGAGCCAAAGTCTTCAGCGCCAAAACCACCGGCAATATCCGTGACACCAACCTTGATCAGCGAGATGCCAATGGTGGTGATCACGATGCCTGTTACCACCGGCGTAATAATCACTTTCAGCTTTTCAATAAAGCGCGATAGCAAGATTTCGATAAACGCACCAAAAAAACACACACCAAAAATGGTCGCCAGCATCTCATCAGGGCCACCGCCATTCGCTTTGACAAGAAAGCCAGCCCCTAGAACCGAGCCTAAAAACGCAAAGCTGGTTCCTTGCACACAGATCATGCCAGCCCCGATAGGACCAATTTTCTTGGCTTGTATGAAGGTGCCTACTCCCGACACCATCAGCGCCATGCTGATAAGATAGGGGATATGTTCACCCAGCCCTAACACACCACCAATAATGAGTGTCGGTGTGATGATTCCAACAAAGCTTGCTAAAACATGTTGCAATGCCGCGTAACTGGCTGCTTTGACCGATGGTCGAGCATCCAATCCGTAGATCAATTCACTGTTGTGTTCCATGTGATTCCCTTTATGTATTTTTCATTGTATACAATTTACATAACAGTAACAAAGCAAGCGCTATGCCATTTATTTTACTCCTTAATTATCAAGTGCTTGTGATGGTTGATGTTCGTTCGATGCACTATAAGTCCACACTATTGACTCGCATTGGTGCAATTATGAATGGATTGGGTGGAAATAATAATGTAGGGCTATTTGTATTCAGCATTAAGATAACCCTCCCTAGGTAGTCTTCATTTTCCTTCGCGGTTAATTTCATCTGGCTCATGCAATAGATCTGACTCATACAATAGAAAGTTAAAATTGTTCCTTTTTGGGGGTTTACATCATTTGGTAATAAAGCCACTATGAATTCACGAAGAATAGACAAGTAAAGCTATTCGTCAGTGGGTTGATTGATTTAAACCTTCTGCTCAATAGCTGATTTAGAGGAAGTAATGGCAGGAAACAGTATCGGACAACATTTCCGCGTGACCACGTTCGGAGAAAGTCACGGTATCGCACTAGGATGTATCGTAGATGGGTGCCCACCAGGATTAGAAATTACCGAAGCAGACCTTCAAAGAGATTTGGATCGTCGCCGCCCGGGAACTTCGCGTTATACAACGGCTCGCCGTGAAGCGGATGAAGTAAAGATTTTATCCGGTGTATTTGAAGGCCAAACTACAGGTACTTCTATTGGTCTGTTGATTGAAAATACAGACCAACGCTCTAAAGACTATTCCGAAATTAAGGACAAGTTCCGTCCTGGCCATGCCGATTATACCTACCATCAAAAGTATGGTGTGCGTGATTACCGTGGTGGCGGTCGTTCTTCCGCTCGTGAAACTGCAATGCGTGTTGCGGCGGGTGCCATTGCGAAGAAATACCTCAAACAAGAATTTGGGGTTGAGATCCAAGCTTACCTTTCTCAAATGGGTGATATCTCAATTGAGAAAGTGGATTGGAACGAGATTGAAAACAACGCATTTTTCTGCCCTGATGCCGACAAAGTACCTGAATTTGACCAACTGATCCGTGACTTGCTAAAAGAAGGTAACTCGATCGGTGCCAAGATCCAGGTCGTGGCGACGAAAGTGCCTGTAGGCCTTGGTGAGCCAATCTTTGATCGCCTCGATGCTGACATTGCTCATGCACTAATGAGTATCAACGCGGTGAAAGGTGTTGAAATTGGTGATGGCTTTGATGTGGTGAATCAACGTGGCAGTGAACACCGCGATCCATTAACGCCAGAGGGGTTCACGAGCAACCATGCTGGCGGTATCTTAGGCGGTATTTCTACTGGTCAAGATATTGTGGCAAGTATTGCGCTTAAGCCAACGTCAAGCATTACCGTTCCTGGTGACACTATCACTAAAGATGGCGAAGCAACGCAGCTAATTACTAAAGGTCGTCACGATCCATGTGTTGGTATTCGAGCAGTGCCTATCGCTGAAGCGATGCTGGCGATTGTCTTGCTTGATCACTTGCTGCGCCATCGTGGTCAAAACTTTGGTGTGACAACAGAAACACCAAAAATCTAGTTCTGTTTCGTTTTATTCAGAACAGAATTGAAGCTGATTTGATAGAAACAAAAAAAGGGTTGCTTTGTAATGAAGCAACCCTTTTTATATTCTGCGTCATTGAGAATATATGATCCAATGTACAGAGCTTTCAGGATCAAGCTGGAACGAAGGTAAACGCCACTTGAATCGTACCGCTGCCAATGGCTGTAGCACTCGCCACGAGCATGACGCCAAACCAATCCATTCTTTGTTTACCAGCGCTGAGAGCGCCAGTCATGGCTTCTGCCGTGATGCCAATGATATACAAAAACACTGAGTAGCATGTACTTGAACTCTCTAATTTAGGACTATAAATCTGAGGTTTATAACCCTTGGGATCGAAAAGTTAAGCGCGAGTGTAGTCGTAAAAACGTTGACTGACGAATGAGTATTTGTACCCAGAACCGAGGTTTCAGATTAGTTGAAGTAATCTTCAGGGCGACCTGAGGCTGCTCCTCATTGGCAAGTGACGGCTTGCGGTATCTGTTGGCGTCGGCTGGCACCGGATAGGGGGGCTTTACCAAGTCGATAAAACAGCGCAAAATGTGGGTGTTTATTTCATTTCAAGCCAGTTTTATGACCCATCAATATTCAGACATCATCGATATATTCAATCAGACCTTTTTTGAACGCTTTAATACCCAATTGGAGCTCGGCACTGATGAACCTATCTATCTGCCTGCCGATCAAAGCACCCCCTATCATCGAATTGTTTTTGCGCGAGGCTTTTATGCGTCGGCTTTGCATGAGATTGCGCACTGGTGTGTCGCTGGCCCTGAGCGTCGTTTATTAGAAGATTTTGGCTATTGGTATGAACCTGATGGCCGAACAGAGTCGGTTCAAGCTGAGTTTGAAAAAGTAGAAATCCGCCCACAAGCGTATGAATGGATCATCGCGATGAGCGCGGGCTTTCCTTTTAATGTCAGCTGTGACAATCTACACGGCGATTTTGAGCCAGATCGTTTGGCCTTTATGAATAAAGTACACAGCGAAGTCATGGGTATCTTAGAGGTTGGTCTTCCACCACGCGTAAAAATGCTCTCTGAAGCGTTACGCAACTTCTACGATGTTGAACCTTTATGTGCTAGTCAATTTATTGTGAAATAAGAGAATATTATGATTATCGAATTTGAAGAAAAGCTACTTGAAGTAATAGATGCTCGTATTGAAAGCGCATCAGACGATGAACTGTTTGCTGGTGGTTACTTACGTGGTCATATTTCTCTTTCTGTTGCGTCATGTGAAGAAGAAGGCATTGAAGATGTGGCAGAAGTAAAAGCACGCATTGAGCAGAGCTTAGATGATGCTCGCGCTGAACTTACGCCTGCCGATCGTACTATTGTTAACGACTTATGGGTTGAGCTACAAAACCAAGCTTAATCGACATTGTTTAGTCTATATAGTTTGAGCGTTATATCTTTTGAACAATATAGTTCATCGTTATTCGCTGCCCCTTTTGTCCTTTATCTCACCGAGCGAATAGCATCTTCAAGACTCATTCGAAATTTTTGAATGAGTCTATTTAATCTTTGTGATGGTTTCATTTTCTGACTCGGTTATTCTAATCCTACTTAACGGAATAACAGAAAAGGCTACCTCATGAAAGTTATCGCATTTGGCGCAAGCACCAGTTCTACCTCTATCAACAAAGCACTCGCAACTTACGCAGCTAACTTGATTGAAGGGGCTGAAGTGAAAGTCCTAGACATCAACGATTACCACGTTCCTATGTTCAGTGAAGACACTGAAAAAGAGATCGGCCAAGCGGAAGGTGCTCAGGCATTCCTACGCGATTTAGCCGAGGCTGATGCGTTTGTTATCTCTTTTGCTGAACACAACGGCCACTACCCAGCAGCGTACAAAAACCTGTTTGATTGGGCGACGCGTATTGAGCGTTCGGTATTTGGCGACAAGCCAGCGGTATACCTAGCGACTTCACCGGGCCTAGGTGGCGCACAAACGGTACTTGGCGCAGCGACAGGTTCAGCGCCATACTTTGGCGGCAACGTAAAAGCGTCAGTTTCAGTACCAAGCTTCTACGATAACTTTGATTTTGAGTCTGGTTCTATTAGCAACGAAAAGATTGCTCAACAGGTCAAAGACGCGGTTGCTAAGCTGTAAACGTCGATACGCTTGGAAACACACGGTCAACAAAAAGCCCGAGAGACATAATGTAGCTCGGGCTTTTTAATTTTTAGCTTTTAGCTTCAGGTATTTCCAATATTCAGATGTTCAGAATAGTTGAACTAGAAACTACGGGGTTGTTTTTGAGTGCTTATCTGCAACCCAGCCAGCGGTTAATGCTTTACCTTTTCGCAGCCTGCGCACCCACATTCTGCTTGGGTGAATAGCTTCAAGCACATCAACAGGTAAAGGAAGCGGATCGCCGCAGATTTGCGATGCTAATACTTCAGCTAACAATGGAGCTGAGCTTAAACCGCGCGAACCTAGCCCGATAAAGCAGTACAGGTTAGGAAAGCTTGTGACTGTTTGAACATCATCAACCGAGTTACGCTGTGGGTTAAAGTTGTGCAGGTCTTGATACTGCTTTTTGATTGATTCGAAATCACCCACGTTTCCGACAAAAGGCAGGTGGTCACGGCTTACGCTACGGATACCTTGGCGCGCTAGGTTACCACTGGTGTCGACATCTTTTGTCCACTCTTGGTTTGGTAGCGATCCGTGCAGGCGCTCACCATTATGTTGCTGAACCTCAATATCAAACTCTTGGTCAATATTGGTTTTGTCGTAGTTTGCGCCAATACAGTGGTGACCGTTATTGGGGTTTTGCGGCGTTAGGTAACCATCAAAACACAACACGGTTTTTAACTTGGTTAAGTTTTCCGTAGTAGGAATATGGCTCACTTGGCCTTTAACCGGCGTTAGAGGTATAGGCTGAGTCTGCTCAAACTGGGTGAACTTATGGCCGTTCGCAACAACCACTTGGTCATGCTTAGTTTGAATCTCACCTTGTGGTGTCTCAATGGTGAGTTGCCATTGTTGTTCAACTTCCAGCCATTCAAGCTGAGTTACTTGATGTTGATAGTGAGCACTAACTTGGTTGGTCTCTTCTAACTTTCCGATCAAGCCTTGTGTCAGTTGTAGAGGGCTTAACCAACCACCCAGTGGGAAGTAAACACTCTCTTTATCAACCCGTAGGCCAATCTTTTCATTTGCTTGTTCTGGCGATAAACGCTGAATCAAATCTGTATGGAAATTGCCTTCCAACATGCGATTGAGCTTTTTGGTTGAGCCTTGATCCCACATCAGAATGTTCACGCCACACCAGCTGTGGTCAAACTGAATAGATTGCGCTGCCTGATTGATGAACTGGCGAGCAAACAGTAAGCCTGGGCCAAACACGCGAGACACGTTCGAGGTCGTTTCGCTTAACAATGGGTAAATCGCACCTTGATTGTTGCCTGATGCATTAGCCGCTGCTTGTGGGTGCTCGCAATATAGGGTGATGTCTTTACCACGGCGGCTCAGCGTTTTAGCGAGTGCAGCACTTGCAACACCACCACCAATGATCGCGATATCTTGTGATTCGCAGTGCTCTGATAGGCCATACCAAGGTTTGATGTTGGTGTGAGCGTGCTTTTCGCCCAATCGGCCGGCAATCATTTCACGCTTAGTACCAAAGCCTTTGACCTTCTTCATCTCAAAGCCTGCTTCGATCAAACCGCGACGCACAAAACCTGCGGCGGTAAACGTCGCGCAACTGCAGTCTTGTTTCGCCAGTTTCGCCATGCCGTTGAATAAGTTCTGGTTCCACATTTCTGGGTTCTTGCTGGGAGCAAAACCATCGAGGAACCAAGCATCCACTAAGCCTTGTTTTGGTGTAGGTACGTTAGGCATGCAATCCTTGATATCACCAAACCATAGATCAAGCGTGATAGCGCCATCCCCCAACACAATACGATGACATTCAGGGAGTGCGATAGGGTAGTGCTCTTGGAGTTGAACCGCATATTCGGCTAATTCTGGCCACGCTTGGTGCGCTTTGATGAGATCCTCTTTATTGAGAGGATATTTTTCAAAACTGATGAAATGTAACTCTTTGGTAATCGCTTGAGGGTTATCTTTAAGGAAAGTATCGAACCATTGCCAAACAGCAAGAAAGTTAAGACCTGTGCCAAAGCCGGTTTCTGCAATGACAAAACGACGTTGTTGATGTTCAACCCAACGCTCTGGAAGGTGGTTTTGCTTTAAAAAGACGTAGCGAGTTTCTTCCAAACCGTTAACATTGGAGAAGTAAACGTCGTCAAATTGGTCTGAAACTGGCGTGCCAGACTCATTCCATTCCAGTTCTGCATTAGTAATTGAAGTCATAAAATCTATCATTTTGTGATTTGAAGCGATATGTTGGTAGAGATTGTACGAATTTCTAGGAAAGCTGACCACTTTTGTTCGGCTTCTTAGTTATCATCTAGCTGAATTTAGAATTATAGGAATGTCACATGAAACGAGTCGTAATCACCGGTATGGGTATTGTTTCAAGTATCGGTAACAACGTCGAAGAAGTTTTAGCATCACTGAAAGAGGGTAAGTCTGGTATTACCGCTTCAGAGCAGTTTAAGGAACACGGCTTGCGCTCTCAAGTTTGGGGTAACTTAAAAATGAACCCTGCTGACCATATTGATCGCAAAAAAATGCGCTTTATGGGTGATGCAGCGGCATTCGCTTATCTTTCAATGGAGCAAGCAATTGCAGATTCAGGTCTAACAGAAGAGCAAGTATCTAATGACCGCACGGGTATCGTTGCGGGTTCAGGTGGTGCTTCTTCTCTTAACCAAGTAAACGCAGTAGACATCATCCGTGAGAAAGGCGTTAAGCGTGTTGGTCCATACATGGTTCCACGTACAATGGCTTCAACGGTTTCTGCTTGTCTAGCAACTCCTTTCAAAATCCGTGGTGTGAACTACTCTATGAGTTCTGCATGTGCAACCTCTGCACACTGTATTGGTCACGCAATGGAGCTTATTCAACTGGGTAAGCAAGACGTAGTATTCGCTGGTGGCGGTGAAGAGCTAGATTGGTCTCTGACTATGATGTTCGACGCAATGGGCGCACTTTCTACTAAGTACAACGATACACCTGAGCTAGCTTCTCGTACTTACGATGCAGACCGTGACGGTTTCGTTATCTCTGGTGGCGGCGGCATGCTGGTTATCGAAGAACTAGAGCACGCTAAAGCTCGTGGCGCGAAAATCTACGGTGAGATCGTAGGCTATGGCGCAACTTCAGATGGCTACGACATGGTTGCTCCTTCTGGTGAAGGCGCGGTTCGTTGTATGAAAATGGCAATGCAAAACGTTGATGGCGTTGACTACGTGAACACTCACGGTACTTCAACTCCAGTTGGTGACGTGAAAGAGCTAGGTGCTATCCAAGAAGTTTTCTCTCAAGGTAATGGTGGCGGTAACAGCCCTGCAATCTCAGCGACTAAAGCGATGACAGGTCACGCTCTAGGTGCAGCTGGCGTACACGAAGCGATTTACTCTACGCTAATGCTAGACAACGGCTTCATCGCTCCAAGCATCAACGTTTCTAACCTAGACGAAGCAGCTGCTGGCCTAGACATCGTAACTGAAGCTCGTGAACAAGAGCTAACAACAGTTATGTCTAACAGCTTTGGTTTCGGCGGTACGAACGCAACGCTAGTAATCAAAAAATACCAAGCTTAATTAGGCTCGAGTTAAATAGACAAAGGTTAATTGTTAACGGGTGACGCGAGTGCAGTTTCAACACGCACAGGTAACCCACTAACCATGACCCACAGAACAAAGCTTTCTAAACATAGGTTTAGAAATGGAAAGGTTTCCAGAGCTTGATCAGTAGTGGCTTTGGTCAGTACTGGTCGAACAGACGCAGACTCTGTCTCCTGGAGAGCGAGATAGGATCCTTTTGTTCTGGATGTTTGCCCGATTGTTAATTCAATCGGGCATTTTTCGTTTTAGGCTTGAGCGGTAAAAATCTGAGTAGGGTAATCAATCCTTACCTCAACAAGCCTTTCTTCATAATGTATTCCATTTGTTACTCGACACCGTGTGTGGAATTTTGCACAATCATTTCAATTCACATTTAGGTCGATAGACCCCAACAAAAGTACTCGCCAAATGAAAATCTTAATCGACGAAAACATGCCTTATGCTGAAGCGCTTTTTAGCCAGCTAGGTGAAGTGACAATGAAGTCTGGTCGCACATTAACTGCGGACGATCTGGTTGACGTAGACGCACTGATGATTCGCTCTGTCACCAAGGTGAATGAAGAATTAATTAGCAAAGCCAATAAACTGAAGTTTGTAGGTACCGCAACGGCTGGTATGGATCACGTTGACCAAGAGTTGATGAAAGAGCGTGGCATTTTCTTTACTGCGGCACCGGGTTGTAACAAGGTCGGTGTGGCTGAATATGCGTTCAGTGCGATGATGGTTCTTGCGCAGCAACAAGGCTTCTCTGTGTTTGATAAAACAGTCGGTATTATTGGCTGTGGTCAAGTGGGTAGTTATTTAGCAAAATGCCTTGAAGGTATTGGTATTAAGGTTCTGCTGAACGACCCTCTAAAACAGCAAGAGGGCGACACTCGCGAGTTTACTGAACTAGAAACTCTGCTTGAGCAATCAGATGTGATCACGCTGCATACCCCGATCACGAGAACGGGTGAGTTCCCAACGCATCATTTGATCAGCGAGCAAGTGCTGAATAACTTACGTGCTGACCAGATCCTAATTAATGCGGCTCGTGGCCCTGTGGTTGATAACCAAGCGCTAAAAGCTCGTTTGCAAAAAGCGGATGGTTTTACTGCGGTTCTGGATGTGTTTGAGTTTGAACCTGAAGTCGACATGGAATTACTTCCTTTGCTTGCTTTTGCAACGCCTCACGTAGCGGGCTACGGTTTAGAGGGTAAAGCGCGCGGTACCACCATGATCTTCAACAGTTATTGTGAGTTCTTGGGCAGTGAACAACGAGCTTACGCGAGCGACTTATTGCCGACAGCGCCAGTGCCTCAAATGAAATTAGATAGAGCTTGGGACGAAGCAACACTGCACAATTTGACTCAGTTGATCTATGATGTGCGCAAAGACGATGCCTTATTCCGTCGCAATATCGCTACGCTAGGTTCTTTTGACAAGATGCGTAAAGAATATTGGGACCGCAGAGAGTACAGTGCAGTCGAGTTAACAGGTGATGATTCTTGTAATCTAGCGCCGTTAGCTAAACTCGGTTTTATAGTAAAGCCAACTTTATAAAAGAGAGAAACAATGAGCCAAGAATTTAATATTGCTATTTTAGGTGCGACTGGTGCGGTTGGTGAAACCATTCTTGAAGTACTTAAAGAGCGTAAATTCCCTATCGGTGAACTGCACTTACTAGCAAGTGAACGTAGTGAAGGTAAAACTTACCGCTTTAATGGTAAGACGATACAAGTGCAGAACGTTGCAGACTTCGATTGGTCTCAAGTTCATATCGCATTTTTCTCTGCTGGTGGCGACCTTTCTGAACAATGGGCTCCAGTTGCTGCGGATGAAGGTGTTGTTGTTATTGATAATACATCACGCTTCCGTTACGAATACGATGTTCCTCTGGTTGTGCCTGAAGTGAACCCTGAAGCAATTGCTGAGTTCCGTAACCGTAACATCATCGCCAACCCTAACTGCTCGACTATCCAAATGGTAGTAGCACTTAAGCCAATTCACGATGAAGTGGGTCTTGAGCGTATTAACGTGTCAACTTACCAATCTGTGTCTGGTGCGGGTAAATCAGGTATCGATGAGCTTGCGGGTCAAACGGCTAAGCTTCTTAACGGTATGCCAGCTGAAAATTCAGCGTTCTCACAGCAGATCGCCTTCAACTGTATTCCGCAAATCGATGAATTTACAGAGAACGGTTACACGCGTGAAGAGATGAAGATGGTATGGGAAACGCAAAAAATCTTTGCTGATTCTTCAATCATGGTTAACCCAACGTGTGTACGTGTGCCAGTTTTCTATGGTCACGCAGAATCATTACATGTTGAAACTCGCTCTCCAATCGGGGCAGAGCAAGTGGTGCAACTATTAGAAAATACAGACGGTATTGAAGTATACCAAGGTGTCGAGTTCCCAACTCAGGTTGTTGATGCCGGTGGTAAAGACCATGTTATGGTTGGCCGTATTCGTGGTGACATCAGCCATCACAGTGGTGTCAACATGTGGGTGGTTGCCGATAACGTTCGTAAAGGCGCAGCAACCAACGCGGTGCAAATCGCTGAAGTTCTGATTCGCGATTACTTCTAAGCTTTACTGCTTTGAGAAATGAGCCTCACTGTATAGTGGGGTTTTTTTATTCGATCGAAAATATTGTGATTTAAATTGTGTGAAACTGCTGCGAATATCGTCGCCGCAACACATTTTTTGTCTTCATCCCTATAATTTTACATCATTTATCCGATATATTTAATAGTTCATCATTTTATCCGAATTTAAGCACCGAGCTGAGCCCTTTATGTTGCCAACTTTTAAGCAGTGGTTAATGCCTTTTGCCATTATCATTGCGACTCAGATTTCCGTTGTTCGTGCAGATTCCATTCGAGTTGTAGGGCCTAATGGCGAAATACAATCTGCACCTACGTTTTCCGAACCTCTTCAAACAGCACCGTCACTTAACACTTTAAGTAGCGCTAGTGAGCCTTCTCGTTTCTATGGCCCAACACGTGGTTCTGAAACTCTGTGGTCTATCGCCTCAAATCTGCGCCCCGATAACTCCGTATCCGTTCAACAAACCCTGCTGGCAATTTATCGCTTAAATCCACAGGCGTTTGAAAACCAGAATATCCATAGCCTACAGCCTGCCAGTTATTTGCGGGTGCCTTCATTAGAGCAAGCGCGTGCGAGCTCTACGCAGCAAGCTATCAGTATTATGAACTCGCACCTTGCCAAGCTGGATGCTCCGGCGGCTAAGCCTAGTGATCCTGTGGGGACACCAGTTGCACCTGTGAGTAAGCCTGTAGCCCCAGTGAACAAATCTGCTGACTCAGCCTCAAGTCGACCTAATGTCAATGCAAGTACTGCCGCTCCTGCCAAGAAAGAAAGCGCTGCAGAAGCTGCTAAGAAATCATCGCCTGCTATTCAATCGTCTTTGGCTCAATCATCTTCAACTCAGTCATCTTCAACCCAAGAGGTGAACAAGTTAGAAAAGCAGCTAGAGTTGTCGGAAACCGAGTTGCTATCACTGGAAGAAAAAAACCATCAGTTGCGCTTGATGTTGTCGAATGTCCAATTGGAAGTCGATGAGCTAAAAACAGAACTCAGTGATGAAGACCGCATTCGCAATGAAGTGGAAAAGCTGCTTGCTGAAGAGCGCCGAAAGAACGCTGAAATTGAAAAAATGGCACCCAGTGCGGTCGACGAGCTGTTATCGAATGGTTGGTTAGTGGCTGCCCTTGCGATTATTCCTGGCTTGTTGCTTGGTTTGATCATCATAATGTTGTTAGGGCGTCGTGCTAAAAAGGATGAGCAATTACAAACTACTCAAGAGCAATCTATGCAGCCACAAGCAAGCAGTGTTGCTCCTATGGCTTTGGCCGACGAGTTGGATGATCTAGATAGTGAGCTGTCTCTTGATGATGATCTGTCTCTTGATGATGATCTGTTTGGCTCTGAAGACAATAACAACACCTTGTTTGATGATGAAGCCCTTGCTCAAGAGGAGGACGTCTTTGCCGGGTTAGATGAGTCCGATTTAGATTTTAGCCTTGATGGTGAAGACGATGACCTATTTGCCAACATTGGTGAAAACGGCGATTTAGATACCAACTTCGATGCTCTCGATCTAGACAGCAGCAATGGCATTAGTGTCAATGGCGAAGACAAAGCGCTCGGCCTTGAAGAGATGGAGCGTGCCCTCGATAAAACACCGGAAAGCCCGCTCGACTCTGATGAGGGGGATTTTGATCTTTCGGATGACAGTTCAATGTCGGCGGATGATATCGAAGCGCTGTTATCTCAAGAGCCGGAAACGGAAGACTTGGGAGCAAATGAGCTAGACCAGTCTCTATTGGATGATCTGTTTGCGCTTGACGATGAAGAAGACGACAGCTTCGATATTGATGCTTTGATTTCGGAGCAGCAAAGTGACTCGGCTTCGACTACCGATACCCCAGCTCCAGCAAGCGATGATTTGGACATTGATGCGCTAATTTCAGAGCAACAGAGTACAGCGGATATCAGCAGTGATAAGCCCGATAGTGGCACGATAACCTCTGAGCAAAGTGACTCCCCAGTATTAGATCTTAGTCTCGATGGTGATATTCATGACATTGACGATATCTTCGCTCAAGTCGCCGCGCAGAAAGATCCGGGTAATAGTGATATCAACCTTGATAACGATGAGGAAATTACCACGAGTCTAAACGATGGTCTGGCATCCGCCACTGATATCGAAAATATCTTATCTCAGTTTGAGCAGCCAGTTGAAAGCGAGCAAGGCCAAGATAGCATTGAGCTGTTGGATGAACAGCTAGCCGGTGAGGACCTTGATCTCAGTCACTCGACAGAGTTACTTGACGAAGTACTAGAAGGCGAAACGGATGATGACGTTGCGAGCGAACCTTTGGGCTCTGATGTGCTATCTGAACTGGAAGCGCTTTCAGGTTTATCAACTTCTGATGAGTTAAGTATTGCAGAAGACAGTACAGAAACCTTGGATGAGTTGATCAACGACTCTGATGATGACTTTGAGCTGGATGCTGAGAGTACGGATTTATTGGATGATTTGCTTAACGACGACGTCGACGATACTCATTTCACCTTAGAGGGTGATGAAACGTTAGATGAACTGCTGAACAGCGAATTAATGGCTGATGGATTGTTAGCCGCCGAAACCGAGCAACAAACAGCCGAGTCTTTGGACCCATTCGATGATCTATTGACCAGTGATATTGAGAATGAATTTGACCCGCAACCGCCAGTTTTTGCTCAAGAAACGCTAGCTCAAGAGACATTAACGCAAGAGACGTTGGACAACGAGAGCTTTGCAAAAGAGTTAGATGCTACCTTAGGTTCTGATAACGCGAGTGATGATCTTAGCGAGGCTTCTGATGCTGAACTTGAGCTGTTCACGCCTGAAACGCCTCAAGTAGAGCTTGATCAAGCAGCCGATGCACAACAAACGGTAGATGTAGATCAAACGCTTGATGTGGAGCTAATCGATCTAGAGCAAGTGAACGATGACTCGTTAGACACGGAACCGACACAAGGTAGTACCGACATTCAGCCAGAAGGCGACGATACTGCATTTAACCGTGACCACTTTATCGATGATCTGTTTGGTGTTGCACCTGCCGCAGATGCGCTGCTTGATGAGTCACTACAAACAACGGACCAAGTACTTGCTAATGAGTTGATGGCTTCTGATGAGCCAGAGCTGTCACTGGATGCACACGCGCCCGCTCAAGCTCCTATTGACAGTGTTGTTGAATCAGAACTCCCTCCACTTGCGGACAGCAGCCCAGTATTACCAGAAGAAACGCTATCAACGGCTGAAGACGATGAATTGGATATCGATTCCCTGTTATCTGAATATTCTGATGGGGAAACGTCCGCTGTTGGCGAGTTAGAGCAGCAACAACCGCAACACAAGCCAGCAGACGTACAAGACAATCGCGAAAATGTCGCGCCTAATGTTGAGAATCAAGCTTCGCCATCCTCTTTGAATGAGCTTTTACAAGATGATGAAGAAGCGGAGCAAGATTGGTTGTCGGAAGCCATCGCCGATGTAGAATCCCCTGCGGAGATTGAGTCTGATTTTAACTTTGAACCGAAAATTCAAGATAGCGACGAGTTTGAGGGTGTGCTTGAATCCTTGCCAGAGCCAGAGCCAGAGCCAGAGCCAGAGCCAGAGCCAGAGCCAGAGCCAGAGCCAGAGCCAGAGCCAGAGCCAGAGCCAG
>NZ_CANLBV010000037.1 GCF_947488985.1 uncultured Vibrio sp.
ATCCTTGCTATTTCAGTACGTGACATTCCATCCTCAAAATGAGAGACAGCCAAATAGCGTATGCGTAGTCTAGCGTTCGATGTGGAACGGATAAGTTGAGGGAAATTAATGTCCATATAGTACCTCCGAAAAGAGTTACCATTAGATCAGAAATTTAATCAAATTGGTATTAGTTGTCATTGTTCACCTCGTTAGTGATTGTACTCACTTAACTCAGTGTCCAAAACTTCTGGTGCGGATCACAAATCGGTAGACCACCACTATCCACGGCTAAGTGAATTTTGGTTGAGTTACCCCCGCGACTTTTTCCTATTTGCTCTGAGCTTTCAGTAGCTGCACCTGTACTATGTTGATGCGCTCGAACTATAGAGCCATCAAGAAAGACCCATTCAAAATCAGCCATGCTAGATAAGCTTTTGAAAAGATTATCTAAAAGCCCTTTCTTTGACCAAAGATTAAATCGTCTGTAAACGGTACTCCACTCTCCGAACTCAGAGGGTAGATCTCGCCAAGGAATACCTGTTCTCATTCGATAAAGTATTCCTTCAAATGTCATTCGATGTTCAGCTTTATCGTAAATACGACCTGTACTTTTCATTACTTGGAGTAGCAGTTTCCAGCGAATATCAGTTAGCATTGTTCTTGGCATGGTATTGGTTATGGTTTTACTTTTGGCAAAGCAAATTATAACTCTTTACCATGCTATTCAAAAAACACTCACGAAAGATCAACAGAGCTAATCATGGAGTTAAAAGATCAGATATGGTCTCAGCTCTTTTTGAGCAAGAAGCAGCAAAAGTCATGATATTCATCGGGGTGATTATAATGGCTGAACTGACGATGTCTATTGACGTTCTTAGTGCCTCTAACCAATCCGTTTATTAAAGCTAATTTTACTCTATTTTGAAATTAAGAAAGCAGCCCAAGTGGCTGCTTTCTTAATGGACAATGGGTTAGCTGTTTAATTAGCTAGCTGTTTCGTTGGTGATCTTAGCTTCGACTTGCCCAAGTGCGCGCTGGTACATACCCCATGCACATAGACCAGCAAGCACATTACCGACCATGGCTCCCCAAAATAGGCCTTCAATTCCGGCCAGTTGAGAGCCCGCCCACAAGCAAGGAAGGAAGAAGGCAAAGAGGCGTAGTGCTGATATCGTCAAGGCGGTGTAAGACTTACCTAATGCGTTCGAGATAGACACCATCAGCATACAGATCCCCAATGGCCCTAAGCTGATAGGCACGATCAGTAGGTGGTAGTTTAGAATGGTCGAGACTTCATTTTCGCTGGTCATCAGATCCGCCAGACCATTGGAGAATAACCATGTCACTAGAGCGATCACTAGCTGGAACCCTAATACGAATACTACCGAAATTTGCACGAGCTTACGTATGTTATCGAGCTTTTTCTCGCCTAACATGCGGCCAATCATCGGCGGCATCGACATGGTCAGAGCCAGTACTGCGACAATCGCAAAAAACTCAAAACGCGAGCCCAGCGCCCAAGCGGCAACCGCAGCTGTGCCGTAGCCAGCGAGTAACTTAGTGGCAAGCATTGAAGATATTGGTGGCAACAGTTGGCTAATCATCGCGGGGCCCATGATGTTACCAATCGATCGAACACTCTTGCCTATATCAAGGTCGTTCCAATCGAATGTCATCCAATGCTTCTTAGTCACTTTGGGAGCCACGATAAAGATACCTGCACCGAACGCCAAGATAGTCGCAATTGCTGCACCGTTGATACCCATGTCGAGCGTAAAGATGAAAATCGGATCCAGTATCAAGTTGAGGATGCTGGTCGCGATCATCATTGAACCGGGTAGCATAGTATTACCGTTGGCACGGCATACACTGTAGAAGAAGTAGAGCAGTGCGCCAGTCCAAGAACTGACTAGCCAATAGATCCAGTAAGAGTCAATGATCGGCAGTACCGTCGGTGGTGCATCAAGTAGCAGTAAAATAGGCTCGCGGAGCAGGTAGATGATCACAGAGAACAGTGCGACACTAACGCTACCCATCGCAATAACTAAGCCACCCAGTTGTTTGGCGTAACGTATATCGTTGGCTCCAATGGCTTTAGCGATGACCGCTGTCGTCGCGATGCCTAACCCAACCTGTATACCAATGATGATCATCTGTATTGGCAGCGTGAAGCCTTGAACAGCAAGAGGTAGTACGCCCAGCTGACCAATGAAGGCACTGTCTACAAGTTGGAAGCTCATTAGGGAAAGCACCCCAAATAGCATTGGCCATGTCATGGTATAGAGCTGTCGGCCAAGAGAAGGCGAAGGAGTTGCAGTGGTAGAGTTCATATCTGTTTTATCAGCCTTGATGATTGGCTTACTGTGTTGATAAACCGCTCAATGAAGAATTGGTTAAAGGATAACGTAAGGTTAGCCCGATACCAATAATTGTTAGCCGATATAGCCATATTTGCCTGGTTTGATTCGCGTTGAATTGGAATATTTTGTGTTGCAGATTTATAGAACCACCTCTCAAAACTTATTTATTTTATAGACTTATCGTTACGGCTTTAATGTAATTGCCAAACCTATAAACTACTATCGTTGGAGGGAAAAAATATTGCGAGTCAGCAAGCACAAATTTAACTGCATATTGGAGAGGGAACCTAAATATGCCGACGACAGAAGAAATTCAGATCAGCCAAGAGCAAGTTAGGAAGAACAAAGCGAAGGTACTCACCAAGATCAACCAGCAAGGTATCATGTCTCAGGGTTTTCGCTTAGTTAATGTCAAAGATTACCAACAGAAGTTACAAGCTTTGAAGCAGAAAGTGGAAAACTTCGATTACATGAATGCCGCCAACAAGCAGCAAGATCAGGTGATTCTCGACATCATGACTCAGAAAGAGAAGATCCATAACTATTTGGACGAATCATCGAGTCAGAAACTGGCAAACGGTAGTCTTGATTTTGGTTCGCGCAATCAGGTCGCCAATGCCACGCTCAAGAAGAAACAGCTTTTCATGATGTTTATGGAAACGGTCGAAGCGCAAGAGGCGCTCAGAGAGTTTGCAGTGCAAGTAGCATCGGTGTGTAACGGCACACTCAAACAACCGCCGGGTGCGTATTTAGGCGTCAAAGATTTCCACGGCGCATTGGATAAAATCACCAATCGAAAACGTCATTATGATATTGGCGATCTAAAAGATGCGGCGCGAATGACGATCGTATTCGAAACCATGGAAGATATGATCATTGCCAAAGCGATGATCATCCTGACCAAAGAGTTTGTCGAGCTGAAACATCATCAATCTGCGATGAAAGATCGCTACGGTACCAGCCAAGGTGACAACGCTAAATTCAACTGTGGGGCAACTGACGCTGGCTACAAAGACATTAAGTTCTTCTTAAAAATGGCCAACGGACACATTGGTGAGCTGCAACTCAATACCAAGAACATGATGGTGGCTAAGAAGAACGGTCACATCATCTATGACATCCTTCGCGACGGAGGCAACCTTGATAAAGCATTTACCATTACCAATAGCGAAATGCTTGCCAAGATAAGCCGTAACATGAGTGAAAAGTGGTTCACCTTTATGAATACTCGCGTGCCTAAAGCGAGAGATGACCTGCAGGCAGTTCAACAGCTTGTTGACCGCCTAAGAGCGAATCTAGGAAGAGGGCAGAACTCACTTCAAGTCAGTATGGAAGAGATAACCATACTGTCTCGCGTCAGCCTCTATATCTACGAGCAGGGCGATAACGCGAGAGCTTTGTTAGAGTAATGAAGCGATAGTTAGATCTGCGATTAAGTCCGGTTGTTTGACCGGACTTTTTTATTTCGACTCCGGTAACTTGGCGCTGTCATACCAGTCCAGCCTTTAAAGGCGCGGTTAAAATTACTCAAATCACTGTATCCAAGCTGCCAGCTGATCTCTTGAATTGACAGGTCGGTTTCATCGAGTAACTGTTTTGCTTTGATTTCTCGAACCTGTTCTTTAGCTTCTTTAAACAAGATGTTTTTACTCTTAAGGTTACGTTGCAGCGTTCGTTTGGTCATGCCGAGCATGGTCGAAAACCACTCGATGTTGAACCACGGCAAGGTCGCATACGTGTTAATCAGGGCTTGGACGGCTTGATGCCAATCTTGAGTCGTGTCTTGCTCAGAGATAGCACGATACCCATCCGGCAGGGGAATGGTGATCGCGCCATATTGCTGATCAAACTGAATATCAGAATTGAAGAAGTGCTTGGGCAATTTGCGTTCACGATTGTTTGTCGAGATTAGTTTCGCGTGTGATGGCTGCCATGCGCTTGCTATGAACTTACGACACAAGCTAATCACAGTTAGCGTGCGAAACCATTCTGATTGTTCAAAACCTGAGGTGGAAGGGTGATAGCAACTGCGATGACATAGCCACCACATCCCATCTCGTTTTTCTGTCCATATGGTGACGTGATTGCTTAAGGTAGATATCTCAGTAATCAAACAACGTATTGCCTGCTCAAGTGACGTGCATTGGTCAATCTTTCGGCTTAACTCTGGCGACAGTTGCTCTAGAGACGCTTTACGACCAACCTCAATCCCAATGGAATAGCCAAACTTACGCTCTAAGCCATGAATAAAGCGAATCAAGTCTTGAGTCGGTAGCCACTGGTTGGAGTGTGTTAGCTCAATGGGCAGTCCACATTCGATTGCAACCGAGCGCCAGTCAAGAGACCGTTTGTCACAGTATTGAATATAGGGCGCGATGTTACTGGTGGAGCTCAGCGGTATGTTAGTGGTGTTCGATGATGCTTTCTTAGTTTTCATAGCTTTCTGAGTTTGCTTTTAAATGTCACCAAATGACCTAATTAAGTGTAGCGCAACTCCATATACTTCTTCCAACCCAAATGAGGAGAAGAATATGAAACTAAAGCCCCTTGCTCCAATTGTCTCATCACTCACGATTTCATCGCTTGCTGTGTCATCACTTGCCTTTGCAGACATGGCTTTTGCAGAGAACCCAGTTGAAGCAGCACTGAAAGTCGAAGGCGCAGCAGTCACCCTTAAGGTGAAAGATGCTCAGCAATCTTTTACGCCTGCTTTTGTTGCATCAGCACGAGAAAACTTCAATAACTTCCATTGGCAAATGGGTGGTGACCACAGTGTTTACTACAACTTGCACATGAGTGAGTTCATGCCAACGGCGTTTGCTGCACCGAGCGAGAATTACAAGCCACTGGTTAAAAACATTGATCCACGCCTTGCCAAGCTGAAGGTAGAAACAGACACCAAAGGTGAGCTAACAATGGCTGATTACCTTGCTGATGAACAGTTCAGAACCCAAGGTTTCATGCTAATTCACAAAGGCGAGATCGTTTACGAAGCGTATCCGGGTATGAGCCCGACAGACAGTCACGTTTGGGCTTCAACGGCTAAAACTACGGTTGGTACGGTTGTCGCAATGCTGGTGGAAGAGGGCAAAGTCGACCCAGAAAAGAGCATCACTCACTATCTTCCAGAGTTGAAAGGGACCAACTGGGAAGCGATCACCGTACATCAGGTGCTCAATATGTCTACCGCGCTTGATAACGAAGAGGCGCTTGAATCGATCTTAAACCCAGATTCTGACGTTGTACGTTTCTTTGCCGCTTCATTCAACTCGCCAAGAGCCAAAACAGGTGAAATGGAAACATGGATGAATGTGGCTAAAGGCGCTCAGAAGATCGAAGGCGAGAAAGCGGGCGACCACTTCCGTTATGCGTCTATCAACACTATGGTACTGACCAAAATGGTGGAGAACATCGAAAACAAAACATGGACTCAAGTGTTTGAAGACCGAGTGTGGTCGAAAGTACATGCACGCCAATCGATGGAATTTAACCTAACGCCTGATGGCATGGCGATCGCCGTTGGCTTGGTTTCGACCACAGTCGAAGACATGGCGCGCTGGGGTACTCTGTTTACACCAAGCTGGAAAGCAGTAGCGGACGAGCCGGTTATCTCGCAAGCGGTGATTGATCGTATTCGCAACGGCGGCGATCCAAAAGCCTTTGTTGGTACCAGCAAAGAGAGCAGCTCACTGCATGCCTACAACGAAAAAGCCGATTACAACGCTTACCAATTCGACTTCATCTTCAATGACGGTGCAATGTCGAAAAGTGGCAACCTTGGTCAGTTCATTTACATCGACCCAGAGCGTGATTTTGTTGGCGTGATGTTCTCGAACAACCCTTACCACTCTGGTTTTGGTGAGAATAAAGGCCCGGCTCTGATGCGCTCTGCGGCTAAGTTGCTGAATGACAAGTAATGTCTGCTGCTGAGCAAGCTAAAAACTAGAAACAACTGCCAATAAAGAAAAAGCCAGTCGCAATGACTGGCTTTGTAGACTCAATTTTTCGGTGTTTCTATTTGGGTGGCTAAGCGCTATTTATTCGCTACGTTACCTAGCTTCAACCAAGTATCGATAACCGTATCTGGGTTGAGTGAAACAGAGCTGATGCCTTGTTCCATTAACCACTCCGCTAGATCATCATGGTCAGATGGGCCTTGACCACAAATACCCACGTACTTACCCGCTTTGGTTGCCGCGTCGATAGCCATTTTCAGCATCGCTTTCACAGCAGGGTTACGCTCATCGAATAGGTGTGCAACGTCACCTGAATCTCGATCTAGGCCAAGCGTCAGCTGTGTCATGTCGTTCGAACCGATAGAGAAGCCATCGAAGTACTTCAAGAACTCTTCAGCCAAAATTGCATTCGATGGTAGTTCACACATCATGATGACTTTCAGACCTTGGTCGCCACGGCGAAGGTCGAACTTAGCCAGAATGTCGATAACTGATGCCGCTTCGCTTGGAGTACGAACGAATGGAATCATGATTTCTACGTTCTTAAGACCCATTTCGTTGCGAACGCGTTTGATCGCTTGAGTCTCTAGCTCGAAACAGTTTTCGAATACTGGTGAGATGTAACGAGATGCGCCACGGAATCCCAGCATTGGGTTCTCTTCATGCGGTTCAAACGTTTTACCGCCGACTAGGTTGTTGTACTCGTTCGACTTAAAGTCAGACATACGTACGATCACACGCTTAGGCCAGAATGCAGACGCGATCGTCGCGATGCCTTCTGTCAGCTTGCTTACGTAGAAATCGATTGGATCTTTGTAGCCGCGAATACGTTCGCTGATTTCTGCTTTTAGCTCATCAGTTTGTGCATCGAAGTTCAATAGGGCTTTCGGGTGTATGCCGATCATCTTGTTGATGATGAACTCTAATCGAGCAAGACCAACACCTTCGTTTGGAATCTGTGCAAAGTCGAATGCGCGATCTGGGTTACCCACGTTCATCATAACTTTGGTTGGTAGCATTGGTAGCTCATCAACCTCAGAACGTTTGATCTCGAAGTCGAGCTCGCCCTGGTAAACGTAGCCTGTTTCACCTTCAGAACATGACACTGTCACGGTGTCACCGTCGTTTAGGTTACTTGTCGCTGTACCACAACCAACGATTGCTGGAATGCCTAGTTCACGAGCGATGATTGCTGCGTGACAAGTACGGCCACCACGGTTAGTGACAATCGCAGAGGCTTTCTTCATCACAGGTTCCCAGTCTGGGTCTGTCATGTCTGTTACCAGTACATCTCCTTCTTGCACCAGTGACATTTGGTCTAGTGAGTCAACCAAACGAACTGGGCCTGAGCCGATACGTTGACCGATAGCGCGGCCTTCAACTAACACATCGGCCTTGTTGTTTAGCTCGTAACGCTCGATTACGTTTTGGTCGCTTTGAGAACATACTGTCTCTGGGCGAGCTTGAACAATGTATAGCTTGCCGTCGATACCATCTTTCGCCCACTCAATATCCATCGGACGTTGGTAGTGCTTCTCAATGATCATCGCTTGTTTTGCTACTTCTTTGATCTCTTCATCGTTCAGTGAGAACTCGTTACGCTCTTGCGTATCGGTGTCGATGATATCAACTTGTTTGCCAATCTCTTGGTTGGTTGAGTAGATCATCTTGATCAGCTTAGAACCAAACGTCTTCTTAACGATTGGGTAGTGACCTGCTTCTAGCATTGGCTTGTGAACGTAGAATTCATCTGGGTTCACAGCGCCCTGTACCACCATTTCGCCTAGACCCCAAGAAGACGTGATGAACACGACTTGGTCGAAGCCAGACTCTGTATCAAGCGTAAACATCACGCCTGAAGAGGCTTTGTCTGAGCGAACCATGCGTTGAATACCCGCAGACAATGAAATACCGCGGTGGTCAAAGCCTTGATGTACACGGTAAGAGATTGCGCGGTCGTTAAACAGAGAAGCGTAAACGTGCTTGGTTGCTTCTAGCACAGCGTCGATGCCTTTCACGTTAAGGAAGGTCTCTTGCTGGCCTGCGAAAGAAGCGTCCGGAAGATCTTCTGCCGTTGCAGAAGAACGTACAGCTACAGACAATTCTTCGTTGTCTTCGATTAGCTCGCGGTAGTTATTACGGATGTCTTGCTCTAGTGATTCTGGGAAGGGGGCGTCTAGAACCCATTGTCGAATCGTTGCACCTGTCTTACGCAGTGCGTCAACGTCTTCAACATCAAGTTCATCAAGTAGTTGGTGGATGCGCTCATCAAGACCTTTGTAGTCAAGAAAGTCGTTAAACGCATACGAAGTGGTAGCAAAACCATTAGGCACAGAAACACCAGCATTGGATAGGTTAGAAACCATCTCGCCCAGTGAGGCGTTCTTACCGCCGACTTTGTCGACATCTTCCATGGATAGGCCATTGAACCATAGGGTATTATTTTGCATTTATTTCTCCAGAAACATAGCAAGCATTGTAGGGATTTAAAGGCAAACGATTACGTATCAGCTTAAAAAATGTAAATTATTTTTTAAAGCTGCGGGGTACGTAATAGTCAGCAGGGTTTTGTTATATATATTATGGTTCCCATCCTACTTAAAATAATTTTAAACATTAAATAAAAAATGCAAATTGATATTCAAAGTCGTGATGTATTCTATGTTTCTGATGGAACGGCCATAACATGTGAGACTTTAGGGCATGTTGTTCTAGGGCAATTCCCTTTCAAAGCCAATGAAAAAACCTTTCCGTTTGTGGAAAGTGAGGACAAACTTTCTGATTTATTAAAAGAGATCGAAATTTCGTATCGTGACAATGGAGTCGAACCATTAGTGTTCTTTTCAATCGTGATTCCAGATATTAAGGCTAAGCTGCTTGAAGCGCCTGCGCACTGTTATGACGTGCTGGAAAGTATCGTTCAGAAGGTTCAGGATGATATTCAGATGGCACCTGTGCCTAAACTGCAACGTTCACGCAGTGTAAACAAAGATTCGGTCAAGTATTTCGACCGTATTGCTGCGATTGAATACACACTCGCACACGATGATGGCATCACGCTTAAAGGGCTGGAAGAAGCCGACATCATCTTGTTAGGTGTATCTCGAAGCGGTAAAACCCCAACAAGCTTGTATATGGCGATGCAGTTTGGCTTACGCGTAGCGAACTATCCATTTATCCATGACGATTTAGCACGCTTGAAGCTGCTGCCTGAGTTTGAGATTTACCGACACAAGTTGTTTGGTTTAACGATTGACGCAGAAAGGCTGACTGAGATTCGTGAGAACCGTTTAGCGGGCAGTGAATACGCGAGTGATTCGCAATGTTTGTATGAGCTACAAACCGTAGAGGCGATGTTCCGCAGAGAGGCTGTGCCGTACATCAATACCTCATCGTTATCGGTTGAAGAGATTTCAACGCGAATCTTAGAGCGAACTGGCTTGAGACGCCGGTTGCTTTAGCGTGTTATCGACGATACCTAAATTGTGATTTCATTGCGTCTGTTATAAGGAGCAGTGAAGTCGCTTTTTCTGTTATTTATATCTGCTACATCCAACCTTCCCCTCTCTCATTGTTAGCTCTTTCCTCTAAAATACTTATGAAAAAATAGCTTATTTCTTTGACTATTTACCGGATGTGTACCTATTGTTTAGAGAACGGTTAACTAAATAACCAATAATTATTACAAATACATACGTCAGTTCATCAACAGGTTAGGGAAAACAGTTTATGAATATATCAGAGCTTACTATTCGCAGTAGGTTACTTTTCGGTAATGTCATCACGGTAAGCATTTTAGTTACGCTGTGCGTCGTCGTGTGGAATTCGATTAAAACGTTGAATAGCACCGATGCAATGGTTACGCATACCTACCAGGTGATTGATCAATCCAATCGCTTAGTTAATTCGATGGTCGACCAAGAGACAGGCTTGCGAGGTTATGCGATCGGTGGCCAGGAAGAGTATCTAGAACCTTACCATGCAGGTAAGCAGGCTTTTGAAGAGAGCTTATCGACAGTCAAAATGCTCACTAGTGACAACCCTGCTCAGCAACAACGATTTGATGAAGTAAATCGAGCAGCTATGGAATGGCAGAAGTATGCTCAAGAAGTTATTGTTTTACGTAAGAGTATCCATGATGGACAGGCTTACGTTAACCAACTCCAAGCATTGATCGCGAGTGGTGTCGGTAAAGAGAAAATGGATAACCTGCGAGCTGAGATTGCTACAGGGCGTTACCTAAATGGCGAGGCTCTTATTAATCACATGGTAAACATGGAAACAGGTTTACGTGGATTTATGCTAAATCGTGAAGAAGCTTTTTTAGAACCTTACCATCAAGGCAAATCGAAAGTTGATAAGCAGCTAGCGTCTATGGGGAATAGCCAACTATCGCGTGATATTCAATCATGGATTGACGATTATGCATCGAGCGCGATTACATTGGTGCGTGAATCCAACCGATTTAGTTCCATTGATGAACTTTACGTTAAGCTTGCCAAAAAGCAGGGCAAGCAATATATGGATGGCTTGCGTAATAAAGTGGCTGAAATCATTAACGTCGAGCAAGTACTCATGGTAGAAAGAAAAGAGGCAGCAAGCTCAGCCTCCGATTTAGCTCTGATGGTACTCGTTGTTGGTGGTGTATCTTCAGTCGTATTCTGTTTCGGTTTCGGTGCTTTGATCTCTCGAAATATCACCTCACAGATAAACTACGTTATCGGTGTCGCTAAGCAACTAGCGAAAGGGGATCTCACCGTAAATATTGAAAAAGGTGCGAAGAATGAAATTGGAGAGTTAACCAACGCGTTGAAAGCAACCGCAGAAAGCTTAAAAACAATCATTGGCAACATGATGGTTGCAAGTGAACGATTGAGTAGTTCATCAACTCAGCTCACCAATATTACGGTGACTACGAATAGCGGTGCAAATGAGCAAATGTTGATGACAGATCAAGTTGCTGTTGCGATGAACCAGATGTCTATATCCGTTCAAGAAGTCGCAAGAAATGCTGTTGATACTGCTCAATCAGCAAGTGAAGCGAGTGAGGAAGCGATGCAAGGTTTGACCGTAGTGCAAGAGACAACGATGAGCATTAATTCTTTGGAGTCTGAGATCGAAAGCACGATGGATCGTCTTGAAGATCTTTCCCGTGAAGCCACCAATATTGGCGGTATTCTTGATGTGATATTAGATATTGCCGCTCAAACTAACTTGCTTGCATTAAATGCAGCTATTGAGGCTGCGAGAGCGGGAGAGCAAGGAAAAGGCTTTGCTGTTGTCGCTGATGAAGTGCGAAGTCTTGCTCAACGAACACAAGATTCGACCTCTGAGATACAAGGCTTAATTGAGCGCTTACAGCTTGGGACGAAAGATGTAGTGAACAGCATGCAGAAAAGCAGTGATATTGCCAAGATGAGTGTAGAGAATGCTGAGAAATCAGGGCAAGCTTTTGATGTTATTACTCGTTCCATTAATAGTATCTCTGATATGAGTACGCAGAGTGCCAGTGCCTCAGAAGAGCAGAGTGTCACGGTAGAACAGATTAATCAGAATGTAGTGAATGTTAGCCGTATTACTAAAGAGAGCGTTGTGGGTGCTGAACAAACGGTAGAGTCGAGCCAAGAACTAGTGAACTTATCGGAACAACTTCAGAACATTGTTGGTCAATTTAAAGTGAAGAATGTCAGCTGAGAAAACCGTGAAGGAGCTAGAGTGTTTAAACCAGCACAAGAAGTGAAATATCCAGCATTTACTCAATGATATGAGGTGACTTCACTTCACTCACTTTCAGAAAGGAAAAAGCAGCCTTGATGCATGTTTGTATCGAGGCTGCCTTGTTTCTAGCGTGTACTTTAGTCTCTAAGCTACTATGTCACTTTAGCTGAGACGACTAACGCAGTAAGCTGATATCGAGCACTTTGCTTTTGTTCTCCATCCAGCGGTTCAAGTCATGTGGCCACTCTATTGTCGCCTCTGCGTAGAAGCCACGAAGCATCGAGAAATACACTGCTTGGTCGATAAGAGGCTGTGATGACTCACCATTCTCTAGATCCAGTAAGAGCTCGGCATCTTTCAGTAATGGGTTAATCAGTTGAACGAACTGAGGTGTCTTTTCTAAGAGCTCTTGAAAGTTAAAACCTTCAGTCTCTTTACTGGCACGCCAAGCTTCTTTGGCTCCTGGAGAGCGATATTCAGCCAAGTCGAGGTTACACCAGCGTGGGCGTCCAATCTGTTGAGTTAGCGGGAATGCGCGAGCTTGGAACAGAGTGACTTGCTCTGATGGCACACGCTGCTCATCGCTTGATTTCAAATCCAAGAAGTACGCGATGATATCTAAGCTCTCTGCCATGATAGAGCCGTCGTCTTTTTGCAATACCGGCACCATCTTTTTACCGATAAGGTCGATCAGGGTTTGGGCGTCATCATAATCCACTGAAACGAGATCGATGTTCAAGTCTAGAGATTGAGCGATGTAGGCAACTCGTGCACAGAAAGGACAGTGGTCATAAATATAGAGCTTCATAGCTTCCCTCAGTTTCTGGTGATTCTTTATATAAGACAATGCTAATGTAGCATAGTTCTCAGCTGACAATAAGTCGTTGCTATCAAGAACCTTTGATTTATGCGGCTAACGGCTGATTATTGTCGTGTGTCTATCGGATAATGATGTTACCTGCGATGCTATTTATCGGCTGGATAAACGACACCAACTTGTTGACGCATCTCTGTAATTAACTTGGCAACGGTTAAAGCTCGCAGCTTGGATTGAGCTTGAGTTTCTTTATCGCCCCCAATACAACCTGCAAAAGCTTGTGCTTCGTAACTCATTGAGTTTTCGCTCTGTGCTTGAGTGAGGTTTTCAATGCTGCCATCACGGTAGCGGATCTTAACGTCGGTGCATTCTGCAATGTGATCGATGATGATCGCTCCCTGTTCACCTTGGATCTCGCTTGGTGCGTAAGAGTCGCTGACTTTAGAGTGCGTTAGAGTTACGTCAAACTCAGGGTATTGGAAGATCGCACAGCCATGCGCATCCACCCCGGATTCAAGCAACTTTGCAGAAGCGTGAGCATTATCAGGCTTACCAAATAGAGCGACAATCGCGGCTACGCAGTAGAAGCCAATATCGACTAGTGAACCATTAGAGAAAGCCGGGTTGAATGTGTTTGGGTTCTCGCCGTTAAGGTATTTCTGGTAACGCGATGAATACTGACAGTAGTTGATGTGCGCTTTATGTACCTTGCCGATCTTTTCTAGGCCGAGTTGGACTTGCTTAAAGTTTGGTAGGAATTGAGATTTATACGCCTCGAACAACACCACACCGTTTTTCTGAGCGACCTCAAACATGCGCTTGGCTTCAACGATATTGGATGCAACCGGCTTTTCACAGATGACATGCTTTCCGTGTTCCATCATCAGGATCGCTTGTTCGCAATGCAAAGAGTTTGGTGAAGCAATGTACACCGCTTTAATCTTGTTATTGTTTGCTAGCGTGTCGAGTGAGTCATAAGTGGTTTGCACATCAAACGCTTGCGCGAACTGTGCCGCATTGTCTAAGCTTCGTGAATAAACGGCAGCAAGTTTCATCGACTGAGACTCATGCGCCGCCTCTACGAACTTTTGTGTGATCCAATTGGTTCCGATTACCGCGAACTTAATCATATAGCCATCCAATAGTTAGTATGTTGATTATCCAGAGATAGTATCACTCAACACGGTCAATATGCTTGAGATTTGCGGAACAATTTATCAACAACAGATACTAACACTATAGAGAGCCGTGATTGAGCACCACAGCGAGCTTGTACTGCGGTGCACAATGACGCCCTTTTTGCTAAGGTGTTGGTGAATTCAAACAAGGTGATGATATGCAAATTCGGACGGGCAAGGTAACGGATATTCGCGCGATTTTAGCGCTCTCTGGACAGATTAATCGCCAGCATCATCTCGGTGCTCCGATGGTATTTGCTCCCTGTTCATTGGGCTTTGCTGACAGTGAAGAGTATTGGTTGGGCTTGATGATCGATCCTGTTGGAACTTTTTTAGTTGCCGTTGATGATCAGCAAGTGGTTGGCTTTTTGGTGGGCAAGGTGACTCAGAATAAGGGCGTGAGTTTTATCAAGTCACATAAAGTGGCCAGAGTGAATACGATTGTGGTTAACGATCAGGTTCAGGGCCGAGGTATCGGTAAATCGTTAATGAAGTCATTCAATCAATGGGCTCAAGCGAGAGGCGCGGTAGAACTTCGCTTAGAGGTGATGGAGTTTAATCAGCAGGCTCAAGGTTTTTATGAATCATTGGGGATGGAAACTCAGTCACGAACGATGTCGATGAGTTTTGAGGGGAGGTAGGGTGCGTCTATTTTGGGTTTTATCGATGTGGTTGTTTTCGGCCTTGTTCGCTTATGCCGATAAGCTCGTCGTCGAGAAAATCGTATCTGATGCGACCGCTATCGAAAGCATTGTGCTCGAGTCTGCCCCTTCCTCTTCTCGTCATGAAGCCGTTGCGATTAATGATCCTATGTCAGCGGCAAGCCTAACTTCAAAGCATGTCGTCGTTGAGGGTGATACCGCGATTGAAGGAGATTCCAATCCAGAAGTGGCTCAGCTTTCTCAACGTCCAACCCAACAGCCTCAGCGACCCTCTCAAGGCTCGTCCATACAGCCGTTTATCGAGTCCAATGCCTTCTCTGATCTCGAGCCATCTCGACAAGTTGTGACCTTAGTCAAAGTCGATAAGTCGAAACGTAGAATGTATCTGCTCAAAGGGGATGAAGTCATTCAGGAGTATCGGATTGCGCTAGGTAAGGAGCCCAAAGGACATAAGCGTTTTGAAGGGGATAAACGCACGCCTGAGGGTAAATATCGGCTCGACTATATTATGGAAGAGTCGGAATTCTATCGCTCAGTGCACATCGATTACCCGCGCCCTTCAGATAAGCGTTGGGCTGAAAAAAATAAGGTTGACCCTGGAGGTAATATTAAAGTGCACGGTATTAGAAATGGTGAGTGGCGCTCACCTGACTTTATTCAAAGTTTTGACTGGACAGATGGCTGTATCGCTTTAACCAATCAGGATATGGATGAGTTCATCGAGTTGGTCAAAATGGGGACCCCTATCCACATCGAGTGGTAGGCGGTGATCCTTTACCTCGAGTCACATCATACCTGAATCACGATTGAATCGGCTTTCCAATGCGGTGTTTCGTGTGAAGTCGCCGGATAGGGAAGTGCTTGCTAGAGCCCGTCAATTGAGCCAAGTGAGTAGTTGGATACGCTACTCACTGTTGTTTTCTGGCGAGTTTAAAAATCTCTCAGCGCTGAATTTACGCTATGTTTTAAAGCATGTTCTGACACCATAAGTTGATCAGTTGATCAGTTGATCAGTTGATCGCGTTAAATTGATGTGGGATATCCGTGAAAATCGCATTAACGTTTGCGAGGAATTTGAAGTGATCTGGATCGTTGACGGTGAAGCACCATGTTTGAATATTGGCTTCGTTGAGGGTATCAAGGTCACTCTGATTCACGTGTTTGTAGTTCATGTGACAGCTGAACGCTTTAACTTGATCAATCAGCATGAGATCGGCTTGAGTCAGTTGCTCTGTGATCACCCCAACGCGATATCTAGGTAGGTGGTGAGCCATTTCTACGACGGCCTGATGATGGAAGCTTGATAATAAAATCCGATCAGTATCCAGATTTGAACGGATCAATTCGGTATGCAGAAGATCCACCACATGCGGTGCTTGCTGTCGGCTATCGACTTTGATCTCAAGGTTAACGCTGAGATCATGCAGCTCAACAAGCGTGAGTAATTCCTCAAGCGTCAGTATTTTTTCTCCAGCGAATTGCTCAGATTTCCAACGGCCAAAATCAAGTTGACGCAATTCGGCAAGGGTATGCTCATCGACACGACCCTTGCCATTACTGCAGCGCTCAAGGGTGTGATCGTGACAGACCACAAGTTGATCATCCAATGTGGTTTGGATATCCACTTCAATCCATTTCAAGCCCAACTTAGCGGCTTGTTCAATGCTTGCTTTGGTGTTTTCTGGGTGAGTGCCTGCTACACCTCGATGACCTACGATGATAGATGACATAATTAATCCTTCTTAAAGACGCATCGTAAAAACGCATTAAATCTCAGTGTACTTGATTAAGCGAGAGTCGTCGTTAGGCTTGTCGCCTCTTTATCGGTGCCAGTGATTATCCGAATAGTAGGTAATTATTGACCACTCAAACAGAAACGCCACCGATCATTCGACTTGGTGGCGTTGTTGGTTGCTCATCATTCATTGCGCAATTCAATATTCAGATCAGCTCTCTAGGCTATTTGCCATTTTGTTGGCCATTTTTCTGAACTGATCTAACTCGTCGTCACCCATACCTTTGGTCATTTTGTTTAGCATCTGTCGGTCAATGCTCGATACTTTGCTCATCACTTCTTCACCTTTATCGGTCAGAACCAGCAATTGGCTGCGTTTATCTTCTGGATTCGGAGATTTCTTCACAAGTTCTTGGCTTATCAGTGCGTTAACTAATCGAGTTACCTGTGCTTTATCGCGGTTGAGGAAGTGGGCAATATCAATCGAGGTACATGGTGATTTGAAGGTGATGATCTTCATGACCCGGATGTGCATTGGTGTCATTTCAGAGTCCAAACTCTCGAGTTGCTCGCTCATGTGACGCTTTATAGAGTGCACCAAACGAAAGATAGATTCTAGCGATGTGTTATCAGACATAAACGGTCCTTAAAAATGTAGTTGACAATATCAACCAGTGTTTCTATAGTTGACATTATCAACTTAATTGTTCCTAAATTCAAGGCAGGAAATAGATATGACGATTCAAGCAACACAAACGCCAGCTCTTCCTGAGCAAAAAGGTACCCCTATACAGCACAAAGCGCTGGTTATGATGGGCTTAATGCTGACAATTGGTGGCAGCTTAACAGCAGTCATGACCTATATGAATGTTGGCTTCGGTGAGGCATTTATCAGTCGTTGGCTATCATCGTTAGCCCTTGCTGTTGTGATCATGATGCCGATCGGCACACTAGCGATGGCGTTGGTCACTCAAATTGTGACTAAGGCACTGCCTAATTATGGTGAGAAAGCTCGCAATTTAATCGTGGGATTGATTATGGCTTTTGTTATGGAGTCACTCATGGCATTTGTCACAGCGGCAAATAATATTGGGTTTTCAGATCTCTCTGCATTTACCAGTGGATGGTTTAATGGGTTTGTTGCCGCGCTTCCTGTTGGCCTTACGATCATGATCGTGATGTCGATGACTGTTAAACCTAAGCTCGAACGATTTATGAAGAGTTAGCCACACATTTTTTAATCTTGTAGGAGATTCACATGAAAGCATTTACAGGTAAGCACAACCACTATCGTATCACTATTGAAGAAGTGAGCATCAAAGAAGACCGTGAACTTCAAGCCATGCAGTTTGAGATTGAAGACCGAGAAAATATGTTCGAGATTGTTGATAAGATCAAACAAGACAGTGGTTTAGACGAGCAATCAGCAGCGCGATTGGGCGTTAGTATTCGTCTATTAGGGCCATTGATGATGGAAGATAGAAAGCATCCTCTGTTTGTTGATTTTATGCCTCACTTCAGAAACTTTATGCAAAATCTGAAGAAGACTCTAAAAGGTCACTAATACAAAAGCCAGTAATGTATTTACTGGCTTTTGTCGTTCTAAGCGTCATTTTAGTTTCACTAAATCAACCCGCTTGTTACCGCTTTCACCACGTAATTCTCTATTCAACCTTCAAAAAATCCGATATTATATTGACCATAATTTAAAGGTGGTATTATATGACAAATAAATTTAAGCAAGCAGCTGAAGAGCTACTGAGTCGTCGCGTTGCGGGAACCAAAGCACCAAGACTCGACGAACAGTACCGTCCAACAAGCCTAGAAGATGCATTGGCGATCCAAGCATCAATGATCGAGCTTCAAAGCGATAACGTTGGCGGCTGGAAATGCCTATTACCCCCTGCTGAGGACAAGGTTGTTGTTGCGCCTATCTTTACTGGTAGCGTTCAGCAAGGTGAAGTTTGTGAACTGTTTGCTGATAACGGCGTTGTACGCGTAGAGCCTGAAATTGCATTTACACTGGCTAAGAGCCTACCTGCTAACCCAGAAGGTTACAGCGAAGAGCAAATCAACGAAGCGATTGGTTCTTGCCATATGGCACTTGAGCTCATGCAATCTCGTTTTGCTGATGACAGCGGCGCAGAGTTCTGTGAAAGATTGGCTGATGGTTTAGTCAACCAAGGCCTATTCATTGGTCCTGAAATTGATCGCGAAAAAGCGTTCACTTCTGCTGAGATCAACGTTGAAGTGACTCAAGGCGAACAAGTTCAAGCATTCGATGGTAAGCACCCGAATACGTTACCACCAAGCCCTATTTATTGGCTGATTAACTTCATGACTCGTCGTGGTGTTGATTTCCAAGCGGGCGAAGCGATCATCACTGGTTCTTACTGCGGTATCGTTGAAGTAGCGTTCGATACAGTAACGACGTTCCATTACGAAGGCATCGGCGAATACCAAGTGACGTTTAATCACAAACGCTAAGTTCGTTAGATTCGTTATCTGCTATTAAAAGGCAGCTTACCCAAGGGTAAGCTGCCTTTTTCGTTTTTAGCTACTGTTTTTAAATTTTTGACTACCTTTGGCTATCAAGCTCACTCACGGTGGGATTGATAGCCAAAGTGAAGGGCGCTAATTGAGCTTGCTAGTCACATACTCTCGATTTCTGACCATCAGCCACATTGCGCCACCTAGAACACCTACCGACAACTGGATGAAACCTAGGTTTTCAATCAGTGAGTCTGGGCGTATTGAAACCAAAACCATACCCAATGAGCCGCAAATCATACTGAAGAATTGAATCAGGGCAACGGCGGAGCCCGTGTCATGATCTTGTTGATCCAGCATTAAGTTAGTACCGGGTACTCGCATAATAATAGCCATTAACGTTGCAGGCGCTGCGATCAATGCGAAGAGCCAAGGCGACATATCACCCACGGTTAGGGTAAATATTCCGGCGATCGCCAGCAGAGTAAAACAGCCAGAAATGATCTTTTGAACCGATATTTTATAAGATAACTTCATGTAAATTGTTGGCCCAAATGAGGCAAACATCGCGTTGAAGGCGAAAGCGTAGCTAAATTGTTGTTCGGTTAATCCAAAGTCATTGATGTAGATATAAGAGCCAGCCGCGAGAAAGCCCATTAATGCCATTGGAGTGATAGAGAAAATGACCAATAGCTTTACGAATGAACGATTTTTCATGACGACGGCCAGTCTTCCCCATGAACGGAAAATAGAGCCTTGGTACTTGCTCTCAAGAGTCTCTCGATAGCAGAAGGCCAATACAGAGGCGAATGCACCAAACACCGCAAGGGTGACAAACATCATTCTCCAAGAAGCAATTTTTAATAAGAAAGCCCCAAAGACAGGCGCAACCATAGGTGCGATGATCACCAGTGACATTATCGTCGCCATGATCTTTTCGCGCTCTCGGCCGCTGTAAAGGTCTTTCACAATAGCGGTGGCGATAACGGTGATGGCGCTGCCAGCAAAGGCTTGGAAAATACGCGCTCCAATCAACTGTTCAATAGTATTGGTCATCGCACATACAATACTGGCTACCATATAACTGGCTAATCCAATCAGTAGGATAGGCTTACGGCCAAATTTTTCGCTAAGTGGTCCCCAGAACAAAAGGCCGATAGCGTAAGTCACAAAGTAGCTACTCAACGTTAGGTTGACCATCGACTGATCAGTATTAAATACCTCAACCATTTGTGGCAGGGCGGGCAAATAGAGATCGATGGTGAGTGGGGGGAAAGCACTGATTATGACGAGGAAAAATAGCATACCGGTTTTGCCCAGTACTGGTTGTGGTTGCTTCAAGGTCTATTCCTGTTATCTAAGAGATATTTCTAATGGATGCGATGTTGGTTTACAGAAGGTTCAAGGTACGTCAGACCTCAAGGGAGGGTCTGCTCAGCAACTTTGCAAAAGGCACTATGAGTTGGCCTTAGTACTGAATTGTATTACAAATATTATCACTCTATTTGTTGAACAGTTCAATCAGTCAGTGGCAAGGGTACTGTGTTACAGCGCCTTGTTCGCGAGTTATCTTGTCTTTGGGCGTTTTTCGACTAAACCATTACGCTCCAGACCACGTCGAACGCTGCTGCACAGTTTACCAAAGCGGCGTAGTTCCTCGAAGTTGGGTCCTTGGCCTATGGAAATGCTGTGCTCCCAATACATTAATTCACTGTCGACCATCTCTAATAGCTTTTTAGAGCAGCCAGCACAGTTGCCCTTTGGCCCACAGATAAACGTTTCTGATTCGTAAAGTGGGAGCTCGTTTTTAACCTCTTCGATGAGGTTCAACATGGCCGAATTCAAATCAGGCTTTCTTGTTGTGAGAGGTTTCACGTTAGGTACTGGTTGAGCCGTTTGTGTATTTGCTTGTAAGTTCAAAGCAGCTGATGACATATCAAAGGCCTCAAAGAAAGAAGAAGAGGAGCATGCTACTCTTCACGCATAAGGGATCCTTGATGTAGTACAATAAGTGTGGATATATACCCAAAAGAGGTAAGTAAAATCGGGGATAAAACCATCGTTGATACTGAGGTGTTTGATCAAGGGTAGGAGCCACCATTTGTGGTGAACTCCTAACGGATGATTGCATTGGTAAAACAGGGTTATCGAAGCTTAAAATTCAGCGTCGAACTGGAATTCCATCCACTCTTTGGTCACTGGGTGATGCAGCGCCAGCCTTTCAGCGTGCAAATGCAGTCGGTCAGCTTTATTGCCATACAGCCCGTCACCTACGATAGGCATATTGAGCCCTTCTTCGTGTGAACAGTGAACGCGTAATTGGTGTGTACGGCCTGTTTTAGGGTGCAGGTAAACCTTAGTAGTTTGCTCGTTTCGCTCAATCACTTGCCATTTGGTTTCGGCAGGCTTGCCATGCTCAAAGCAGACGATCTGACGCGGACGGTCGTACAGATCGCCACGCAGTGGCAGTCGTACATAGCCTTCATTTTGCTCTAGAACGCCTTCAATTAATGCCACATAGCGCTTTTCTACTTCACGAGTAATGAACTGCTTCTGCAAGCTTTTGTTGGCACGTCGTGTGAGGGCAAATATCAGAATGCCAGAGGTTGCCATATCCAAACGGTGGATAACAAATGGCCCTTCAACGTCTGGGTGCATGGCTTGAACACGCGTGTAGGCGGAGTCTTTAATGGTTTTACCCGGCACCGATAAAAAGCCGGCAGGTTTGTGCACCACCACGATGTGCTCGTCTTGGAACAGAATATCTAGCTCTTTGCCTTCGGCTGGGTTTTCTAGCAATGGATTCGGATCCACCTCAAGGCCCTTCATCATATGGCCGAGGATAGGTACACATTTACTCTGGCAAGAGGCGTAGTATTTCTTGTGTTTGCGAATTTCCGACTTCGGTGAGCGGCCCCACCAAAACTCAGCCAGTGCCAGTGGCGTGTAACCGTTTAAATAGGCATATTGCAGTAATTTAGGTGCGGCACATTCGCCAGAGCCCGCTGGTGGCACTTTGTTCGGCGTGTTTTCAAAGATCTGGTTGAGATCTTCGGTATGCCCTTCAGCATTTTTGAATGCGTATTGTGAGAACAGTTTATGCTGAAGTTGATGAGAAAGGTGCGCTCTTTGCTCTTTTAGTTCAGCCAATTGGGTAGTGAAGGCATCAACCTTGATTTGCAACGCATTTAAGGTTTGCTCCCATTGGAGCTTAAGGTATTTCTGTTGATTCTTATCGGCAATACTCGCTTTGCTTAATGCTTGGTTAAGCTGCTCGAACGCTTGTTCATCAAGGTTAGCCTTGCCTTGTTCTCGTTGTTCTTTACGAACTTTACGGCCTTCAATAATCAATAAACGTTGCGCTTCAATTTCTTGTTCAGATTGTGCTTTCTGTTGTGCCAATTGGTCGCACAGCTCAAGATATTCGATGTTGCTTTGCAGTGCTTTAAACTCTGCGTTGACGGCCATCATATCAGCCGTTTCTTGACGGAAAAAACTGTCGCTGCTTAGCATGTCGAATACTGGCGGCACAAAGTAGGGCAGTAGGTTCTGGTCAGCGATTTTGCCTGAGAACGCAGAGAAGTAACCGATCTCACCTTGCGGGCTTTTCACCAACAACACACCAAACATCTTGCCACGGCCAGCGTCAGAATCTAACCCAAAGTCATGCTGCCAATCGGTTTGAGTTTCAAGATATTGTTGAAGTTGGTGAGAGGCGAGTTCACACAGTGGGTGGGGTTCATAATAGAACGGGAATGTGAAACGCTCAGGCAACGAATATGACTCGATCGGCTGTTGAAAGCGGGTGAAGCAATGCTCAGGTGTGTGGCTAGTGGCTGAGGCGTGCGTTGATTTTGATGAGTGCATATTGGCGTCTTAATACTTATATCGTGGTGATCAATGGCTGTGAGTCTACTGTGTATGTATAGAGACCTTAAACACAGTATAAGGCGGCGATTCTACTCTTTATCGAAAAGCGCCTCAAATAAGAAATAGCTCAACTATCCCAAACCAACATGCCGTTTATGATCACATCTGGCAATACTTTGTTGATCAGCCAACCAATCCGCTTTACCGAGTGAAAATAGATCATGAGCTAGGCGATCTTTAACTTTGTCCAATGAAATAGCCAGTTATTTATTCAAGGTGACGATCTGCTGGGTTTGCAACTTAATCACTATGATGTCGGAACATCGGTTATTTGATAATGACGTGTTGCGTTCTTGGATATTTCACCCCACTCAGAGGCTTTCACTCGACGCTGATGAGCCTCGAACGTCTGCCGATTCGTGAACTCTTCATAAACCTCGAAACGGTTAGGTTGCAGGGTACTTTGAGTCACTCGAAATGCGATACACCCAGGCTCTGAAAGCGTCAGCTTAGTGTGCACCACGAGAGCTTGTTCAACGGACTTTAGGTCGCTGGATGGCACGATAATATGCCCTTGTAGAATCACTTTACTCATTATTACATCCATTTAAATCTATTTGTTACAAGCTTTATGTATTCGAAGCTTTATCCATTATGAACATCATCTCATTTTGCTGTTGAGACGTACAGGTTGATGTGATGGCACAATATTCATATGCCATTTCTATGCTGATTTAGTTACGTGGTCACTTTAATGGGGGAGGAGTGGAACTAAATCAGCATCGGGCTTGTCTATCTATTAGGTCTACATGCCTAGGTATCATTGAACTGTATTGATACTGAAATGCGTTTGTCATCTGAGATAACTAACCTTAATTTTGAAGCAGGGTTGATGGCATTAAATTGAGCCATAGTTGATATGCAGGTCATATTTTGATGTAAATGGTACTAAGAACTCTTTAAATTTTGTGAAGTGCATCGTTGATTTGACAATAAAACCCCGTTAGATTCGAAGAGTTGGCAATAAAAATAGCTCAAGAAGAGCAGATAAATAAAAAGGATATACCCCTATGAAAAAAATGAGAAGAGCACAGCTTCATCGCGTTCGTATCCAATACTGGAAAGACACGGCAAAAGAAGCTTCAAAGAAATAAGCTTGATATCGTCAAAGCTTTAAAATTGAAAAACTTAATCAAATGTAAAACGTAATAAACCGATTTCAATAGTATTCTCAAGGACCTTTATCGGGTCGGTGACTAGAGAAATCATCCCAATGAGCTGACAGACATTAATAACAATGCAATCCAATGTCAGCTCACTAATACCCCTCTTAGATTCTCTTTGTTCGTTCAGTCTGTTAACCAAAAACCAAAACCCAAATTCATTAGTCTTTTTGTCGGTGTTTCTAGCTTGTACTCGCAAAAGCCTTGATAACAAAAAGCTCCCGATTTCTCAGGAGCTTTTTTTTCAGGAACAGTGACTTAGATTTGGATCGGTGACCTATTGACTCGCCTTGCTAGAGATAATGCTAACGCTGGAACAGAGTCTTCAAACTGGCATCGTCCGTTCGATTCAGCTTTAGGCTCAGTAGATAGCCGCCAACACCAATCAGTACGTAGATACCTAAAGATAAAGCTGGCGCTTCTGCAATCGCGCTGAACGGGTTGCTTGTTGTAAGCACCTTCATTGGCAGTGACGTGATGAGCGATAGGAAGTCGTTGATGCCATAGAACCCAAATACGGCGACAGAGAGGAACTTAATCGCATAACTTGAGATAAAAATGACAAATAATGGCGAGTTAACGAGCTGAGAAATCGCCAGTGTCACCGTTGCCAGAGGTAATAAAACCAGCGCAACCAGCATCATTCGACCAAAGAATACAATCCAATTACTTAAAACATAGAGCAGTGATTGTTGATCCACGAACAACGGCAATGGTTGTTCGCTAGACAGGTTCAGTATCCAAAATAACAAATCGGCAAATAGAACCAACAGAGCACAGATAGCCGGAATAATTACCAAGCCAAAGCCTAGTTTCACACCATGAGTCATGGCGTTGGAGACGGGCATACTTCTCCAAAACATCGAGCTGCCTTCTTGGCGCTCTTTACGCAGTGTTTTGGGAATGTAGAGTGTCGAAAGTAGCAGCGAAATAAGACCTGCCCCAAAGTAGATCACAGAGTTGAGATCTTGTGAGAATGCTTGGTGAATGTCACTGGCATCCCCGTTCACTTCCATTTGGAAGAAGAACTCATGCTGCGCCGAACCATTGAAGAACAAGCTTACGAACAGCAAGAAACCACACAACGCGACAAAGAGAGGTAATCGAGTGTTAATTTTGTGCTCGATAAGTTCTTTTTCTAGCATGTAAATACTTGGATGCATTATGCCTTCTCCGTCTGTGTTGTAAGGAATAGGTCTGCGAGACCAACCTTGTAGATATCGCCTAATGACGTTACCTGGGTTTTGTATTGGCCTTCCAGCAACCATCGAGTGGTACCTAACCCCGGTTGCGAGCTGAGGGGGTTAAGTGTTTGAATGTCGCCTGAATGGCGGTTTGGCGCATCGATAATGAAATAGTCGTTCTCTATCTCTTGCATGCTTTTCTGCAAAACAGAGCTGCCTTGTTTCAAAATCAGTACATCTGTTAACAGATGCTCGATCTCTGAAACTTCGTGGCTTGCAATGATCATGGTACGCTCACCATCATGGAACCACTCCAATAGGTGACGATAGAAGGTGTCGCGATACAGTAAATCTAGGCCTAGTGTTGGCTCATCTAAGATCAATACTTGAGTATCTGTTGCGGTGATGATCGCCAGGTGAACTTGCACCTTCATTCCTTTAGAAAGCTGCTTGATCTTCGAAGAGAGGCGAATGTTCGTGCTATTTAAGGTTTGCTCTGCTTTTTGCTTGTTGAAACTAGGGTGCACACCTTGGGTGTATCGAAGCAGTTGCTTAACGGTCATCCACTCGGGCAGCACGTTAACATCGGAAATATACGATAAGTGTTGCATCAGTTCTGCGTGCTGGTGGATAGGATGGTAGCCATTCACCTCAATCTCACCTTGATAGCTGTGTCCGCCAAGCAATGATTTGATTAGCGTCGATTTACCTGCGCCATTGTGACCGAGCAGTCCAAGCACTTGCCCTGGCTTTAACTCAAAGCTGATGTTTTCGACACCCACTTGATTTGAATAGGTTTTGGTTACGTTTTTCACGGAAAGTAAAGTACTCATGACTTGTCCTTTATATGTTGTGCTAGCTGTTTCACGAGTTCTTCGACACTCATATCAATAATGCTTAGTGTTTCAGCGATGGCTGGGATCTGTGTGTTGATGAATGATTGGTGTGCAGACTCTTTCAATTTTTGAAGTGCCCCTTCGGCTACATACATTCCTTGACCGCGTTTTTTCTCTACCAAGCCTTCATCCACCAATAATTGGTAGCTTTTCATGACGGTGAGGTGGTTGATCTTGAGATCGGCTGCAACCGTACGCACAGAGGGCAGAGCCTGTTGCTCTAGCCAAATCCCCTGAAGAATTTGATCACTGATCTTTACAGCAAGCTGCCTAAAGATCGGCTGGTCTTCTTTCCATTCGCTCATAATTACAATTGCATGGTGATATACATGTGTATAACACTAAACTTATTTGAGAGATAGGCAAGCTATTTTTATAAATTAGCTGAATGTTAAATTTTATGGTTTTGTGTTCGTTAAGTTGATGAGGTTATATTCTGTTCTGTGATGTTGAGCCGGTATGTTGCGCATTAATGATAAAAAGCTATGCATTAGTATTAGCAGCCTAGCTTGGTTTCTGGGTTCGTCCCTGACTGAAGCTATCACCATTGTCAAAAGGGCTAGCAAATTCTAAAAGAGTGTCCGGTTCTTTCTATATTCGCTAAAGCGGAGCCTTAATTCATACTCGATGCGAAATGATCAAGCACCAGAAACAGAAAAGCGATAGCCGAGGCTATCGCTTTTTTAATGGGGGCTTTCAGGAGATAAACATCAGTAAGAACTAAAGGTTAAGACCTAAAAATAGAAGCTAGTAGTGCTTTAAGATCTCGATGATCGCTTGCTCAGTTTCCGCTGCGATAATGGCATCAATGTCATCATCATTTTGGAACAGCTCTGATAGCGCCATAATCGTATGGATGTGGCTATCTGAGTCCATCGCCGCCAGAGTAATTGAAAGATAAACGTCACCGTTGTCTTCCGACTCTAAATCAACACCCTTCTTGAATACTGTCACTTGCAGTGATGCTTCGTTCACACCATCTTCAGGACGAGCATGAGGCATCGCAATCTTTGGTGCCAGAACATAGTACGCGCCGATGTCCTTGTGCTTTTGCTTGATAGCTTCAACATAGCTTGCTTCAATTTTGTTGCTCGCTAATAGTGTTGAACATGTCACATCAATCGCAGCATCAACCGTTAGGTTCTCTTCAGAGTTGATGATAACGCCTTGGTTACCAATTAAATCGAATAGGCTCATGAAACAATCCACCCCAGAATCAGACCAACTACACCGAAGTCGAAGTCAGCAAATGTTGTTGCTTCAAGACCAAGGCCACCTAGAACTGGAAGCAGTAGCATTGGTATGAAAGAGATACATAGACCTTGCGTGAATGAACCTAGAACTGCACCACGTAGACCACCGGTTGCATTACCGTAAACGCCTGCTGCACCACCTACGAAGAAGTGAGGAACAACGCCCGCTACAATGATTGTCCAGCCAAGACCACCTTGAACTGCCATTGCTAGTAGGCCAGCAGCGAAAGAACAAAGGAAACCGATAAGTACCGCGTTTGGCGCTACCGGGAATACCATTGGGCAGTCTAGAGCAGGTTTCGCACCCGGTACTAGCTTGTCAGAGATACCTTTAAATGCAGGAACAATTTCAGCAATCAGCATCTTTACACCTTGCAGTACGATGTAAACACCGCCGGCAAACACAAGAGACTGCATGAAGGTGAATACGACCCAGTTTTGACCATTTGAAACGGTTTCAACAAAGTCACCACCAGCAACAATAGAAGCAAACATGAAGAAGATTGCCATTGTCGTTGCTACTGCTACAGGTGTATCACGTAGGAACATTAGGCTCTTTGGTACGTTGATGTCTTCTGTTGATTTAGACGTGTCACCGAATTTGCTACCAATGTAACCAGAAACTAAGTATGAGAATGTAGAGAAGTGCCCCATCGCCAGTTGATCGGTACCCATCACTTTCTCTGTGTATTTTTGAGCAAGAGCAGGCATGATAACCATCAACGAACCCACAATGATCGAGCCGATCGCGACTAGAGCAGTGCCTTCAATGTTAGCTGTAGACAGGATTACTGCTACTAGCATAGACATGAACATTGTGTGGTGACCCGTTAAGAAAATATATTTTAAAGGTGTTAAACGAGCCAATAAAATATTCACAACGAATGCGAAAAACATAATAAGTGCCATTTCATATCCGAATGCTTCTTGTGCTAGTGCCACAATTGCTTCGTTATTTGGAATAACACCACTTACGCCGAATGCTTCAGTAAATACAACAGAGAAGTTATTTAGAGCGCCAACAAGAGCACCTGCACCAAAACCTAAAATTAGGAAACCCATTACGGTTTTAATGGTGCCTTTAAGAATGGTAGATATATCGGCTTTCTGAGCCACTAGGCCAATGAAAGCAATTAAACCTACCATGATCGCTGGCTCTTTTAATAAGCCGAGCATGAACTCGAAAAAGTTTTGCATAATTTTGACCTTACATGAAAGTTTTTAGTTGTTCTTCGATTGATGCTTTGTCAAAAATATTTTTAAGGCTGATGATGTTCTCTTTACCAGCGTCTTTTAGTTGGTTTGCAACGTCTGTCGCTGCTACCCAAATGTCGGCATTGCTTGATGCAGCAGATGATAGATCTTCGTGATCAACTTCTGCTTCAAAACCAATTTTCTTCGCGACTTCTTTCACTGCCATTTCCATCATTAGAGAAGTACCAAGGCCGTTACCGCAAACTACAAGAATCTTTTTCATAATATTTGTCTCAATTGGATTTTAGGGGTTGAGAAACTTCGTTCTCTTATTGTGTGAGAGCATAGTAATGGAAATATTCAGATTTCAATAAGATCTCCATCACAAAGCTAAAATGAGATTGTGATGGAGATCTCGTTAATTTGCAGTAAAGATCCAGAGTGAGACTTTGATCAAATTTAACTTTTTACTCGAATATGCAACGTATTTTATTGAGAAAGGAAGGCTTAATTAATTTTGATGCTAGAGTATAAATATTTAGAGGCTTTATTGCAGATAATGAGTAATTAATCGTATCGACCGTAGTCAGTAAGCATTTTCTTAAGCATGCTATTAACGTCTTTGGTCTTTTTATTTCTTTTAGTCAGTTGGCTAAGCGAGGTAGGTTTTGGCGAGGCAACATTTTCATTGTCGACGTCTTCAGTCTTATCTTTCATTTTTTGTACTGCAGGCAATAGCATTCTAATTTCTTCATTATTAGCATTGGTCAGTACAACAATATTTTCAGATTCAACTTGAGTAATGGTTAATATCCCGTGTTTAACCGATTCAACCTTTTCACCAATCATAATTGACTCAGGTGCAACAGAACGATCGGTAAGTTGACCTGTACGTAATTTCGCCGCACTGATAGCGCGGATATTTCCGGTGTTTTCAAACGCGACAATAACAGTGTAGGTATTATAATATTCAACTACTGTCACATAGCCGTGTCTATTTGTTTTGAATCTAGCTCCATTGTTCATGTCGTGCGGAGCTTCCATTTTCTTCACGTGTTTCCTCGCTTAGTTTCTATGGCTGTTATATCTAATCAGCTCGATTGGTATTTTATAGATATAATTTGGTGAGATATCTACAAAGTATATACGTATCTAAAGTTAAGATGAATCTTGAAGTCGTGGGAAATGAGGTAGAGCACAGAAAACTGCTAATAATCACACAGAATTAACCGAGAGATTACTCTCATACGCTTAAAGACTTAACATTCTAAGCCCAACCTCATACAGGTTGTTTACAGCTTTCGAAGCACGAAAATGACGACAAACAATGCATTGCGCCTAATTCTTAACCGCGCGATCATTTGCGTAAAAATACGCGATGAAAGTCTCATGTAACTGTCTATACTTCTCTTCCGGTTTTAAGCCGGTGCTTAGCCAATACAAGCCGTCACATGGATATGTGAATGACCCCACGGACCGGACCAGCTACGTTCCACTGCTTGTATAAGGTGATCTTTGCATGAACAACTCGTTGTTATATTCGCTAACTTTGTTTACTCCTTCATCGCGTAGCGTTTTGCTTGCGGTTCTTTGCCCTGTTCCTTTGCTGTCATGGCTGGTGGTATAGCATCGGTTGCCGGTAGCGTGCTGGGTGGTTATGCCGGATTAGGTGTTGAGCTTAAATACCTTATCGCAGCAAGCTTCATGGCGGCTCCAGGTATCCTGTTCATTAGGTGATGTATTTAGTGAGTAAAGGCTCACACGGAAGAGTAATAGAGCCAATGCCTTTTATCCGATATACTTGAATATCATCAGGTTGCGATTAATGGCATTCTGTTTCGATAAAGAATATTCTGTTTCGACTAAGAACATCCGGTTTCGGTTAAAACAATGGCAACCAAGCTCAAATTACTCAAGGGTCTCCTCATGAATTCGCGCGTTCTTATTGGTCTTATTGCCACCTTCATTGGCTTACTTGCGACGGTATATCTTATTGCTGGTGGTACTCAGTTTCCTATCTATCAGTGGCCAAAAGAGGCCTATCTTGGCTTAGTTTTTAGCATAGTGTGGGGGACTGGCGTAGCGGCATCCGTCGCGTATTTCTTCGCGGCATTGGTATTTGTCACGGTTGCAGTGGTTTGTTATGCGATCGGCTATAAGGTCGGTGGTCTTTCTTCAACGTCTAACGTGTAACACACTGAGGTGCATTGAATGAGACACATTGAATGAGGCGGATTTTTGAAGTGAGACGGATTTGAATGCATTGGCTCGACCGTTGGAAGGTATACCAATATCACCGCAAACAGACTAATCGCTCGAATGGCAACAAGGCTAAAGCTTTAGGGTGGCTCAGTGAAGAGAGCCAGTTGTGCCGCTTTGAGGTTATAGCACGCTCGGCCGACTTTGAGAGTAAGAGTGTTTTGGATTTGGGCTGTGGCTATGGCGAGCTGTTTGAGTTGCTCGACAGCATCTATCGTATTCAGTCTTATACAGGGGTTGATCAACACATAGGCTTTCTGAATAAGGCGAAGCAAAACTACCCAGAAATTCGCTGCAAGTTTCTATCGGGTGACATGAGCAAAATGAACCTGGAGTCGCACGACATTGTGATCGCGAGTGGTTCATTGAATTACCACTCTCGTGATTCTGATTATCTGGCAAACATGATTGGTCGTATGTATAAATTGGCGAATCAAACCGTGATTTTTAATCTTCTTAATTCAAGCCAATACCCTGCGCGCAATACCTTGATGAGTTACCCCCCTCAGGGCGTGTATCGCTTCTGTAAAACGCTTTGTGACGATGTTTCCTTGATCGAAGGCTACGCTGAAGGGGACTTTACTATAATTATGCACAAAGTCGCTTCAAGTGCCGATGCAAGTCTCAATACCGGGGGATGATTCACATAGTGGAAAACGAATGTGTTTCACCAACACTTCTTACTATCTTATGATTGCCTCTTGTACGATTGAAGTGATGAATAGCTCAATATTGGAGAGATAATCTAGTTTGGTATGGATTTTTAGTGACTTAGCGGCATACTGCAACAATAAATTAAATACAAGCCAGTATAAGGCAACATATCAAATCAAGCTTCAGAGGTTAGTGAATGCCAAGTCGTTCTAGCAAACAGTGGTCAGCCACATTACTGTTTATTCTATCTGCTTTAGTGGTAGTGAGCGCTGTCGAGTTTTTTCACGCCAAGCAATTAACCTTTTTGAAGAATGAATCCTATTCTGAAGCAAAAAAACACCTGTCTATTATTCGAGCAAGTATCGAATCTACTATCGTCTCAGAGCTCTATATATTAAACAGCTTTTCGACTTTTGTGACCATGAACCCGGATGGTAACCAGAAAGATTGGGAGCAAATTGCACAAAACATTATCCGAGATGGATCTCATATACGATTGATCGGTTTAGCGGAAAACGATGTGCTTAACTTTGTTTATCCAATGGCTGGGAATGAGCAGGTGCTTGGTACTGATTATCGTGACTTCCCTACTCAATGGGAGGCCGTTGAGATTGCTCGCAATATTGGTAACACGTTTGTCTCAGGTCCGTTGAAATTATTTCAAGGTGGGCAGGCTCTTATTGCAAGAACACCGATCTTTCTCGATCCTCCCTTTAATCGAGATTATTGGGGCGCTTCCAGTGCTGTGATTAACGTAGATGAGCTGTTCAACGATGTGGGTATTGGAAAAATTGCCAACCAATACGATCTCGCAATCCGTGGTGTAAACAGTTTGGGTAAGGATGGGGCTATCTTCTATGGTACTCAAAATGTTTTTGATAATGCATTTGCCACAGAGCAAGTGAGTTTTCCTTACGGTGGGTGGTATCTTGCACTTTCGGATAACGAGCATGTCTTGATGGATGTACCTTGGTATCGAATCCATGTCGTCAGGTTAGTGGGTTACAGCATCATGCTGGTGTTGGGTATTACTTTCATATTTATATATCGCTTGTACCGTATTGCAGATAGCCGCTCTATGCATGACGAGCTGACCATGTTGCCGAATCGCCGATATTTCATGTACAGCCTCAAGCAGGCATTTAAGACGACCCAAAAACAGAAAGCGAAAACCTTTGCCGTTGTCAATATTGATCTGGATGGGTTTAAAGCGATCAACGACACATATGGTCATGCTGCTGGTGATCAGGTTTTAGTCGAGTGTGCCAAGCGCATTAAGCATGAGTTACGCGTGTCTGATATTGTCGCAAGAATTGGTGGCGATGAGTTCTTGATTTTGCTACCCCGAATCATCGATGACCAACATGCCTCTTCGATTGTGGCTAAACTTAGAAGAGCGATATGTGCGACACCGGTTAACTATCAGGCGGATTCAATTTATCTGCGGATCAGTGTTGGCTGGATCATTCACAATAAGGATAAATACAATGATGTCGACGCTCTGTTGAAAGCGGCTGATGAAAAAATGTATCAACAGAAGCGGCAGGTTATCTAGACAGAATTGCAGTGGGGACTAGAATTTAGTTGCTGAATGTGGGGAAAAGCCTCAGAATACCGCGCTTTGCTCTATATCAATCTGATTGATCAGCAAAAGCTGCAGCAACGACTTCCTTAATACGTTGCTCATACTAAATGTTATTCAACTGAGAAAATAATCTATGAGTTTTACCTCCCTTGGCCTTTCTGAACCTATCCTTAAAGCTATTGAAGCACAAGGTTACGATAAGCCATCACCAATCCAAGAGAAAGCCGTACCTGCTGTCCTAACGGGCAAAGATGTCATGGCCGCTGCTCAAACAGGTACAGGTAAAACTGCAGGCTTCACGCTACCTATTCTTGAAATGCTATCAAACGGCCCTCGTGTCCGTCAGAATCAGGTTCGTGCGTTAGTGCTAACGCCAACTCGTGAGCTTGCTGCGCAAGTGAATGCTAGCGTAGTGAAGTATGGTATTAATTTACCTCTGACTTCTACGGTTGTGTTTGGTGGCGTAAAAATTAATCCTCAGATGCAAAAACTGCGTAAAGGCAGTGATGTGCTGGTGGCAACACCGGGTCGTCTACTTGACCTATACAACCAAAATGCTGTGCGTTTTGATCAGTTAGAGATTCTAGTATTAGACGAAGCGGACCGCATGCTAGACATGGGTTTCATCCGCGATATTCGTAAGATCTTGGCTTTCTTGCCTAAGAAACGTCAGAATTTGCTGTTTTCGGCAACGTTCTCAGATGATATTCGCAGCTTAGCGAAAGGCCTAGTGAACAGTCCGGTAGAAATCTCAGTCAGCCCAGCAAACTCGACAGCGAAGACCGTTGAGCAAAGCATCTACCCAGTAGATAAAAAGAAAAAGAGTCCGATGCTTGCCAAGCTAATCAAAGACAATGATTGGCGACAAGTGCTGGTATTTAGCAAAACCAAGCACGGTGCAAACAAGCTTGCTCGCTTCCTTGAAGAGCAAGATATTACGGCAGCGCCAATTCATGGCAACAAGAGCCAAGGTGCACGTACTAAGGCCTTAGAGAACTTTAAAACAGGTAAGGTACGAGTGTTGGTAGCAACGGATATCGCCGCTCGTGGTATCGATATTCCGCAACTTCCACAAGTGGTTAACTTCGATCTTCCCCATGTATCGGAAGACTATGTACACCGTATCGGTCGTACTGGCCGTGCAGGTGAAGTCGGTAAAGCGATTTCATTGGTTTGTGCTGATGAAGTGGGTGAGCTGTTTGGTATTGAGCGTTTAATTCAACAAGTGTTAGAGAGACGTGAGCTTGAAGGTTTCTCGCCAGTCAATAAGCTCCCGGAATCTCGCTTAGATTCACGCCCAATCAAGCCTAAGAAGCCGAAGAAAGCAAAACAGCCACGTGAGCATGCCGATGGTCAACGTTCTGGTGATAACGCTCGTGGGCATAAGCCAGCAGGTAAGAACAAGCGTCATGTCGCAGGTAATGGCTCTGCACCCAAGCGTAAGCCTACGTCTGGTAACAAACCTGCAGAAAACAGTTCATCAGCAGCAGGTGACAATAAGCCTGTAAGAAACAGCGGGAATAACTTTAAGCGCGGCAATGCGGGCAGCAAGCCTGCAGCGAATGCTTCAAATTCTCAAAATACTCAGCGCAAGCCAAGTGGTGCGGGTAAAGGTAATGCTTCAAATAAGCCGGTAGGAAGCAAGCCTTCAACGAATAAACCCTCGAGAAACCGCTCTAAGCCAGCACCTCAAAAATAAGACTTTCGAGGTTGGTTATTAATTATTAAGTAGATGGGCTGATTATTAATTATATGGGTTGAGTGTTAAACAGACGGATTGATACCATCGCTTGGTAGAAGCTAGGTAACGAAAGCCACTTCCTAGGAAGGCTTTCGTTGCAGCGTGACTTTTTCAATCGGACTCAAATAAACGCGAATATATGTTTTTCTCTTTCTAGGGCGTGTTGATCTTTGCTGTACATTCCGTGTTCAACAATACATCGGTAGCCACATCAACATGAATGCCAGCGA
>NZ_CANLBV010000038.1 GCF_947488985.1 uncultured Vibrio sp.
GAGGCTGTCCATAGCGTCTTTTTTCACGAAGAAGTAACAGCCTCAATTAGATCATATTTTTACTTAGATTGGTATAATATGTGTATTGGCATTCTGAGTTTCTCCTCTCGCTTTTATTTCCCTTAAAGCTAGAATGTAGTGACTATTATTTGGGGGGATTCATGGGTCAGTTATCTATTTTAGGTTTTATTGCCATTGGTGGGGCATTTGGTGCTTGCTCACGTTATTTGATTTCAGAGCTGTGTGCTGTGATGTTAGGGCGTGGCTTCCCTTATGGCACACTCACTGTGAACGTCATTGGTTCTCTGATGATGGGCTTGCTTATCGCAGCGTTTGAAAATGAGATGATCACAACGGAGCCATGGCGACAAATTATTGGTCTTGGCTTTCTAGGGGCATTAACGACTTTTTCTACTTTTTCAATGGATAACGTACTTCTTATGCAGCAGGGTGCTTTCTTTAAGATGGGACTTAACGTATTGCTCAATGTGGTTTTAAGTATCTCAGCAGCCTGGATTGGCTTCCAACTTTTAATAAAATCTTAAAATCTTCTTACGATTTGTTTACAGCTCGGCTTGGTTTATCCAAGCCGTTTTTATATACTCGATAGCACTTGTCGGAGTGCCATATGGCTGAGACCGTTAACTCGGGATCCGTTGAACCTGATCAGGCTAATACCTGCGAAGGGAACAAGAGTAGATATCTAACTAGAATCCTTCTAGAGATCTATCTCCAGATCACAACTGTATTTCTTACCGTGATCCCTCTTGTAGCATCTAATCCGTCAAGCATTTTTATCCCTATAAATAATGGCTAAAAGCCAAGGAAAAATGCTATGTCGAGTCGTAAACAAGCAAGACTGGAAGCGAAGAATTTCATCGATTCTTTATCCGTACAACCTTATCCAAATTCAAAAAAAGCTTACATCCAAGGATCTCGAGAGGACATTCAAGTTCCGGTACGAGAAATTTCACTCGCAGATAGCCTTGTTGGCGGTACCAAAAAAGAGCCTGTATTCGAACCTAATGAGCCGATTCATGTTTACGATACCTCAGGTGTTTATACCGATCCTACGCATGAAATAGACCTTTATAGCGGCCTTCCTAAGTTGCGAGAGCAATGGATTGAAGAGCGTGGTGATACGGAATTGCTCGATGATGTAAGCTCTGTTTACACAAAAGAACGTTTAGAAGATGAAACCCTAGACGACCTTCGTTATGGAAACCTGCCTCGAGTCCGTCGCGCGACTGGCGACCAATGTGTAACTCAACTGTATTATGCTCGTCAGGGAATGATCACTCCTGAGATGGAGTACATAGCAATACGTGAGAACATGGGGCGTCAGAAGTTCGCTGATGAACAGCTTAATCACCAACACCCTGGCCATAACTTTGGCGCAAACCTGCCAAAAGAAATTACCCCTGAGTTCGTGCGTAAAGAGGTCGCTGAAGGCCGAGCTATCATCCCTTCAAACATCAACCACCCAGAATCAGAACCTATGATTATTGGCCGAAACTTCTTAGTGAAAGTGAACGCCAATATCGGTAACTCTTCTGTAAGCTCTTCGATTGAAGAAGAAGTTGAGAAGCTAGTATGGTCGACTCGCTGGGGCGGCGATACCGTAATGGACCTTTCTACTGGCCGTAATATCCACGAGACTCGAGAATGGATCCTACGTAATAGCCCAGTGCCGATTGGTACGGTTCCTATGTATCAGGCGCTTGAGAAAGTGAATGGTGTAGCCGAAGACCTTAACTGGGAAGTGATGCGCGATACCTTGATTGAACAAGCGGAGCAGGGCGTTGATTACTTCACTATCCATGCCGGTTTGCTTCTTCGTTACGTTCCTATGACGGCTAAACGTGTGACAGGCATTGTCTCTCGTGGTGGATCTATCATCGCGAAATGGTGTCTTGCACATCACCAAGAAAGCTTCTTATACACACACTTCCGCGAGATCTGCGAGATCTGTGCGAAGTACGATGTGGCTTTATCACTAGGTGATGGCCTACGTCCAGGCTCTATTGCAGATGCCAATGATGAGGCTCAGTTCTCGGAGTTACGTACTCTAGGCGAGTTAACTAAAGTGGCTTGGGAATACGACGTTCAGGTGATCATTGAAGGCCCAGGGCATGTTCCAATGCACCTGATTAAAGAGAACATGGATGAGCAGTTAGAGCATTGCCATGAAGCGCCTTTCTATACGTTAGGCCCGCTGACCACTGATATTGCACCGGGTTATGACCACATTACCTCTGGTATTGGCGCGGCTATGATCGGTTGGTACGGCTGTGCGATGCTTTGTTATGTAACACCTAAAGAGCATTTGGGCTTACCCAACAAAGAAGATGTGAAGACTGGCTTGATTACTTACAAGCTGGCAGCACATGCAGCAGACTTGGCAAAAGGGCATCCGGGCGCACAAATCCGAGATAATGCATTATCTAAAGCTCGTTTTGAATTCCGTTGGGAAGACCAATTTAATCTAGCTTTAGATCCAGAAACAGCTCGTTCTTTCCACGATGAAACCCTGCCACAAGAGTCGGGCAAGGTTGCTCACTTCTGCTCTATGTGTGGACCTAAGTTCTGCTCGATGAAGATTTCTCAAGAAGTTCGAGAGTATGTAAAAGACACTGAACAAGTAGCCGCTGATCAGGCTATCGAGATTAAGATGCTAGATAACCCGTTGGAGGGAATGCGTCAAAAATCACAAGAGTTCCGTGATACTGGCTCTGAACTTTATCACCCTGCTGTAGGCGCAAAAGAAGCTCAATTAGAGGAATAATGACAGTGAAGATTCTCATCCCATCTCAATACATCGAGTTAACGGGGGAGGTTCAAAACTGTCTATTGGTTGCTAAACGACAAGGTTTAGCAGTTGGTGCAGTTGAGTTGGGTGTAAGCCCAACTCAATACTTCTCTATCGTTGATGCTCAACAAGCATTATCTATTGGCTTTGCTCATGATGTTGATTCATTGGCGGAGTGTCAGTTAGAGCAACTGAACCATGTTGTTGATTACAGTGATTCAGTTGCGTTGACCGATGTTTGTGCTGCTTTGGTTCAAGCTTCGAACACAGTCCATATCGGAGTCTCCGATGATTCAGCTGTGTTAGATATCTGGTCACACTTAAATGCTAATCGCGTTATCAAGAGTGACACTACAGCTCATCAAGAATTAGATAATCGTGGTCACTTCGCTTGGTTACTTACTTTATTGGCGTTGGAATTTCCATTGGAAGACGCGTTGGTTTTAGCTCGCGCTGCATCGAATGTTTCACGTGGAACATGGCCAGCACACTATCAAAATTTTCCTATCCCTGTTCTAGAAGATGAACGACTGGATATCAGTGTTGGTTGGGCCAACCAAGGGACATCACTTTCCTTCCCTGAGTTAAGCAAAAATAGCCTCGGCTTATACCCGGTGGTTGATGATGTCGAGTGGGTAGAGAGGCTGCTCAAGTTCGGAATCAATACGGTTCAACTGCGAATTAAAAATCCACAGCAAGCTGATTTAGAACGACAAATAGCACGATCTATCGAACTTGGTAGAGAGCATGATGCACAGGTTTTCATCAATGACTACTGGCAGTTGGCCGTTAAGCATGGCGCTTTTGGTGTTCATTTAGGGCAAGAGGATATTGAAGAGTCCAATCTATCTCAGCTGAGCCAAGCTGGTATTAAGATCGGTCTATCGACTCATGGTTATTACGAGTTGCTGCGCATCGTCCAAATCAACCCAAGCTACATTGCACTAGGCCATATATTTCCGACTACGACAAAAGAGATGCCATCAAAGCCTCAAGGCTTGGTGCGTTTATCTCTGTACCAACAGCTAATTGATACCATCCCATACACAGAAGAACTTACTGGTTATCCGACGGTTGCTATTGGCGGTATTGACCAATCGACAGCTGCGCAGGTTTGGGATTGTGGTGTATCGAGCTTAGCGGTTGTACGTGCGATTACATTAGCGGAAGACCCACAAAAAGTGATCGAATTCTTCGATAAGCTGATGGCTCCTAGGTCTTTAATGACTAGCAAAGAGGTTATGAGTGAGCCTAGCTATGCTGAGTGACTTTGAGTTCATTCGTTACCAACGACAAATTGCATTACCTGAGGTTGGTGAGCAAGGGCAACGAAACCTGTTAAACAGCCATGTGTTGGTGATTGGTTGTGGTGGTTTAGGTAATGCGGCTGCTCTCTATCTCGCTGCTTCTGGTGTGGGAAGAATTGTGTTGGTCGATGATGATTGTGTTGATTCGTCCAACCTGCAGAGACAGGTAGCGTTCAAGGAGAGCCAATTAGGTTCACCTAAGGTCGAAGCACTTAAACAACAACTGAATGAGCTCAATGGTCGAAGCCAAGTAAGAACTATCAATCAACGAATGAGTGAAAGCCAACTTGAATTAGAAGTCATGTTGGCTGATCTCGTGTTGGATTGTACTGATAACTTCGCGTCACGCCAGCAGGTTAACCGAGCTTGCTTCAAAGCTAATACACCTTTGATATCGGGTTCTGCAATCGGTTGGAAAGGTCAATTTATTGTTTTTGATTATCAGAACCAGAAAGGATGTTACCACTGCCTTTTCCCGTTTGAGCACCATTCACAAACAACGCGTTGTAGTGATAGCGGTATCATTGGTCCAGTGGTCGGCACTATAGGTAACCTTCAAGCGCTGGCTGCTATTCAGCGTATTAGCGGTGGCGAGTTTAAAGTCGCAACGCATCAGCTAAAGCTGTTCGATGGCCAGACCATGAACTGGCAAAACCTAATGGTCACTCAAGATAGCGAATGTCCGGTTTGCAACACAACGGCGATCCAACACCTACAAGAAGAAGCACAATGAGCCACATAACTATTTCTATAAACGAGCAACCAGAGCAGGTCGCGCAATCGTCGTCTCTTTCAGACATCATCCAAGTATTATCGCTACCTGATTTAGGGTGTGTATTTGCTATCAATAATGCGGTTGTACCACGCAGCCAATGGCAAAAAACCATCGTCAACGAAGGCGATTCCATCTCTCTTTTCCAAGCTATTGCAGGGGGCTAACCATGTTAACCATCGCAGATAAAACGTTTCAATCACGTCTGTTCACTGGAACCGGCAAGTTCGCAAACAAATATTTGATGGCGAGTGCTATCGAAGCGTCCGGTTCTCAACTGGCAACCATGGCACTGAAGAGAGTTGATATTCGTTCTGAGCAAGATGATATTTTGCAGCCAATTATTGATGCTGGCGTAAATCTACTTCCGAATACCTCTGGTGCAAAGAACGCTAAGGATGCGATCTTTGCTGCGCATTTGGCTCGCGAAGCGCTAGGTACAAACTGGCTCAAACTGGAAATTCACCCAGATCCAAAGTACTTGATGCCTGATCCAATTGAGACATTAAAAGCTGCTGAGCAATTGGTTAAAGATGGCTTTGTTGTGTTGCCTTACTGTCATGCCGACCCTGTATTGTGTAAGCGCTTGGAAGAAGTCGGCTGTGCTGCAGTTATGCCGCTAGGTGCACCGATTGGCTCGAACAAAGGTATTGCTTCGGCAGACTTCTTAGAGATCATTATCGACCAAGCGAATGTTCCTGTGATTGTTGATGCTGGCATCGGCGCACCCTCACACGCCGCTCGTGCGATGGAAATGGGGGCAGATGCTGTATTGGTTAATACTGCGATTGCGGCTTCTCAACAGCCTGTCGAGATGGCGATTGCCTTTAAATTGGCGGTTGAGGCTGGGCGTATGGCTTATCTTGCTGGCCTTGCTGGACAAGTCTCCCACGCGGTTGCTTCTAGTCCATTAACCTCATTCCTAGACGAGTAGTATTGTTATGACGTTTGTTGATCGATTTAAACAGCTCAACTGGGATGACACTGGCATGTCGATTTTCAGTAAAACGGCAGCGGATGTTGAACGTGCGTTGAGTAAACCCAAGCGTGATTTGGAAGACTTTAAGGCGTTGATCTCCCCAGCGGCTGAACCTTACTTAGAGCAGATGGCCCAGCAGTCGTTGGCACTCACACGTAAGCGATTTGGTAATACTATGTCGCTTTATATTCCATTGTATCTGTCAAACTTGTGTGCCAATGCATGTACCTATTGTGGCTTCTCGATGGAAAATCGTATTAAGCGTCGCACCCTGACTTTAGATGAGATTGATGCTGAGTGTACGGCAATCAAGAAGATGAAGTTTGATAGCGTATTGCTGGTTACCGGTGAGCATGAGACTAAGGTTGGGATGAAGTACTTCCGTGAGGTGTTGCCGCACATCAAGAAACAATTCAACTACCTTGCTATGGAAGTTCAGCCTCTCGATCAACAGGATTATGCTGAGCTCAAAACACTGGGCTTGGATGCAGTGATGGTGTACCAAGAAACATATAGCCCAAGTACCTATGCTGAACATCACTTACGTGGCAATAAAATGGATTTTGAATACCGGCTTGAAACGCCCGATCGATTGGCAAAGGCGGGCATCGATAAGATAGGTATTGGTGCCTTGATTGGCTTAGAAGAGTGGCGAACCGACTGCTTCTTTGTCGCAGCTCACTTAGACTACCTAGAGCGCACTTATTGGCAAACTCGCTACTCGATCTCATTCCCACGTCTTCGTCCGTGTGAGGGTGGTCTGCAGCCTAAATCGATTATGAGTGATAAACAGTTGGTTCAACTTATCTGTGCTTATCGCTTATTAAACCCTGAGGTTGAGTTGTCTCTTTCGACTCGTGAATCTGCAATGTTCCGCGATAATGTGTTGCCATTGGGTATCACTAGCATGTCAGCGGCTTCTAAAACACAACCGGGCGGTTATGCTTCTGATGAAGAAGAGCTCGAACAGTTTGAGATAAGTGATGAGAGAAGTGCGGGTGATGTTGAGTCGATGATTCGTCAACGCGGCTTCGACCCGGTATGGCGAGATTGGCATAGCGCTTACTCCGGTTAACTCACATCCTGGCGAATGTTCCACGTGAAACATCAGTGATGTGAAATCGACAAACAAAAACGGCTACCTGAGGGTAGCCGTTTGAATATCTAACTGAGCCAACTAGTTTTGGTTCAGTTACCTGCCTGGCAAGGTATTAAGCGTGAGCAAGTGGTGTGGTTGATTGGCGTAGCCATTCCAACGTATCACCTTCAACTAATGGGCTAACATCGTTCCATACTTTTTGGTGGTAATCGTTCAGCCAAGCAATTTCAGGTCGCGTCAGTAGATCGACGTTGATGTTGCGCTTATCGATAGGGCAACGTGTTAGCGATTCAAACGTTAATACTGAGAAATCACCTTGAGTTGGCAGCTCAACAACCAATTCTAGGTTCTCGATACGAATACCAAACTCATCAGCACGGTAGTAGCCCGGCTCGTTTGATAACACCATGCCCTCAACAAGAGGTACGTCGATAAGCTTCTTAGAGATGCTTTGTGGACCTTCATGAACACTTAGGAAGTGACCAACACCGTGACCAGTACCATGATCGTAATCGAAGCCTTCTGCCCATAAGTGCTGACGGGCTAGGATATCAAGTTGGAAACCACGAGTACCTTGTGGGAAACGCGCACGTGCAATGCCGATGTGACCTTTAAGCGCTAATGTGAACTGCTTGATCATCGCGTCGCTTGGCTGGCCAATCGCGATAGTACGAGTGATGTCGGTTGTACCATCTAAGTACTGACCGCCTGAATCGACTAGGTACAGAGTATTCAGTTCTAGCTGACCTGGTTCAGGTTGATTCTCATGGTTGTAGTGACACATAGCTGCGTTTCCGCCTGCTGCTGAAATGGTGTCAAAACTTAGGTCCATCAGCGTTGGATCTTGCTCGCGGAACGATTGTACTTTGTCAGCCAATACCGCTTCGTTGTGTAGGTGACCTTGCGCGACTTCAGCATCAATCCAAGACAAGAACTTGGCCATCGCAACACCATCACGAATGTGACACGCTTTCATGCCCGCAATTTCAGTTGCGTTCTTAGCAGCCTTTGGCATTAAGCACGGGTCTGCTGCTTCAATGATATGAGCGCCTGCGTTTTGTAGAACAAGCGTGTACCAAGCGTTGCTTGTGCCTGAATCAACTGACACATTCTTACCTTCTAAAGATTGAAGACGTGCTTCAAGTTCAGATGGGTGAGAAACACGAATACCATTACCAACGTGCGCTTCAAAGCCAGCAGGGATACGAGCTGGGTCTAAGAATAAATCGACACTTTCATCGGCGTGAATGATGGCATTAGACAATACAACCGGCAGGCGAGACACATCTAAACCACGAACGTTAAGCAGCCAGCAGATGGAATCAAGCTCCGTTAAGATAGCAGCATCGGCCCCTTTAGCGGTTAATAAGTTTGCAATCTCAGCACGCTTACTTTCACTTGATTGACCAACCGTATCCGTTGCCATTAGGCGGATATCAGACACGATAGGCTCAGGACGATCAGACCAAAGCTCATCAATTGGATTCGAAGATACTGTTGCTAGTTCTATTTTGCCTGTCAGTTTTGCTTGTGCGCCTTTCAGCCAAGCTGCGGTGTGCATGCGTGGGTCAAAGCCAACCTTGCTGCCTGGTGCTAGGGAATTAACGATCCAATCTAACGCTGGCTCTTCAATAAGGTGGCGATACTCAAATAACTCTGCTGGTACTTGCTTACGAACCTGAACCGTGTAGCGACCATCAACAAAAATAGCAGCCTTCTCTCGAGTGATAACGGCAGCTCCTGCAGAGCCAGTGAACCCTGTTAACCAGTGAAGTCGCTCGTTATGTGCAGGAACGTATTCACCTAGGTACTCGTCTTCATGTGGAATGATAATGGCATCTAACTGGTTGGCTTCAAGCCAATCTCGAACCGCAGCTACGCGTTCAGCAGTGGTATTGTGCATCTGTGTTTATCCTTATTATTAGGGTCCTTATTGACCTCATGGCTGATAGCTCGATGAGGGGACTTATTCGTTCAATAAGCTATCTCTTTTGTTGGTTTGCTGCAAACTCTGCACACCATTTTTATCTGAGATGTAGGGTTTTTTCTTTGATGATATCTCGCAGCCAAGTGAGCGCTGGGTCGTTTTCCCTATCACGATGCCAGAACAAGGTGTAAGCCATTGGCGGAAACTCCATAGGCAATGGAACCACCACCAAATCGAGTTGTTTAGCCACAAGATAAGTGAAGTGGCTTGGCGCAGTAAATACGAAGTCGGTGTAACTACATAGACTCGCAGCGCTATTGAAATCAGGTACTGAAATCGCGATATCACGCTGATGACCAAGATCGGCAAGTTTGTAGTCGAGCAGCCATCGATCATTACCATCACACCTCACTTGAACATGGCGCTGGGCGAGGTAGGTGTCGAGATCCCATTGGCCACTCAGAGCCGGGTGGTTGCGCCTGAGGACGCACATTTGCGCATCGCGGTAGATCTCCTGCTCACAGATATCGTCTGGCGGTAGCATGGTTAAGCGCGCATCGTTGATGTCGATGTCTTTACCCGTCAGCCCAATGTCTAACTCGCCGAGCTGTAATTTCTTAAAGGTCTGATCGGTCCATGCGTGGGTATTGATATTAACTTTGGGCGCTTGTCGGAATATCGCCGGTAAGAAGTGGGGAAGAATAAGCGGGTAAACGCTCTCTACAGCTGCAATGTGAAAGCTGTGATCACTGTTGTTGGGAATGAACGTCTCTGGTTGGGTGAGCACATCAAGTTGGTTGATCAACGTTTCTAATCGAGGCTTGAGAAAGACTGCCTTTGGTGTTGGTCGCAAGCCATGTGCACTTCTTGTGAAAAGGGGGTCATTAAATTGCTCACGAAGTTTGGCTAATGACTTACTCACGGCTGACTGGCTCAGGCACAATCGATGTGCAGTGCGAGTAACACTCAGCTCTTCCATTAGCACCTGCAAGCAAACTAATAGATTGAGGTCGAGGCGCGATAGTTTCTCGATATTCATGTGAGTTTCCTATTTGGAATAATGCTAATGATTATATGCCATTTCTGTTCATATCTTTAGTTAGTTACTATGCCCCCCAATTAATACATCCGGAGAATCTTGTGCCTTCTAGTACACTTCCAAATCCTAGTAAACTGCAGGTTGCACTGCTTGCCATGCTAGTACTATTTAGCCCGTTGGCGATTGATATTTATTTACCTGCTTTGCCGCAAATTTCGACAGCGTTTCACGTGGAACATGCACAAGCACAAGATACGATCACTTGGTTTTTATTCGCGATGGGGGTAGGACAACTGTTTGCGGGTCCGTTGGCGGATAAGTTAGGACGTCGAACCGTTGCATTAGGAGGTGTTAGTATCTATGCATTGAGTGCTTGCTTGGCGTGGGCAGCTCAATCGATTGATATGATGCTAATAGCTCGGCTGCTACAAGGCTTAGGAGCTTGTGCGACTTCTGTAGCTGCCTTTGCAACGGTTCGCGATCTCTTTGGCCCTGAGAAGAGTGGCCGAATGATCAGCTACCTTAATGGTGCCATTTGCTTTATTCCAGCATTGGCCCCTATTCTTGGTGCGTGGCTGACTCATGAGTTTGGTTGGCGTTCGAACTTTAGCTTTATGGCGGGGTTTGCCATTGTTGTAGGCGGCATCCTCTTTTTCCAAATGAAAGAGTCAAACCCTGCGACAGAAAAGGTTGCGGTGTTCAAGCTTGAGCGATACTGGTCTGTACTGAAAACACCCTCATTTCTGTTCCACGCAACCTTATGCTTGATGGCGATGGCAATTATTCTTGCTTATGTTACTTCTGCCCCCGTTGTGCTGATGGAAAACCTCGGCTTGACCATGAAAGAATTTACTTTCTGGTTTGGTGTAAATGCGGTAATTAATATCGCCGCTGCTTTTACTGCACCCAAGTTTATGGATCGTTTTGGGACCTATATCGCGTTGGTCGTTGGCATCTCAATACTCGGTTTCGCCGGTGTTATTATGTTGGTGCTTGCTAGTCATGCGACGGCGATTGCCTTTATGTTACCTATTTTCCTCTCTTCCATTGGTTTTGCTTGGATTCTAGGTGCTGCAGCAGGTAAGGCGCTGGAACCTTTCGGTGATCGCGCGGGTACGGCTGCGGCGTTGCTTGGTTTGTTCCAAATGAGTGGTTCAGGGCTGCTTGTGGGTATCATGCAACGTGCTGATTTAACATCGCAGGTAATGATTGCACTGCAAATGTTCTTGATCGTGCCGGCACTGTTGGTGATGGTAAGTAAAGCGGGTAAGTCGTGGCATACGACGTTTGCTAAGGCATAACTTACAAGGGTGATAAAATATACAAATGGCGGTTTGCGAAACGTTAAAACATGGTATATTTGTCACCCATTGAAACGTTAGTCCCCAACGGAAAATACTGTAATGTCATTAACAACCTACGAAATGGCGCGCGTCTTAGAACAGATGGAAGATGCACCTGAAAAGGTCATGTTTGGTAAACTGCTTAAAGAGCTAGGTAACCAAAGTGAAGAGCGCATTCGCAGTGCGGCAAAACAAGTTCCAATCGATACTTTGCGAGATATCATTTACCAATTCCAACGTGTGGTAGAGTCGCGCAAGGATGAGCAGGTTCAGCTATTGGCTAAAGAGCTCGCCGAGCAAGGTATCTCTGCTGAAGAGCTACGGGCTTTTTTAAACAAGTAGTCTGCCCCAGTTAAAAAAGAAACCACTTCAATGAAGTGGTTTTTTGCGTTTGGGGTATATCAATTTAGTTCGAATTAAAGTTCGTTCTAACTTCTAAACTGCGCTTTCAAAATTCGATCAAGTGAGAATGGCCCAGCGCCCCACACGACAACGATGAGAATCATTACTCCCCACAGCTGATGATCGTAGAAGCCTTGCGCCCATAACACTGGGTAGGACACCACCGCAATGATATTAAAAACGAACAGCACCGCTGCCATAGGTCGAGTTAATAGACCAAGCGCTAAGAACACTGGCAGAATCAATTCAGCTGCGGTGCCCATGTAGGCTGCTAATTCCCAAGGCAGCAGTGGTACTTGGTATTCCAGTTCGAACAAGTATAGGGTGCTATCCCAAGTCGCTATCTTAGTGAGCCCAGAATTAAAGAAGACCCATGCCACCCAAAGGCGACAAAATAGAAGCAGCAGCGGAACAAAGAATGCCTGTGATTTCTCAATCAAACTGTCGTATTGAGCCATAATGTTCGTGACTGTGTTGTTATCCATATTATGTCTCCAATTCGTCATTGATTGAAAAGCCTGAGATGACGTTAAACGCCATGACAGTATTCAGATGTTGTAGTAATGATGGGTCTATCGCTGCAAGTGTTTGGCCTGATTGAAATTTAGTGAGGAGTTGGTGGCTCTCTTCACTCAAACTATGGCTCTCAACCTGTGAATTATCAGCTCGGATTAACACCCCAAATTCAGCTTGGTTGATGTCTAGCCCGTCGAGTTGTTGCTGATAGATGGCGTGTTCAAGCGCGATAATCGTGTAACTAGAATGAATCAGTGTTACTGAATCTTTGAGATGAAAGACTAAAGCACCTTGTTGTTCTTGTGGTACATCGGCCAGACAAGAAAGAGGTCTCTGGTCGACATCTGCTTGTGACGTAAACCTTACCAAGCTGTCTTTCTGCCATTCATATAAAGCCACTTCTGCGAGATAAGGTGCAGCCTCAATAACCGCAGGAAAGGCTTGGATAGTCTGTTCGAAATGTTCACCGTAACCACTGACATCACCAGAGGTCGATGGATAACTTAAGACATGTTGACGAGCCATCTGTTGGAAGCACGCTTCACCAACCAACATTTCCGTCAGTGGGTAGGTTGCTGCCAAAACTTCGCTCAAGCTGATCACAAAGTTATTACGGTAAATCTGGATTCGCTGTTCATCGGTAAAATGGTCGCTCACTATGTCGCAGTGCTCACCATTGTTTTGATAGCGTAGGGCGTTAGCAAACTCCAATTGAACATCTGCTAGGGAGTGGCTCATGAGGCGCGACTCCTTTGGTTGAATTTGTTGTTTTGATACAAAATGCCACTGGCTTTGGTTGCTTCATCCAATAAAACTTGTGGCTCTGGGATATCGAGATCCCACTCGATTAGGGTATGGCGTGAACCGTGTTGTTGTATCCACTGGGTGTAAAGTTGCCATACTTCGTCACAGACGGGTTTGCTGTGAGTGTCTATCCAGATCTCACCTTGTTCGAGTTTCTTTTTCGTAAAACCGGCCAAGTGAATCTCTTCCACTTTGTCTGCAGGTATTCCGCTTAAGTACTCTTCACAACTAAAGCCATGATTAAAAGATGAGACGAAAATATTGTTGAAATCGAGCAATAGGCGACACTCGGTGCGCTTTTGTACCTCAGCCAAAAACTCCCACTCAGGAATCGTTGAATACTTAAAGGCTAGGTAACTCGATGGATTCTCGATCAAGATGGGCCGCTGCAGGCTTTCTTGAACCTCGATGACATTGCGACAAAACACTTCGAGTGCTTCTTCTGTATAAGGTAGCGGTAATAAGTCATTGAAGTAATGACCGCCAGTTTGGCTCCAACTAAGGTGGTCAGAAACCAACAAGGGTTCGATATCATCAATCAGGTCTTTTAATTGTACTAGATGATGTTGATTGATGCGCTCAACAGAGCCGAGAGATAATCCAACCCCATGGCAGCTGATGTTGTGTGCACGGCGAATTTCTCTGAGTTGCTGGCGCTGCGGTGAGTGCGCTAAGAAGTAGTTTTCGCTGTGAACCTCTAACCAACTCACTAGAGATGGATTTTGGCTAAAGAAGTCCAAGTGCGGTGTTCTAAGGCCAACCCCTGCATTGGGGTGAAGAGTTTGAGTCACAACGGTTCTCCTAATCGGAAGTGGAGGTGAGCTGAATATCAGCCCACCATACTAAGCAGCTCAATTATGATGATTGAGTGCTACCACCTGATAATTTGTCACACAGGCCTTTAGGAACAACCACGAACGCATCGGATTGATTGTCTTCTTTTGCTGTACCCGCGCATGAACTTGTTTTAGTCGCACAATCATTTTGGCCAGCTTTTGCCACGCCGTAGCATTTTTCTTTTGCTGCCGCTTCCGCAGGTGCTGAAGTAAGAACCGTACCGCCAAACGCGAGTACACTTGTGATTGCAGCGGTAACAGCAAGATTAGAATTTTTCATAGTCATTCCCTCTAGACTTAATAGTATTTACGCTTCGCAGGTTAATGAATTGTTAACTTGCTTACTAAAGAGGATAGGAACAACCCACAAATAATTTCATATCATGATCAAAAATATCGATATTGATGCGGTTTTTGATTTTAAATTATTGATTATGAGCTGTTATTTTTTGACTGTTTTTTCTTCTCAATATCCTAAACGCCGCTTAGTGTTTAGGTTATAATCAACTTTTATGTATAAATACCCAGTAGTGAGCATATCCAATGATCGATCCTTCGCTTTTACTCGATGGCCTAAACGATAAACAACGTGAGGCGGTCGCAGCACCTTTAGAAAACCTCCTTATTCTGGCTGGTGCTGGCAGTGGTAAAACGCGTGTATTGGTGCATCGTATCGCTTGGCTGCAAAGTGTTGAGCAAGCATCACCGTTCTCTATTATGTCGGTTACCTTCACCAACAAAGCGGCGGCAGAGATGCGCGGTCGTATTGAAGAGTTAATGATGGGCAGTTCATCAGGGATGTGGAATGGCACCTTCCACGGTATTTGCCACCGCATTCTGCGTGCTCACTACCTCGATGCCAAGCTGCCAGAAGATTTCCAGATCATTGATTCTGATGATCAGATCCGCTTACTACGCCGCTTAATCAAAGCGCAAAATTTGGATGAAAAGCAGTGGCCTGCCAAGCAAGGGGCGTGGTGGATCAACGGCAAAAAGGATGAAGGGCTACGCCCAAGCCACATTGATGCCTACCATGATCCTGTAACTCAAACCTGGTTAAAGATCTACTCTGCTTATCAAGAGGCGTGTGATCGTGCGGGCTTGGTCGACTTTGCTGAGATCTTATTAAGAGCGCACGAGCTGCTGCGCGATAAAAAACACATTCGTGAACATTACCAAGCTCGCTTTAAGCATATTCTGGTCGACGAATTTCAAGATACCAACAACATTCAATATGCTTGGCTACGTATGATGGCAGGCCCAGATTGTCGCGTGATGATCGTAGGTGATGATGACCAATCTATCTATGGCTGGCGTGGTGCGAAGATCGAAAATATTCAGAAGTTCTTGGATGAGTTTCCGGGTGCTTCAACGGTTCGACTGGAACAAAACTACCGTTCAACTAAAACCATTCTGCAGGCGTCGAACGAGCTTATCTCGAACAACACCGAACGTATGGGTAAAGAGCTGTGGACCGATGGTAACGATGGCGAGCTTATCTCGGTGTACTCTGCTTATAACGAGCTCGATGAAGCTCGATTTACGGTGAGCAAAATCAAAGAGTGGCAAGAGAAAGGCGGTGCGCTAGAAGATACAGCGATGCTTTATCGTAATAATGCCCAATCTCGTGTTCTTGAAGAAGCTTTGATTCAAGGTGGCCTACCTTACCGAATCTATGGCGGTATGCGATTTTTCGAGCGTCAAGAAATCAGAGATGCCTTGAGCTACCTGCGTTTAATGAGCAATCGCGACAATGATGCGGCGTTCGAACGTGTCGTCAATACGCCAACGCGTGGCTTGGGTGATAAAACGTTAGAAACGATTCGCCTTGCAGCGCGTGATCGTGGTACCACCATGTGGCAAGCGAGTGTTGCTTTGATAGAAGAGCAAGTGCTGCCTGGTCGTGCTGCGGGTGCGTTGAGTCGCTTTATTGAGCTGATTAATGCACTTGAAGATGACACGTTAGAACTGAGACTTCATGAGCAAACCGACCACGTGATCAAATCGTCGGGTTTGTTTGCTATGTACGAGCAAGAGAAGGGGGAGAAGTCGAAGGCACGTATTGAGAACTTGGAAGAATTGGTAACGGCAACGCGCCAGTTTGAAAAGCCGGAAGAAGCCGATGAGATGAGCATGCTGACTGCGTTCTTAACTCACGCGGCTTTGGAAGCGGGTGAAGGTCAGGCCGATGAGTTTGACGATGCGGTTCAGTTAATGACTTTGCACAGTGCTAAAGGCCTAGAGTTTCCAATGGTGTTCATGGTGGGTGTCGAAGAAGGCATGTTCCCAAGCCAGATGTCTGCCGAAGAAGCAGGGCGCTTAGAAGAAGAGCGTCGCTTGTGTTACGTAGGCATGACTCGTGCGATGGAGAAGCTTTACATCACTTATGCTGAGATGCGTCGTTTGTACGGTCAGGATAAGTATCATAAGCCATCGCGTTTTATTCGTGAGCTGCCAGAGACCTGTCTGGATGAAGTGCGTATGAAAGCTCAAGTCAGCCGTCCGACAAGCAGTGGTCGTTTTAGTCAGACCGCCGTAAAAGAGAACTTCAACGAAACGGGCTTTAGTTTGGGCTCTCGCGTTAAGCACCCTAAGTTTGGTGAAGGCACTATCATCAACTTCGAAGGAAGTGGCCCACAGAGTCGTGTTCAAGTGGCGTTTAACGGTGAAGGGATTAAGTGGTTAGTAACGGCTTACGCGCGTTTAGAGCAGCTTTAATCTATTACTTCAGCATCTAATAACCGTTCATTATTGAACGCAAAAAGAGCAGCCAATGGTTGCTCTTTTTTTATTGCGTATCTCTTTAAGCGATCAGAAATAGTGCAGGAAAAAAGCTTGAGAACAAGGCAGCTCTTTTTAACAATAAGTTTTGACAAGTGGTTGTTCTGCAATCAAAAATTCTAAAGCAGTTATCGAGCGTTTTAACCAGCTAGGATGCCCCATTATTTACTACGATTGGTATCAACGCATAATGGCAGTGGTTTTTGAGGGAGAGGCTGAAACAGCAGTTAAAGAAAAACCCCGAGAGCTTGCGCTCATCGGGGTCTATAGTCTTACTCGCAGCAATCCAGCTACTAAGTGTGCTCCATGCATCAAATCCATGATAGTGTGCTGTTATCCTTCAGCGTATTCCTTTCATCGCCTTCCTAGCGGTGTCCTTGATCTTATCCTGATCTGCCAACAATCCTCGTTAGCGCGCTTCACTTGTTCCTTGAGCGGTGTCCCTTACATCATCCTGATGTTCAGTCCTTTCCTCGTCCAGAGGTGTCCATTGCATTTCCCTAGTAGCAACCATCCTAGTTACTATTGCGTCCATTCAATGTCCATTTCGCTATCCATGCCGATTATTCATCCTGAGTAATCGAATCTTCATCCTGAAGATAACCAAGTCCTTGGCGTTTCCTGTTCCGTGTCAGCATCCTTCCGACACCATTCATATTACTGAACTCCTATTTATCAGCAATGGTGCACGAGCAAATTTCTAGATGTTTATTCGATTGATAAATGTACGTGTTGTTTTATTTCAAGCGGTTACATTTAGTTGCTGTTTGTTCTCTCAGTTAAATATCGATATTTACTCACTGCCTTGTGAGAGATCTCGCACAAGGCAGGGAGTAAAAAGGGAGTATTTACCCTTATTGGCCGATAGCGGCACCTTCACGACGAGGGTCTGCAGCACCTTCTAGACCATCTTTTGTGATGCGAATGGCGTGTAAACCCGAGTTAAGATCGCGAACGTTGACCTCAAATCCCATCTTTTCTAGCTCAGGTTTGAAGTTTTCCGCCGATGTTCCTTTTTCCAAATCTAAGGTTCCGAAACGGTTGAGGAAGTGTGGTTGGTTGATCGCTTGCTGAATATCCATGTCCCACTGGGTATGGGCAATAATGGCTTGTGCGACATAACCTATGATGCGGCTGCCGCCTGGAGATCCAATCGCCATGTAAGGCTTAGCGTCTTGCATGATAATGGTCGGAGCCATTGAGGAGCGTGGGCGCTTACCCGGTTCAAGTCGGTTGGCGATAGGCTTGCCATCGTTATGAGTCTTGAATGAGAAGTCGGTCAGTTCGTTGTTGAGTAGGAAGCCTCTTACCATCAGGCGTGAGCCAAATGCGTTCTCAATGGTGGTGGTCATCGATACGACATTGCCATCGCTGTCGACAATATTGAAGTGGCTGGTGGAAGGCAATTCAATAGAAACATCTTGGCTTCTCTGCATCGCATGATCCCACGGTGGCATGCCCGATGGTGCGCTGACTAATGACTGACCTACGGTAATTAATTGGGCGCGTTGCTGCAGATAGTCAGTATTGATTAAGCCCTGAGTCGGCATGGGAACGTAATCTTGGTCGGCCATGTACATGCCACGATCTGCAAAGGCTAGGCGAGAAGCGTCAGCTAACACCTGCCAAGATTTCGCATCGTTTGGCCCCCATGCTTTGAGATCAAACTGCTCAGTCATCGCTAAGATTTGGCCAACCGTCAGTGCTCCTGAGCTGGGTGGTCCCATACCGCACACTTGATAGCTCTCATAAGCAGAGCAAACCGGCTCACGTTGCTTGATCGAATACGCGTCAAAGTCTTTCTGCGCTAATACGCCAGGGTTACCTTTCGCGGTCTGCACGGTATTGATGATCTCGGCAGAGATCTCTCCTTGGTAAAAGGCCTTAGCCCCGCCTTTCGAGATGGCTGTTAAGGTTGCGGCGTATTCTGGGTTCTTAAGTTGTGTGCCTGCAGATTTCGGGCTGCCATCGGCATGGAAGAAGTAGGCTTTAGTCGCGGCAAAACGGCTCAGCCGCTCTTGGTCGTTTTCAATCAGGGTGGCTAAGCGTGGGCTGATGGTAAACCCTTTTTGTGCCAGTTGCGCGATGGGTTTGATTAATGATGCCCATTCTAGCTTGCCGTATTTCTGGTGAGTATCCCATAGCAGTTGCACGGTACCCGGCGTGGCAACAGATCGGCCGCCAATCACGGCATCATAAAATTTAAGTGGTTGCCCATTTTCATCTTGGAACAAACGCGGTGTCGCGTCCAGTGGTGCGGTTTCACGCCCATCGTAGGTCTTGAGCTGTTTGTGCTTATTATCAAAATAGACAAGAAACGCACCGCCACCAATACCCGACGATTGAGGTTCAACCAAACCAAGCATAAGCTGCACTGCAACCATGGCATCAATCGCGTTGCCACCACGTGCAAGTACATCCGCGCCAGCTTGTGTGGCTATCGGGTTGGCAGCGGTGACCATCCAGTCGTTAGCCTTTACAAGCTGTTTGGTTTCGAAACCACTACTTTGTTCGGGGGCAACGGAATCGGCAGCTTGATTGGCCCAAATAAAATGAGAGGCAAAAAATAGGGTCGAAGTGGTGAGTTTGCTTTTCCACTGCATGATCTTCTCCTTTTGGTATACAGAGCTAGATTGGCAGTGGAAATGGATTTTAGCCAGTGCGTGATTAACGAATTGCCATCGAAGTGCTCACTTAGACTAAGAGTGATGAGGCTGATTGCCACAGAATACTGAGGCCGATCATGGTGAATACCGCGCCGCATAAACCATCGATATAAACCGTCGCTTCATGCAATTTTTCCTGCAGCGCTTTGGTTGATAGCATCCAAGCTAAGAGTGAGAACCAAAAGAGCGATAAACCGAATAGAATAAGCAGCGCCAACCCTTTACCTGACAGGGACATATCCGCTGGGACTAAGCTCGACATTAGACTAATGAAAAACACCAAGGCCTTTGGGTTGAGAATATTGGTCGCAAACCCTTTGGAAAACGCCTGACGTTTATTGGTAAGAATTCGGTCGTTAGCACTGACCACACCAGTGTCATCGTGGTGGTTGTGGATGATATTCCAGGTTGCTTTAAGTGCACCGTAGCCTAAATACAGTAAGTAACTGCCGCCTGCCAATTGGATTATGGCAAATAATGTTGGCTGCTGGTGGACGAGGTAACTGATCCCGGTCAGGCTCAGCAATGAGTGCATTAGGATCCCGCAAGATAACCCCAAAGCAATGTATAGCCCAGTTTGACGCCCGTGACGGGTTGCGTTTTGTACCACAAGCGCAAAATCAGGGCCAGGGCTCATTAAGGCGATAAAATGGATAGAGGCGAGGGTAACTAAAATGGTGACTTCGTTCATTGTCTATTCCAATAACTGATTAGTTCGGTTTGGCGCTGTTGAGCACAGCGTAAAAAGCTCGGCTAAATGAGGGTTAATTTAACCGAGCTTAGCTCTGCTTTCATCGATTGTTGGCGTTTATTGATGACTTGGTTTTTATTGACGACGAGCTAAAATGCGTTCAGCGATGGCTTTTTTCTCGCTGGCTGTTGCTGTTGTGCCGCAGCCCATCAAAGCTAAAAATAACCAGAGCGCCCCAAATGAAGGCAAAGGTGATCGCTTTGTCACTGGTAAAGGCTTCACCATAGATAAGAACCGCTAACAAGAACATCAGGCTAGGGCCAATGTACTGGAAGAAGCCGAGTGTCGATAGCTTCAATCGAGTTGCTGCGCCAGTAAAACAAAGCAATGGAACCGTAGTGATAACACCAGCTGCAATCAGTAATAGGTTGAGTTGTATCGGGTTCACCGAAAAATCTGAGGTTGGGCTGTCTGCAATAAACAACAAGTACGTTGCAGCGATAGGCAGCATGACTAATGTTTCAATGAACAGGCCAGTCTGTGCTTCTAAGCTGACCTTCTTACGTAATAGGCCATAGAAACCAAAGCTGAAGGCTAGGGCAATCGCAACCACTGGCACTGAGCCAAACGCGATCAATTGAATTATCACGCCAATCGTAGCAAGGGCGACTGCAAACCATTGAAGCTTACGTAAGCGTTCACCAAGGAAGAACATCCCGAGTAACACGTTAATCAGTGGGTTGATGTAATACCCCAAACTGGCATCGAGCATGTGATTGGAGTTTACCGCCCAGATAAAAATCAGCCAGTTAGCACCCACCAAGATAGAGGTCGCCACCAAATAGAGCATTTTTGGCTTTGAGGTTAGGGTGTCGCGCACTTTACGCCAACTGCGGCTAACGTGTAGTAACAAAGAGAGTAGGAAAAAAGACCATACTACACGGTGGCTGAGAATCTCAAATGGGGAAACTTCACTTAAAGATTTGAAATATATAGGGGCGATACCCCACATCGTGTAGGCACCAACGGCAAGCAAAATTCCTTGGCGCGTACGTTGTTGTTCTTCTTGTGTCATGCATCTTTCTCTAGCACTGAGTGCTTATTAATAAGATTTATAAGAGAGTTGGTCAGTATAGGAGCGTGAACCCTTTTCACCTAACAATTTGCGGTTTAATTCGCCAGCGTTCCCCTCTACAATGTGCGACTTGCTTGCGAATGATGCTTGCTGATTTCATACCTCAATTAGGAACCATAATGACCGCTACTCTGATTGCTGAGCAAACACCAACCCCCGAGAATGATGCGCAAACCATCTTACAAGATGTGTTTGGCTATCAAACCTTTCGCGATGGTCAGCAAGAAGTGATTGATTTGGCTGTTGCCGGCAGAGATAGCTTGGTGATTATGCCGACCGGTGGTGGTAAATCACTGTGTTACCAGATTCCTGCTTTGGTTCGTGAAGGGCTCACTCTGGTTATCTCACCTCTGATCTCGCTGATGAAAGACCAAGTAGACCAACTGAAGGCGAACGGTGTTGCGGCTGAGTGCATTAACTCTTCAATGCCACGTGACCAACTGATGAGTGTGTTTAATCGCATGAATTCAGGCCAATTGAAGATGGTTTACGTGTCGCCAGAGCGTGTGTTGATGCGCGATTTTATCGAACGTCTTCAAGGTTTACCGCTTTCGATGATTGCGGTGGATGAAGCGCACTGTATCTCTCAATGGGGGCATGACTTCCGTCCGGAATACGCATCATTAGGCCAACTTAAGCAATATTTCCCGCACGTGCCTTATATGGCGCTGACGGCAACCGCTGACGATGCAACACGCAAAGACATTATCTCGCGTCTGCAGCTGGTGGATCCACACACCTACTTGGGCAGCTTTGACCGTCCTAACATTCGTTATAATCTCGTTGAGAAGCACAAGCCCGTCTCACAGGTGGTTCGCTACCTAGAAACACAGAAAGGCAATTGCGGCATCATCTATTGTGGTAGCCGTAAGAAAGTGGAAATGGTGACCGAGAAGCTGTGCAACAACGGTATTCGTGCTGCGGGTTACCATGCCGGTATGGACACCGATGAGCGCGCTTACGTTCAAGAAGCCTTCCAACGTGATGATATCCAGATCGTTGTCGCGACTGTGGCATTTGGTATGGGTATCAACAAACCCAACGTACGCTTTGTGGTGCACTTTGATATTCCACGCAACATCGAGTCTTACTATCAAGAGACTGGCCGTGCTGGTCGTGATGGCTTGCCTGCTGAAGCTATGATGTTGTTTGACCCGGCTGATATGGGTTGGCTGCGTCGTATGCTTGATGAAAAAGAAGAAGGCCCACAAAAACAAGTTGAGATGCACAAGCTGAATGCGATGAGTGCCTTTGCCGAAGCGCAGACTTGTCGTCGTCAGGTTCTGCTCAACTACTTTGGCGAATATCGCGAGAAGCAATGTGGCAACTGCGATATCTGCCTAGACCCGCCCAAGCACTTTGATGCGACTCAAGAGGCGCAGAAGGCATTGTCTTGTGTGTACCGTGTGAATCAGTCGTTTGGTATGGGCTATGTGGTCGAAGTGATGCGCGGCATGCAGAACATCCGTGTGCGCGATAATGGTCACGACAAGCTGTCTACTTACGGTATTGGTCGCGATCACAGCCATGACTACTGGATCAGTATCTTCCGTCAGTTGATTCACAAAGGCTTGTTGTTTCAGAACATCACTCGTAATTCGACATTACAGCTAACAGAAGAAGCGCGACCACTACTGCGTGGTGAGATGTCTTTGGAATTGGCTGTACCTCGTTTAGATACGGCGGTGCGTAATGCTAAGTCCGATAAACTCAGCAGCAAGAACTACGATAAGAAGCTGTTTGCTAAATTGCGTAAGCTACGTAAATCAATTGCAGATGAAGATGGTTTGCCACCTTATGTGGTCTTCAGTGATGCGACCTTGATTGATATGGCTGAAGTGCTGCCAACCTCATACGGTGAGATGCTAGCAGTTAACGGTGTTGGTCAGCGTAAACTCGATAAGTACGCTGACCCATTCTTAGATTTGATTCAAGAACACATTACGACACACGACTAATTTGCAGAATCATTTGGCTTCTAAAAACGACTAGGTCATAGAAAAAGAATAAGGTTGATAGGGACATGACAACACAAACAGAATTTGGCTTAAGAGAGTATTTGGCTGAGGAAGGGCGTTTATTGATTACGTCTCCAAGTTTTGATTTTGATTCTTACGAAGTATTAGGTGAAAAGCTGGTGGCATTGCTGTCCGCTTCTATAGTTGAAAAGCAATGGGACGCCGACATGCACTCTTGGTTGATTGATTTTGAAGATTGTCGGATGTTTTTAAAATCAGAACATTACAGTGAATCAATCTGGTTTGAGTCGTTAAACGCGGAAGAGAGCCGAGAAGAGTTTGATTATCTCGCGACGCTTTTTAAGCGCGGTTTTAACTTTTAGCATCGCTTCTAAAACGTAGCTTTTAAACCTGGCTTTTAAAGCATTGTTTCTAACACCATTCACCAATAAAAGTGAGAATAAACGTTTGCGTCTGTTCTCACCATTGCAGCCAATATTGATTAATGTATAATCGCCCGCCGCTCAATAGAGCAAATTATAGATACATTTTTAATTCACATTATTGGTAAGAGCTTTCTTCGTTTATTCGAAGAAATGACTCGATTTGGGTTCCCTCACCCCCAAACCAAACTAAAAAGATACTGCATGAGTAACTTTACGCCAGCGCAACAGCGCAAAGCTCTAGCCCTGCTAGTTCTATTCCATCTGATCATTATCGCATCAAGTAACTATTTAGTTCAGCTGCCCTTTACTATCTTTGGTATGCACACCACTTGGGGTGCCTTCACTTTCCCGTTTATCTTTCTCGCCACCGATCTGACGGTACGTATTTTCGGCGCACAGCTTGCCCGTAAAATCATTTTGTTAGTGATGTTACCCGCACTGGCCGTTTCTTACTTCTTGTCAGTGGTGTTCTTTGAGGGGCAATTCCAAGGCTTCGGTCACCTCGGTGAGTTCAATGTGTTTGTGGCCCGTATTGCCGCAGCAAGCTTTATGGCTTATTTGCTTGGTCAGATCTTAGATGTGCATGTTTTCAACCGCCTACGTCAGCTTAAACAGTGGTGGGTTGCCCCAACCTGTTCAACGCTATTTGGTAATGCATTGGATACCATTGCCTTCTTTGCGATTGCTTTCTACCAAAGCCCAGATCCATTCATGGCTGAGCACTGGACTGAAATTGCACTGGTTGATTACGGGTTCAAACTTATTATCAGCCTAGGCTTATTTGTGCCTATGTACGGTGTGCTTCTTAACTATGTTGTTAAGAAGCTGACCAATGTGAACCCTGACTTTAAAGTGACGGGTGTTAAGGCTTAAGTCTTGGCCAAGCAACGAATCGCATTAATCGTGCATTAACAAAAAGCCCAAGTGAGTCAATTCACTTGGGCTTTTTTAATTTCTCGCATCCAATGATAAATATCAGAGGCTTTCAATACTCAGCGGCCAGCCAATATCGGTTTGTCGATTTGATTCAATTTCGAGCTCGGCCGTGGTCAGCGGGTTATCGGTTAGCCACTGCTTAGCCAGCGCTAAGGTCAGGTTATTGCCGTTTGCTGTCAGTTGAAACTCAGGTTCTAGTGCTGGGTTGCGTCTATGAGTCAGCAAAATAGCCAAACGCAATATACGCAAAATACGCTTGCTGCTGGTGCCGGAGATAGCATGTTGCTCTGGTAGTGAGGTTAACTGTTCGCGGTAGCGGCGAGTTAATTCACCCAAGCAGTGCTTTTGTGCGCGAGTAAAACCCGGTAGGTCTAAGTTCTGTAGTAGATAAGCGCTGTGCTCACCGCCTTTTTTGAAATCGATAGTTAGACCTATTTCATGCAGCTTAGCTGCGGTTTGCAGTAGCACACCAGCTTGAGGCTCTGAAATCCAAGATTCAGCCCCCGCCTGTTCTAACAGAGTCTGTGCGACTACAGCAACTTGTTCACCGTAGCTAACGTCAATTTGGTAGCGTGATTGCACGCTCTTGATGGTACGGGCGCGGATGTCTTCTTGGCGTAGCTCATCTACCATCTCGTAGACGAGACCTTCACGGAGTGCGCCGCCCGCGAGTGTCATTGAATCTATTTCAAGTAGCTCAAAAATCGCAATCAGGATGGAAAGGCCACTTGGGAACACTAATGCGCGCTCAAGGGTGAGTCCTTCGATTTCGAGCTCTTCCAAGCGCTCGGTTACCATAGCTTGTTTCTGTAGGCGCTTAAGTTTGGCGTGAGTGATGACCTCATCCATACCTTGCGCTAACATGATTTCTTGCAGTGCTTGAACGGTACCACTGGCGCCAACACACACGTCCCACCCGATATCGGTGTAGCTATCTAGGATTGGAGCTAGCGTCGACTTCGCCGCTTCAATGGCGTTGTTAAAGTTGGTTGCGGTTAATTGACGATCTTTAAAGTGACGCTCAAGCCAAGTAACACAGCCCATCTTCAGGCTGGTCAGTGCTTTCGCTGAGAAGCCCTCACCAATGATCATCTCGGTGCTTGCACCACCAATATCAACAACCAGTCGGCGGCCGCTGCCACCAGAAGTGTGTGCTACGCCTTTATAGATCGTCGCCGCTTCTTCTTCACCGGAGATAACATTGATGTCGTAGCCAAGGATCTGGTTGGCTTTTTCTAGAAAAATATCCACATTGATGGCGGTACGTAGGGTCGCTGTACCGACAATGCGGATATTTTCTTGTGGAATGTCTTGCAGTCGCTCTGCAAAGAGACTCAAACAGTCCCATCCTCGCTGCATGGCTTCTGTACTAAGCGCATTATTTTCATCTAAGCCTGCAGCTAAACGCACTTTGCGCTTAATCTTAGCCATGGTTTGTACGCTGCCATCGATATGACGCACAACGAGCATATGAAAACTGTTCGACCCGAGGTCGATTGCAGCATAAAGCGGGGGTGACACTGTTTGACTCATAAGCGGCTAACCTTCCTTGTTATGACGCGGGCGACGGTTCTGGTTTGGTTTACGGTTACCGTTACGTGAACCATTGTTGTTCGAGCGACGTTGTTGCGGGTTACGTGTACGTAAGCGCAATGGTGCTGGTAGATCTTCTAGCAGGGCTGAAGCATCGTAGTCAGACATTGGGATTGCGTGCTCAATGTATTCTTCGATTGGTGGCAAGTTGATTGCGTAATCTTCACAAGCAAAGCTGATCGAATGACCGCTTTCACCAGCACGACCAGTACGGCCAATACGGTGAACGTAATCTTCACAATCGTCAGGGAGATCGAAGTTGAATACGTGTGTTACTTGAGGAATGTGCAGGCCACGTGCAGCAACGTCGGTTGCGACAAGTAGGTCAACTTCGCCTTTGGTGAACTGTTCAAGGATCTTTTCACGTTTCTTCTGTGGCACATCGCCAGTTAGCAGGCCAACACGGTGGCCATCGGCAGCTAGGTGGCCCCAAACAGACTCACATTTGTGCTTAGTGTTAGCGAAGATGATAGCGCGCTCTGGCCATTCTTCTTCGATTAGCGTCTGCAGAAGTGCCATTTTGTGTTCGTTAGAAGGGTAGAACAGCTCTTCTTGGATACGATGACCTGTTTTACGCTCAGGCTCAACAACCACATGCTCTGGGTTGTGCATGTGTTCGAATGCGAGTTCTTGTACGCGGTAAGATAGGGTCGCAGAGAACAGCATGTTCAGGCGATCTTTTGGTTCAGGCATACGGCGGAACAAAAAGCGGATGTCTTTGATGAAACCAAGATCGAACATGCGATCGGCTTCGTCAAGCACAACAGCTTGAATGTGGTTAAGGTTAAATACCTTCTGCTTGTAGAAATCGATAATTCGGCCAGTGGTACCAATTAAGATATCTGCGCCTTCTTCGATCTTGCCGAGTTGCTTGTCGTAGCTTTCGCCACCGTAAGCAAGTGCTGCCTTGATACCCGTGCTTGCAACCAGAGAGTCAGCATCGTTGTAGATCTGAATCGCGAGTTCACGCGTTGGTGCCATAATAATCGCACGTGGCTGGTTAGGCTTACGCCCTTCATGCTCAGGTGTTTTTAGCAGGTGGTTAAAAGTAGCAGTTAGAAACGCAAGCGTTTTACCAGTACCCGTTTGGGCCTGGCCTGCAATGTCTTGGCCGGTGAGCAGTACCGGGAGCGCCAAGGCTTGGATAGGGGTACAATAATCGAACCCTTTTTTATCCAATCCTTCAATAACTTGCGGAAGTAAATCCAAGTCGGCGAACTTTTGCTCTGTGATATGCGTCTTTTTCATTGCTATAGAATATCAGCTTAAGCTTGCAATACGAAAGTAAATACATTCCAATAGGGCATCTATTTACTGGTTATCATCCAACCAGTTCTAAAAAATACATTGGAGTGGAAGATGAGTGATAAGATTTTGCAGCTAACTGATGACGGTTTTGATAGCGATGTAATCAACGCTGCAGGCCCGGTTCTTGTTGATTTTTGGGCTGAATGGTGTGGTCCATGTAAAATGATTGCTCCGATTCTCGCTGAAATCGCAGACGAGTACGAAGGCAAGCTTAGCATCGGTAAATTAAATATTGACCAAAATGCAGGCACTCCACCAAAATTTGGTATTCGCGGCATTCCAACACTAATTCTTTTCAAAGATGGTGGCGTAGCAGCAACGAAAGTTGGTGCACTGTCTAAAACTCAACTTAAAGAGTTCCTAGACGCTAACCTGTAATCAGGTCAGCATTTGAAAAGAAACCGCGCAGCTAATCAATGCGCGGTTTTGTTTTTTTCTAAGCTATGGACTAGTCTTAGTTTTAGTGCTAATTTATCGCACGTTAATTGAACAAATTCTCTTCTTGGTCGAGCCTGTGACCAAATCCTTCTTAACTTAAGAAAACAGATCCTATTTTGACTAAACAAACTTCCACCACTATGAATCTTACTGAACTGAAGAACAGACCTGTGTCTGAACTTGTTAAGCTTAGCGAAAGCCTAGGTCTTGAAAATCAAGCGCGTCTAAGAAAACAAGACATTATCTTCTCCATCCTTAAAGCACATGCAAAAAGTGGTGAAGACATCTTTGGTGATGGTGTTCTAGAAATTCTTCAAGACGGTTTTGGTTTCCTACGTAGCGCCGACAGTTCATACTTGGCTGGCCCAGATGATATCTACGTATCACCAAGCCAAATTCGTCGTTTTAACCTTCGCACAGGTGACTCGATTGGCGGCAAAATCCGCCCACCGAAAGACGGTGAGCGTTACTTTGCACTGCTTAAAGTCAACACGGTTAACTACGACAAGCCAGACAACGCTCGTAATAAGATTCTTTTCGAAAACCTGACGCCTCTTCACGCCAACGAACGTATGGTGATGGAAGCGGGTAACGGCGCGACTGAAGACATTACAGCTCGTATTCTTGACCTTGCATCTCCAATTGGTAAAGGTCAGCGTGGTCTGATTGTTGCTCCGCCTAAAGCGGGTAAGACAATGCTTCTGCAAAACATTGCTCAAAGCATTGCTCGTAACCATCCTGAGTGTGAACTCATGGTTCTACTTATCGATGAGCGTCCAGAAGAAGTAACAGAAATGCAGCGCCTAGTGAAAGGTGAAGTGGTTGCTTCAACATTCGATGAGCCAGCATCTCGCCACGTACAAGTTGCCGAAATGGTTATCGAGAAAGCGAAGCGCCTTGTTGAACACAAAAAAGACGTGGTTATCCTACTGGATTCGATTACTCGTCTAGCTCGTGCTTACAACACCGTAATCCCTTCATCAGGTAAAGTTCTAACGGGTGGTGTAGACGCAAATGCACTTCACCGTCCTAAGCGTTTCTTCGGTGCGGCACGTAACGTAGAAGAAGGCGGTAGCTTAACGATCATCGCAACAGCACTGGTTGATACGGGTTCTAAGATGGATGAAGTTATCTACGAAGAATTCAAAGGTACAGGTAACATGGAACTGCACCTCAACCGTAAGATTGCTGAAAAGCGTGTATTCCCAGCGATTGACTTCAACCGCTCTGGTACTCGTCGTGAAGAATTGCTCACTAAGCCTGATGAGCTTCAGAAGATGTGGATTCTTCGTAAGATCGTACACCCAATGGGTGAGACTGATGCGATGGAGTTCCTAATCGACAAGCTAGCAATGACCAAAACGAACAATGAGTTCTTTGACGCGATGCGCCGCCAGTAATTCTGACTCGATAACAATGTTCAAAAAACGCTGCTTTCGGGTGGCGTTTTTTATTTGCATTTTGTAGTGGCAGCTTGCAGAATGAATAATTGTGTTACAAGGAGGTTAAAATGCGACATGGACTGTTGTCATCATTGCTCCTGTCTACTTCACTGTTATTGTCACCGATTAGCATCAGTTATGCTGCGGAGATGTCTCCAGATACAGTAGAGTCTTGGCTTGAGAATGATCAAGTAAAACTAAAAACGGCTGAACTGTTAGAACTTGTCATGCGTGACGAGACCAATTCGTTGCGCTTTGCTCTTGAGCGTCTAGCGTTTCCCCAACAAGAAGTGACACGTTACCAACTCTTGAAGAAGCTCGAGCAGCAAAAAATCGTACTCACACCGAAGATGTCTATCTTTGTGGAGCAACAGCTCGCTATTACGCCAACCTACCAAGTATTAGAGCGTGGTGATGGCTATGAGTTTACGGTTCCTGCTTTTAATTACCCTTCGATTGCCAACCGGCTCATTAAGCAGTGGCGCCAAGACCAAAAAACATTGGTGTTTGTTCTCGATGCGGAGAAACAAGAGCTCAACCTGAAAGAATGGTTGTCTGGCCCTGAACACCAGGTCCAAACTCGAGAAGCACTGTTAATCCGAGAGCTAGACAGCTTGTCGCCTGAGGCGGTTGATTACCTAACCAAACAACTGACCACGTCGCCGATTGTAAGTTGGCTACCGTCTTCCGAGGTGGTGGTTCGATTAGCACAGGTGAGTGAAGACCCTGAGGTCTACAAGATCCTATGGCGTATGAAGGCGGATTATCACAGCCAAGCTGAATTGGTTCGTCTTGCTGAAACCAAACAAGCATTCGCGCTTGAACAGGTTATGGCTGCAACTAAGAATCCCCGTTTGAAAGATGAAGCGATTACCTTGCTCACTAAAGTTAATCCACTCTCGGAAGAGGTGAAGCAGTTCTTGGTCTCTAGAATGGCGATTGCCGATGAAGCCTCTTTGGTTGCCCGTGAATTAGCAAAACAAGGTCATACACGATGGTTACAAGATCTCGTCGATGATAACCCTCAGGTGAAGAGTTCTTTGATCGAGCAAGCATTACCGTAAAGTGGATTTTGGCTCTCAATAACCACATTAAAAAGGGGGATCTCAGTGTCACCCTTTTTGATATACTGAGCGCAGAATAATCAGCATGTAGAAGTCCTATGAGTTTTAAAGATTTACGTGATTTTATCGACCATCTTGAAAGCATTGGTCAGTTGAAACGCATCTCTCGTCCAGTCGACCCAGACTATGAAATGACCGAAATTAGCGACCGTACTCTACGTGCTGGTGGCCCGGCTCTATTGTTTGAAAACCCAGTAGGCTATGACATGCCTGTTTTGACCAACCTATTTGGTACACCTAATCGTGTTGCTATTGGTATGGGGCGTCAGGATGTAAAAGAACTGCGTGAAGTGGGTAAGCTGCTTGCTTATCTAAAAGAACCTGAGCCACCAAAAGGCTTTAAAGACGCTATCGATAAACTGCCTGTGTTTAAGCAAGTCTTAAACATGCCAGCTAAACGCCTTCGTAAAGCGGCTTGCCAGCAAGTGGTGTGGCAAGGTGATGACGTCGACCTAGATAAAATCCCCGTGATGAGCTGTTGGGCAGACGATGTCGCACCACTGCTAACATGGGGCTTAACGGTTACTCGTGGCCCAAACAAGAAACGCCAAAACCTAGGCATCTATCGCCAGCAAAAGATCGGTAAGAACAAAATCATCATGCGTTGGTTAGCTCACCGTGGTGGAGCGCTAGATCTGCGCGACTGGATGGAAACCAACCCTGGCAAACCATTCCCTGTATCTGTGGCGTTCGGTGCAGACCCTGCCACCATTCTTGGCGCGGTGACACCTGTACCAGATACCTTATCGGAATACGCGTTTGCAGGCTTACTGCGTGGTAGCAAAACCGAGGTCGTTAAATCAATTAGCAACGACCTAGAAGTGCCAGCAAGTGCGGAAATCGTGATGGAAGGATACATCGATCCGAATGAGTTCGCAGATGAAGGCCCATACGGAGACCACACGGGTTACTACAACGAGAAAGAAAAGCACCACGTGTTTACCATTACTCATGTAACCATGCGCGAGAACCCTATCTATCACAGCACTTACACTGGACGCCCACCTGATGAGCCTGCGGTATTGGGTGTTGCGTTAAATGAAGTGTTTGTTCCTATCCTTCAAAAGCAGTTCCCAGAGATAGAAGACTTCTACCTACCGCCTGAGGGTTGTTCGTACCGAATGGCCGTTGTGACAATGAAGAAGCAATACCCAGGTCACGCTAAGCGCGTGATGATGGGTGTATGGTCTTTCTTGCGTCAATTCATGTACACCAAATTTGTATTGGTGTGCGATGAGGATGTGAATCCACGTGATTGGCCTCAAGTAACGGTTGCGATGTGTGAACACATGGATCCGTCTCGTGATAGCTTGATGATAGAGAACACGCCTATCGACTCGTTAGATTTTGCATCACCAGTGGTTGGACTGGGCTCTAAGATGGGTTTAGACATCACCAAGAAGTGGGATGCGGAGTTAGCACTATCGCCAGACGTTGAATCTGCGCCTGTAAGTAGTGAACATATCGAAGGTAGCCTAGCTGAATTAACGAAGGCTCACCCTGAAGTTATTGATATTCATCTACAGAACGACAACGCCAGCATGGTTGTGGTGTCTATTGATAAGCAATCTGCAGGAAATGGTAAGAAAATCATGGAAGCGGTTTGGTCTCAATTTGATGAGAACAAGTTTGTTATCGTGTGTGATGGTGATGTCAACGTGAGTGACTGGAATGACATCATTTGGGCGGTAACCACCAGAATGGACCCGGCCAGAGATACATTGTTCCTACAGAACGAAACTGGACACTCCAAAATGGGACTAGATGCGACCAATAAATGGGAAGGCGAATGTCTTCGCGAGTGGGGCGTTCCTATCACAAAAGATCCTGATGTCGTTAAAAAGATTGATAGCATCTGGGAACAGCTAGGAATTTCATGAGCTACCAAGTAGTCTTATATCCAGAAAACATCAGTTTCACAGTAGAAAAAGGGCAAACGGTCTTGGATGCTGCGCTCAACAGCGATATCTATTTCCCAAACCGTTGCCAAGTTGGCGCATGCGCGATGTGTATGTGCAAAAAATTAGAAGGGCAAGTGAGTTACCACCTTGAACCCATGCTCACAGAGAAAGAGCAGGAACAGGGCTGGATTTTCGCTTGCCAAGCATTTGCAGAAAGTAATTTAGTTCTAACCTTTGCCGATTAAGGGTTAGTAAGAGGAAGAACATGACTATTAAATGTAAAGTGAAGTCTATCGAGCCTTTGGCTTGTAACACTTACCAAATCCTACTTCACCCAGAAACACCTGTCGCTTTTAAAGCGGGCCAGTACCTGATGGTTGAAATGGGCGAGAAAGATAAACGTCCATTTTCTATTGCAAGCAGCCCATGCCGCCATGAAGGTGAGCTTGAGTTACACATTGGTGCCGCTGAGCACAATGCTTACGCATTAGAAGTTGTTGAGGCGATGAAGAAAGCACAAGCTGAAGGTGGAGATATTGCTATTGATGCACCACACGGTGATGCTTGGGTTAAAGAAGAAAGCGAACGTCCTCTATTATTGATTGCTGGTGGTACTGGTTTTAGCTACGTGCGTTCAATCCTAGATCACTGTATCGCGCAAAACAGCAAAAAAGAAATTCACTTATACTGGGGCGCAAAAGACGAGTGCCAGCTATATGCAAAAGAAGAGCTAGTAGGCATCGCAGAAAAGCACAGCAATGTGCACTTTGTACCGGTAGTAGAAGAAGCACCTGAAGTATGGCGCGGCCAAACTGGTAATGTACTTGAAGCAATTACGCAAAGTTTCGAATCACTGGCTGATTTCGATATCTATATCGCAGGTCGTTTTGAAATGGCAGGTGCTGCAAGAGACCTATTTACTCAGAATAAAGAAGCAAAGCGAGAGCATATGTACGCTGATGCTTACGCCTTTATCTAATAATACTCTTAGGTTTTGAGCAAAAAGAGAGCAGAAATGCTCTCTTTTTTACGTTTAGGTGAACTATTAGACAGTTAACCTCTATTTATTCATTTTTTATGAAAAAGTAGTTGCTAACCTGAGAGGGTTCCCTATAATTCGACCCCACTGAGACGGCAGACGCCACAAGGCTTCAGCGGTAATTAGTAAGACGGAAAGCGACAAAAAATTAATTTTCAAAAAGTGTTTGACACTGAATGTTAATTCGCTAGAATGGCCGTCCACTTCGAGAGGTTCCTTACTTAAAAGGAATGTTCAAGAAGTTAAGCTCTTTAACAATTTAAACCTATCAATCTGTGTGGGCACTCGTTGATGAATATCAAAACGTTTTATCTTCCCTTTTTATTAAGAGAAGTAAAACAGATTCTTCGGAATCAAAATGATTTCAATGAACTGAGTGACCAATACAAATAACCTCGGTTATTTGGCACAGTCAATTCATTATCATTCTGTTGGAATGGTAATAGCTTTAGAATTACATGTTTCTGTTCTTTTTCGAAAGAGCGGTAAATATTAGTTTTGAAGTCAGTATTCGTTGAGTCGACAAAATCTTAAATTGAAGAGTTTGATCATGGCTCAGATTGAACGCTGGCGGCAGGCCTAACACATGCAAGTCGAGCGGAAACGACACTAACAATCCTTCGGGTGCGTTAATGGGCGTCGAGCGGCGGACGGGTGAGTAATGCCTAGGAAATTGCCTTGATGTGGGGGATAACCATTGGAAACGATGGCTAATACCGCATAATGCCTACGGGCCAAAGAGGGGGACCTTCGGGCCTCTCGCGTCAAGATATGCCTAGGTGGGATTAGCTAGTTGGTGAGGTAATGGCTCA